>CBFHMO010000065.1:0-8681 GCA_965656925.1 Patiriisocius sp.
TATTGCTAATAGTCAAAAGATGAAGGCGGTATATGCAGCCAAGGCAGCTCAGAATCCAAATAATGGATACACTCCAAAAGAGCCCTTGACCATGAAAAACATATTTGTGTTAAAAACAAATAACGAGCAAGAAAACATACAGCTGTTAATCCAGCAAATCCAAGACAATCCCAATGTAGAATACGCAGAGCCTAATTACATTTATGGGATTGATGATTTTGAAGTGGGCGATGTAATCACCGCAGAAGAGGCTGCTAACATGGAGTCATCCTTAGTCATAGATGTAGACGATCCTTTATATCCTTCACAAACTAACATTACCTCCACTAACATTGACGATGTTTGGGACCAATACACCACAGGTGATGGCTCACAGGTTATCGCAGTATTGGATACTGGGGGAGATTACACTCACCCAGACTTAGCTGATAATACTTGGATAAATGCAGCAGAACTAAATGGAGTAGAGGGATTTGATGATGATGGTAATGGGTATGTAGATGATATTAGAGCTTGGGATTTTATAAATTCAGACAATGCACCCTTAGATGATAACATGCACGGTACACATGTTGCTGGTATTATAGGAGCTGTTGGTAATAATGGTATTGGTATAGCAGGTGCTGCATGGGATGTAAAACTAATGCACATCAAGGTTTTTCAATCATCAGGAGTTGGAAACTCCACAACTATAGCTGCAGGAGTAGAATACGCATCTAGCAATGGGGCAACTTTACTAAACATGAGCTTTGGATCTTTTGCACCATCAGCAACATTAGCATTAGCACTTGAAAATGCCTACACTACAGCCGTTCTTGTAGCTGCTTCTGGGAATGCTGGGGTTTGTATTGGTCCTGGTTTGTGTCCAGATGGTTCAGATCCATTTCCTTATTATCCTGGTTCTTATAATTATGTATTAGGGGTAGAAGACGTAGCTGGTGATTATGATAATTTTGATCAAGATGGTCCAATAGCTACAGGGTGGGAATATTTACTTAATTATGAATTGAAAGCTCCAGGAACCTCCATTATGAGCACAATTCCAGGTGGTGGTTATGCTCCCTTAACAGGAACCTCTATGGCAAGCCCACTGGTTGCTGGTGGATTGGCATTGTATTTACAACAAAGACCCAATGATAGTAAAGAGTTACTGTTTGGGAGTTTAATTAATACATCAAATCCAAATGTTGATTTTTTATCAGCCATTGCAGTAGAGCCTACACCTCAACTTACGGTATTGTCTGCTGACACAAGAGATACAATTAATGGTCAAAATGGAAATACAATAATAGAGCCAAGTGAAACTATTGAACTCTTACCCCTTGTAAAAAATTACTGGGGACCAACCGACGATGTAAGAGTAGGGATTGCCTTTGCAGAGTTTGAAGATCAAACCAAGGCAACCATTGTACAAGATGAGATCCAAATTGGAAGTATATCTGCCTATGCAACCCTTCAAGATCTTGAAGAAAGTCTAAAAATCACCATTGCTGATGATGTTGCCAATAATGTTGATATTAGATTTAATTTTACAGTTTGGTCTGGCCCTGATCAAGAATATATGTCTGAGCCAACAGAAATTGTTATAAACGTTAAGAACTCTATTCTATTATCTGGAGTAATATCTAATGACTATACCTTCCTAGCGAGCAAAGAATACTTAATTGTTGATAATGTAGCTTTTAGTGGTGATGCTATAGTAACCATGGAACCTGGTACAATTATTAAATTCTCGGATGATAAAGGGATAAATTTTTTAAATGATGCTTCTTTAATTTGTAATGGAACTCCAGAAAATAGAGTTACCCTTATTAATGAAAATGTTCAATGGGCGGGTCTTAATCTTGGAGGTGATGGTAATAAATCTATCAGTTTTGCTAACATTAGCGGTGTACGTGGTCAAAAGATTTTTAAAACAGGTTCAAAAAACATCCAAGTATCTGATGTTTTAATTTCAAATTCTAGAGTGTATTATCTCTTTGGAAACGAGACAAATACTACTTTCACAAAAATTAATTATGATGAAATGCTCTATGGAATTAACTTAGGTTCTTCAAATTACATGACAAATGTTACACATTCAAATGTTACAAATACAAAATATAGTAATGGTAACCCTCAAAGAGGGGTTGAAATAAATAGTGCTTCGCATTCAACGCAGTTGGCAGGACTTAATATTTTCAATAATGATTGGCTTCTCTATGCGTCATCTTCGAATTATGGAACATCATTTCCTATTTTGTCTTATTTAGGTTCTTCTGATACAGACATAGTAAGAACTAAGGTTAGAGATCTTCTGTCTGATGGGACTCTCTCAAACTTACTTGATCTTGAGCAGATAGCTACAGCACCAAACGAATTAGCACATGGTATAGTTTGGAAGATTGTAGTTAATGGCTATGATGCTCAAGATGAGTATGCATCATTGGACGCGCTTGGTGTAGGAGTACATGAGTTCAAGGTTTACTTTAACAGAGAGATGGATACTTCTATTGACCCGCTAATTACATATGGTGTCACCATTCCATACACTCAAAACGTTATTCCTGAAGAGGGTACTTGGTCTGCAGATGGTAAAATTTACACAGTTAACCACGAGATTAACATTGGCGCTGCAGATGGAATTAATAGGGTTAGAGTACAGGACGCACAAGATTTAGATTATTTTAAAATCCCTGTAGAGGATACTCGTTTTAATTTTGTTTTGCAATCTGCAGGTTCTGCTTCTAGTGGTTTCTTCGCTGCTGGTGGTTTAGGCAAGATTGACTTGGAGTGGACAGCACCAAGCACCGATGAGCTAGATGATGTATTGGGCTATAACATGTACCGCTACCAGATAGACGCAGATGGCGTAGAGAGTGAGCCAGAAAAACTGAATGAGGCCTTAATTATAGAAGATACAGACGCATCTACCAATGGGGTTTACTTCTCAGACTATGATGTTGTAGAGGGAGAGACGTATTTTTATAAATATAAAATTCTAAGAACCAGTTTTGAAGAGACAGATTACTCCAACACGGTATCTTCTTCTCCACTTACCTCCACCCTTGGAGATAGCAACGGAGACTTTGATGTTAATGTACTGGATCTTGTACATGATGTAGATTATATCTTGGGTAACAATCCAGAACCCTTCATATTTGTAGCTGGAGATGTGAATGCAGATGATACCATAAATGTGTTGGATATTGTTGGTACGGTAGATATTATTTTTAATGGTGATGGTGGTGATACAGGATCTGGTAGTTTAGACCCTAACTTTTATCCTTCACAGGCCATTGGTTATGCAGATTTTAGCTGGGAGGGTAACGATTTATATGTAGAGTCTATGCACAACATAGGTGGTATGCAACTAGCCTTTGATGCAGATTTTGACTACATACTAAATGATCTTCCTGGCATTGAAAGGTTAGACTACACCCAAGATCAATTAAAGGTGCTTATGCTTTACAGTTTTAACAATACCACTATCGCATCAACTAGAACAAAACTACTCACCCGAGTAGATGCCACCCAAGATATCGATATCAACCTAGCCGTTACAGGAACCACCACAGGAGCCAAGCTAACACCAAGATTTAAAGACAATGAATTGGCAGGGATAGGATCTCCTTTCCAGAGCAATGAGCTTGAATTCTTAAACTTATATCCTAATCCAACTAGTGGAGAAGTAACACTCATGTATTACTTGCCAGAGCAAATGGATGGAGCAGTAGCAAAGGTGTATGACATGCTAGGAAGACTAGTTTGGGCAAAAGCTATTGACAAAAAGCAAGGCATGCAACAAGCCAATTTTAATTTAAACACACTACAAAAAGGAAACTATATAGTTCTTATTAGTGCCCATAAAAACGGTGGTGTTAAAAATATTGCTAATAAAACACTGATTGTCAAATAAAAATACAAGCATGAAAAATGTAATCGCATTTGTTTTAATTTTTGTCTCTAATTTTGTTTTTGGTCAAAACAGCTTTAATGTAACCTCGCAATCTGTAGGAGTTAATAGTTCATTTTCTGTAGAAATTGGCCTAGATAACACCTCAGAGGTAACCGCTTTTCAGTTTGATTTATCTCACAATGAGTCTGCCTATGAATTACTTTCTGGAAGCACATTAACCTCAAGAGCTGAAAATCACATTTTGTCTGTTAGTACCGTTGATGAAACTACGATTCGAGTTATTGTTTTTTCGTCTTCCAATGAAGTAATTAGTATTGGCACAGGAGCCATTTTAAATTTAAATTTTGAAAGTAATAATGAGCCAGGGACCTATGGTTTATCCATGACTGATATAGTGCTTTCAGACCAAAATGGTGCTGCTTTGGGTGTAAGTTCTACAGGTGGCAATGTAACAATTGTTGGCCCCCAATATGACCTTGTTACTACTGCTATAAATTTTGGAGAAATCCCATTAAATTCAACTCAACAGCAAAGTGTTAATGTATCCAACACTGGAAATGAAAATCTTATTATCACCTCCTATTCTATTGATGCCCCGTTTTCAGTCATCGACGCCTTGCCTGTAACCATACCTGCTGGAAATAGCAGGTCATTTTCTGTGAGTGTTGATACGTCTACCAAACAAGTTGTTTCTAAAGAACTAAGCTTCACAACAAACGATCAAGACCCACTTAGAGCACAACAAACTACTACTATTACTGCAGATATTTTTGCAGTAAATGAGATTTATATCGGATCTGGACAAGGAGAATCAAATACTGAAATAACAATTCCTGTTAGTATCTCTAACATGGAATCTTTCAATGGGTTTCAATTTGATGTAACACTGCCTAATAATGTTAGTTATGTTGAAAATTCTGCTGTTTTTACATCAAGAGCAGAAGATCATACAATCGCTGGGAGTATGATTAACAGTAATACTCTTAGGTTTGTGTCTTATTCTGGTTCAAACACGAATTTTTCAGGCAATCAAGGTGATGTGTTTAATTTTAATATCATTCCAAATGTTGCATCAGGAACTTATCCGCTTCCTATTTCAAATTCAATAATTTCAAATGTATTTGTTGGAGATATTATCTCAGATGCTTACGATGGAAGTTTTACTATCAATTCGCCATATTTATCTACTAGCATTCAAACAATTAATTATGGAAATGTTCCCATAACAGATGTACAAACTACCATTGTAACCCTAACAAATACAGGCACAGCAAGTTTGCTCATTGACGAATTGGTCTACAACACTAATCAGTTATCCTTCCCCCTTGAGATACCAACAACCTTGGAGGTTTCTCAGAGTATAGATGTGGAACTCACATTTACACCTACCCAAATTGGAAATTTTAATCAAGATATTTCTATCAGAAATAACTCCCCTGAGGAACAACAAATCATAACTGTCTTGGCTAATGTGTTTTCTCAAAACTATCTAACTTTGCTAGACACTGATGTTTTAAGAGGAAATTCTTATGATATTCCCATAAATCTCGTTAACAATGACCCCATTAGGGCTATCCAGTATGATATTAATATCCCTGAGGGATTCACCTTCGATATAGACAATGTTACAGAAACTTCAGTACTAAATAATTTCAACACATCAATTTCTTCACAAGGAAATAATAATTACAGATTTTTAATATATTCATTTAGTAATGATGTTATTAGTTCTGGAAATCAAACGATTTTAACGTTGCCCATTTTTGTCGAGAATTCTATTGATCCGGGTCAATACACATTTGAATTTTCTAATGTTGTTCTCTCTAGCCAAGCAAATCAAAATATTTCAAGTGATGCACTATCTGTTGGGTATGTATATGTTATTGAGGATACCGTAGCACCAGTAATTACCCTACTGGGAGATAATCCAGTTACCATTGAAGTAGGCACTACCTACACCGATGCTGGCGCTACTGCTATTGATGATATTGATGGAGATTTAACATCAAGTATTGTAACTGTATCTACAGTAAACACAGCAGTTGTAGGAGTTTATACAGTAAGTTATAATGTATCAGACACATCGGGTAATGCAGCCATAGAGGTAATACGTACGGTTAATGTAGTGGACACGACTATTCCAGTAATTACTTTACTGGGGGAAGATCCAGTCACCATTGAGTTAGGAGATACCTACACCGATGCAGGTGCTACTGCCACAGACACCTATGATGGTGATATTACCTCAAGTATTGTAACTGTATCTAATGTAAACACAGCAATTGCAGGAGTTTACACAGTAAGTTATAATGTATCAGATACTAATGGTAATGCAGCAGCAGAAGTAACACGAACAGTAAACATCATAGATTCCAATTATTCTTGGACTGGAGTAGCAGATTCTTCTTGGGTCAACATATCAAATTGGAGTACAGGAGCTGTTCCTACAATTAGTGATGATGTTGTTGTTAATGGTTCTTTTGCCAATGAGCCTGCTATAGCTAACAACACAGATGCTGAAGCTAAATCAGTAACGATAGCTGAAGGAAATACTTTAACTATAGATGAGACCTCTTCTTTAACAGTTTCTGAAGACTTTACAAATAGTGGCACAGTTACTCTAAACTCCACTGCAGATGATTTCTCTTCTTTGATAGTCGATGGAACGGCCGCGGGAAATGTTATCTACAATAGGTATGTAAACGCATTTAGTGCTTCTGCCGGAGGCGGTTGGGACGGCACAGGCCCTCCAGTTGCTATGTCTATTGCAGATTTTATTACAGATAATACAGGTATTATTTATCAAGTTGGTGATACCTACGCCCTGGGACCTTTTAATAACTTTACCAACCTATATGAGTATTACACTACAACCACTGGGCCCTCTGCAGGTGCTTTTACTGCTGGTAAAGGATATACTATGGCTACAACAGACACAAATGGAGCCACTGTAAAATATACAGGAACCATCGCTACAACATCCCAAAGCATAGATGTAATAAACAATGACGATGCAAACGCCGGGGTTGGTAGACGATGGAATTTTGTTTCTAATCCTTTCCCATCTTACATTAACGGAAACACTACTGCCGAGGCGGTCAATAACTTTATGGATGTAAATAGCAGCGTTATTGACGGTAGTTTCTTGGGTGTCTATGGCTGGAATGGCTCTAGTTATACAACGTATAATAATACCTCTGATGCTTTTTCTATCGCTCCTGGACAAGGATTTTTTGTTGCAGCTGCTAGCACTACTAATACGGCGCTAGATTTTACAGCAGCTATGCGAACCACAACAGGCACTGGAGATTTTGTTTTAGGTCCACAACCTCTGATTTATAGGCTAGAATTAAAGCTATTTAATGGTGATACGCAAAGAGCAAAGACTGATTTCTACTTTAGAGATGGACTCTCTTTAGATCTTGATCCTGGATATGACGCAGGAGCTTATAATCAAACAACAAAACTTAGCACAAGACTCCCCCAGGGTAGTCAAGAGTTTGCTTTTGCTATAAATGCTATGGGTATAGATGCCTTGCAAAACACCAGAGTGCCTCTAGAGATTAGACAAAATGCCGGACAGATCTTTAGAGTAAGTATGGCAGATATGAACCTTCCAGAAGATATCAACGTATATCTAGAAGATATTTTAAACGGTTCCCTTACCTCATTAAAAGACTCAGATTTTGAGCTAACGGCTCTAAGCGATCTTAGCGGATCAGAAAGGTTTTTTATTGTTTTTAAGGACAATAGCCTGCTCTCCAACGGGGATATTTTAGGAATAAGCCTATTGAATGTCTACAAAGTAAACAAAGACAACTTTGTAACCATAGCAGGAATTACTCCAGATTTAGAGAAACTAGATGTTACCATCTACTCTATACTAGGGCAAACAGTTCATGAAAAATCATTAAACCCAGCAATTGCAACCCAGAGAATCTCTACACAGAGACTGTCAAGCGGTTTATATGTTGTTCAAGTAAGGTCAGGAAATCAAGTGTTTAACAAAAAAATAATTATAGAGTAATACTATCTCCATCTTAAAAAATATAATTATGTCACAAAATAAAAAGCAACATTCTAAGGATATTTCCAGAAAAGAAGCATTAAAAAAGATGGGTAGTTATGCAGCCTTTGCTGCATTGGGTACCATAATTATGCTAAACCCTCAGAGAGCCCAGGCAGTATCTGGACCTCCTGACCAGGGTGGTAATTTTCCTAGTGGCTTTATGAGAACAAGAAGAAATAGAAATAAAAAATAGCTTTTTGGAAATCAATCTATTAACAAAAAAAAAATCTGATTTTTTATCGGTTTTTTTTGTACGTACATTTTTATGCTATTAAAATATTCAGGTATTACTTTTCTTATAATTAGAAGTTTACTCAGTAAATTATAATGTGTCAGATGTTAATGGGAATATAGCATCAGCGGTTATTAGTGTGTATACATAGTAAATTATCTTTATTTAGAAGATTTTAATCAAATTGAATTTAGCAAATTCCCAAATCCATCTGCTGGTGATATAACTGATATGTATTATTTGCCAGAACAAATGAATGAAGTTCTAATTAAGGTATATGTCATGTTGGGACGTTTAGTAACGGTAACAACTAATAAAAGAGGGCAAGGGATTCAACAAGTCAATCTTGATCTAAATATATTAGATAAAGGAAATTATATTTTAATTATTTGTGCTGGAAATAATAGCAGATAAAAATTTATAAACAACAAAATTTTAATACTTAAGTAGGCTTTGAAACTTATAAACATTTTTTTATTTTT
>CBFHMO010000066.1:0-8544 GCA_965656925.1 Patiriisocius sp.
TAACCGCCCTCAAATACATCCTTTTGCCCAACTAACTCACGTAAACCTTGAGAAACTGCAATGTTTGTTACTAACATAGTAAGTATTGGAAGAAATCTTTTTGTCCCTCCAAGTTCAACTCCATTAAATCTTACAACGGTTCCATAATCATTACCAACATTCTTATCAATAGGAATACCCCAAAAAGATTCTCCTTCTGTGTTAATTTCATTAAGACGTTTAATGTCATATTGATCAGCAGTTCTTGTTAGGCTAATGTCACTGTAAGCTCCGTTAGAAACAATTTGATTGGTTTTACAACTCTGCAAAGACATTGACAATATAAATACTACGGCCAATGATTTAAGTAAATTAAGTTTCATATTTTTAGTTTTTAGATTAATTGATTTCTTAAATTTAATACTCAAACCATTTAACACCAAATGTTTTGTAGGTAAAAGGATAATAAACACGTATATACACTCACCTATTTTATTCTTTGGATATGTAAAATCTAAGAAAAAACTGCCCGCATCAAGTTAATACCCAAAAAGTTGTGTAAAATGAGATGCATATATTCTCAATTTTATGTAATTTCGAAATTATAAGTAGGTTGATGCCTAAGGGTGTTAATCAAATTTGGGGCGAAAAGCCATCACTAACGTGGTGGCTTTTCAATTTTTTAATACTACAGTAAAACGGTTGTTTTAAAACACCTGCGCTAGGCTGTGGTAATGAATTTGAGAAAATGAGCTCACTACTTTATTGGCCATGCTATAATCTTGATCTGTAGAGTGAGTGCTGTCATACCCAATAACATAGATGCCAGCGTCATTGGCTGCTTTAATACCATTGCTGGAGTCTTCTATAACCATGCATTTGTCTTTAGGGTGTCCTGATGCCTGTGCAGCTTTAATGAAAATTTCTGGATGTGGCTTACTCTGTTTTAAATCTGCCCCACTTAATTTAGCAACAAAGTACTGATCAAGGTCAAAACGCTCAAAAATGCGATTAATATTAGGCATCGAAGCAGAGGATGCCAAGACCAAGGTTAGGCCATTGTTGTAATAGTTTTTAATAAGATCTAACACTCCGTCCAAGAGTTGGAGTGATGTGTCATTTTCAAATAGATATTTGAAATGCTTTCTTTTAATTGCCACCAGTGTTTTGGGATCTGCATCTAGATTAAAATGCCCCACCAATTGCTTGCAAATATTTATAGTAGACTGCCCTGTGTAGCTTGTGTACATTTGCTCTGTGACCTCTATGCCCATGTCTTTAAACATTAAAAAATAGGCTTTACGGTGCAATGGTTCTGTGTCTACAATTACACCATCCATATCAAAAAGAACTGCTTTTAACATACCTTATCTAGTTACAAAATTAGAAGACAAATGTATCTTTTTTTGCCAAAAGTAGCACCCTTAAAGTATATTTAGTCTGCTGCTGAATAGGGATTTTTTGGCCCCGTATAACTCTTAACAAATTACTTTTACCACGGCTTTTGTTTCTGGCTATAGAAATCTCAATATTATTATAGATATTTGCATCAAGAAAGTAGCTTATTTCTTTAGAGCTACTGCCCTAAAAACTACACATTATGGCAGCAGAAATTAAAAATTTAAAAGACTTACAAAACACAGAGTATTCTTTGCGGAAACTCTTTGATGAGGCAGAAGATTTTCTGCCCCTTTTGGGAACAGATTATGTGGAGCTATACGTTGGCAACGCAAAACAAGCCGCGTATTTTTATAAAACAGCTTTTGGTTTTCAAAGTGAAGCTTATGCCGGTTTGGAAACAGGAAGAAAAGACAGCGTTTCTTATGTTTTAAGGCAAGATAAAATTAGATTGGTGTTAACTACGCCACTTAATAAAGACGGGGTTATTAATGAGCATATTAACCTTCATGGTGATGCCGCCAAAGTTATTGCTTTGTGGGTAGATGATGCTACCAAATCTTTTGAGGAAACTACAAAGCGAGGGGCAAAGCCATTTATGGAGCCTACCCGTGAAGAAGATGCTCATGGATATGTAATTAAATCTGGTATCTACACCTATGGAGAAACCGTACACCTGTTTATTGAACGTAAAAACTATAACGGAATCTTTTTGCCAGGATTTACAAAATGGGAATCTCATTATAATCCAGCTTCTGTTGGTTTAAAATTTGTAGATCATATTGTAGGTAATGTTGGTTGGGGAGAAATGAACAAATGGTGTGAATTTTATGCCAAGACTATGGGTTTTGCACAAATTATCTCTTTTGCAGATGATGATATTGCCACAGATTTTACGGCCCTTATGAGTAAGGTTATGAGTAACGGTAATGGCCGTATAAAGTTTCCTATAAACGAACCAGCCAAAGGGAAAAAGAAATCTCAAATCGAAGAGTATCTTGACTTTTACAACGGGGCAGGAGTACAACATTTAGCCTTAGCTACCGATGATATAGTTGCCACCGTTTCTGCAATGCGTGAGCGTGGAGTTGAGTTTTTATATGTGCCAGAGACTTATTATGATGATGTTCTAGAGCGCGTGGGTGAGATTGATGAAGACATTGAAGTACTTAAAAAACATGGGATTTTAATAGACCGTGATGAGGAAGGATATCTATTACAAATCTTTACAAATACAATTGTGGATAGACCTACCATGTTTATTGAAATTATTCAGCGCAAAGGAGCGCAATCTTTTGGTGTAGGAAATTTTAAAGCATTGTTTGAAGCTATAGAAAGACAACAAGCCAAGCGCGGAACACTATAATACACAAATAACAATACAATAAATAAAAGCCGCTTTTTTTAACAGCGGCTTTTGTGTAACAATAATTCTGCATTGGGTAAGATAAATCAAAGAACACCTAAATGGATCGCTTCAAAATGTGTATTTTTCACACTCAGAACTATAATTTCAAAATCATGAAATATATATTTTATGTTTTAGTGTTATGTATTATGGCTTCTTGCCAGTACTTTGAGACAGATAAAATATCTTCAGACACCTTTTACAATCAAGAAATGAAGACAATTTCTTGGAATCAGGTAGATCAGTTTCCAAACTTTGCTTCTTGTCAAAAAGATTCAGAAAAAAAAGCGAGTAAAGCGTGTTTTGAAAACACATTGGTTTCAAAAATATATGCTGGTTTCTCCTCCAGGCATTTTGTAAGTTCTCGAAGCATCAGCGATACCCTTTGGGTTTCCCTCACTATTTCAGAGAAAGGAATTATTTTTTTAAACAACATTGAAATGGATAGCCTTACCGCTACAAGTTTCCCAGAATTGCCTTTATGGATTACCCAAAGTATAGATAGCATACCTCCTTTGGCACCAGCACACAAAAGAGGTGTTCCAGTTGCGGTAGCTTTTAGCTTGCCCGTTGTCCTGCAAACCAAATAAGTATACAACCCCTTTAGCAATAGCTAAAATTTTAGGGCGCCGTGCAGATATTGTTTAAATTTGTAAGACAGATCGTATAGGTATCTGAATTGAAATCAGTAGCAGCTAACCCTTATTAATTCTATAAAATAGTCTTGAACACTTCAGAGCGCATCATATTGGGTATTGATCCAGGAACCACTATTATGGGTTTTGGACTTATCAAGGTGGTTGGAAAAAAAATGGAATTTTTACAGCTTAATGAATTGCAACTCTCCAAGTATGATAATCATTACAAACGCCTCAAACTTATTTTTGAGCGTACCATAGAGCTTATAGACACCTATCATCCAGACCAGATAGCTATTGAGGCTCCCTTTTTTGGTAAAAACGTGCAGTCTATGCTCAAATTGGGGCGCGCTCAAGGAGTAGCTATGGCGGCAGGATTGTCTAGAGACATACCCATTACAGAGTATGCACCAAAGAAAATAAAAATGGCTATTACCGGTAATGGTAATGCCTCTAAAGAACAGGTGGCAAAAATGCTTCAAAGCATTTTAGGACTTAAAGAATTACCAAAAAATCTAGACAGCACAGATGGCCTTGCTGCTGCAGTTTGTCATTTTTATAATAGCGGAAAAGAGCTAAGCACAGGCAAGAGTTACTCTGGATGGTCTAGTTTTGTGAGTCAAAATGAAAAACGAGTAAAAAAGTAACCCCGTATTTATAATGGCTGGCATCTACATTCATATTCCCTTTTGTAAACAAGCGTGTCATTATTGCGACTTTCATTTCTCAACATCCTTAAAAAAACGGGATGCCATGCTTGCCGCTATCTGTAAAGAGCTATCACTTCGCAAACAGGAACTCACTCAAACCATAGAGACCATTTATTTTGGAGGAGGAACCCCTAGTTTGCTAACACCTCAAGAAATTAATCTTATTCTAGACACTGTTTATACACATTTTACGATTTCAGACACACCAGAAATTACTCTAGAGGCCAACCCCGATGATTTAACAGATGCTAAGATTCTTAGCCTTGCAAGTTCAAAAATAAATAGACTCTCCATTGGCATACAATCTTTTTTTGAAGAAGATTTAAAACTCATGAACAGAGCTCACAACCAAAAAGAGGCGCTTGATTGTATTACAAAGTCCAAACAGTATTTCAAAAACATTAGTATAGATTTAATGTATGGTATTCCTCAAATGTCACCCCAGAGATGGCAAGAAAATATAGAATTAGCATTGTCTTTGGAGGTTCCGCACATTTCTTGTTATGTATTAACTGTAGAGCCTAAAACAGCCCTAGAGCGGTTTATTAAAACTGGAATTATACGTCCTGTTGATGACGCCGTTGCTGCCCAGCATCACGCAGTTTTAGTTGAAAAAACAGCAGCTGTTGGATATCATAATTATGAGTTTTCTAATTTTTGTATTCCCGGGTGGGAATCTCAAAGCAATTCATCTTACTGGAAAAGAAAACCTTATTTGGGAGTGGGCCCATCTGCCCATAGCTATGATGTATTTTCAAGAAGTTGGAATGTATCAAACAATGCCTTGTATATAAAAAGTATTGAAAAGGGAGATTTGCCATTAACCAAAGAAGTACTTACCACACAAAACCAATACAACGAATATATTATGACGCGCCTAAGAACTGCTGGCGGGGTTTCTATGGAAGAAATAGGTGCTTTTTTTGGTTTAAAATTTCAGACGTATTTAAAACAAAACATGCAACAGCATCTTGCTTTAGATTTATTATTTCAAGAGGGAGATTTCATAAAAGCCACTAAAAAAGGGAAGTTTTTAACAGATGGTATTGCCGCAGATTTATTTATGATTTAATCCAGGAGTGTTGTATATTTAAAATTGTAAAACCAAGCTATGTTAGCAACCATTAACACCAATAATTCTGACGTTACTATTGATCTTTCAAAGCCGTTAGATATCTCTATTGTGATGTCAGACAGCACTAAAAACCCATTGGCTTGGTATCTTGAAAAACCAGAGATATCTCCAGTGCAGCTAGGTGACTGGACAGGTAAAGTAAGCAGGGGAGCTGCTGTAAATTTTAATAATATATCTTTTAATCCACACGCTCATGGTACTCATACAGAGTGTCTAGGGCACATTACCGAAACTTTCCACTCTGTGAATGATGCTTTAAAGAGTTTCTTTTTTATGGCAGAGGTAATCACCATTTCTCCTGAGTTGATTGGGCAAGATTATGTGCTAACATTAGCTGCTATTAAGCAAAAATTAAAAGGCAAAATGCCTAAGGCAATTGTCATAAGAACAACGCCCAATACCCTTTCAAAAACTACAAGAAAATACTCCAACACCAATTGGCCTTATCTAGATCATACCGCAGCCGCCTTTTTGAGAGATGCAGGAGTGCAGCATCTACTTATAGACTTGCCATCTGTAGATAAAGAAAAAGATGATGGCGCTCTATTGGCACATAAAGCGTTTTGGAACATTCCAAATGCTCCTAGGAAAAACGCAACAATAACAGAGTTTGTTTACGTAAATGACACTATTAAAGACGGTTGTTATCTATTAAACTTGCAGGTAGCACCCTTTGAAAATGACGCAGCCCCCAGTAGACCTGTGTTGTATGAATTAGCATAGTTTTATGATAGACTCAAAGACCTTTTATACAGAAAAGATTGCCTTTTTTTCTGCGCAAGTTTCTAGCTTACAAAAACAATTAACACACCTGGGTATTTTGCGTTTAGCATTTTTTATTTCTAATAACGCGCCAGCAAGATCTAACCCACAGCTATAGACAAGTATGGATTCAGTAACACAAATTGTATTAGGTGCTGCCGTTGGCCAGGCGGTGTTAGGAAGTAAAGTTGGTAATAAGGCCTTATTGTATGGTGCTATTGCAGGTACAATTCCAGATTTAGATGTTGTCTCTAGGTACTTTGTAGACACTGTTACTGCCCTAGAATACCACAGAGGGTTTACACACTCCATTTTGTTTTCGGTGCTCTTTGCACCCATTTTTGGGTGGCTGGTATCAAAGCGAGAAAAAGAGGCAACATGGCGGCAGTGGTCTTGGTTGTTTTTCTTTGGGTTTTTTACCCACCCCCTGCTAGATGCCCACACCACTTGGGGGACCCAATTATTTTGGCCTTTTGATTTGCGACTTGCATTCAAAAATATTTTTGTGGTAGACCCATTATATACGCTTCCATTTTTACTGTGCTGTATTTTAGTGTTGTTTAAAAAACGCGATAATCCCCAAAGGCGCAGAATTAACAATCTTGGACTTTGGATCAGTAGCAGTTATTTGGTTTTGACTCTTGTTATCAAAGGGTTTGCTTTTTTTAAATTTGAAACGGCTTTAAAAGACCAGCAAATACCATATGTAGAAATTCAAACCAAACCAGCGCCCTTAAATGCAGTTTTATGGTTGGCTAATGTAGAAACTCAAGATGCCTTTTTAATTGGAGATTATTCTTTGTTTGACACCAAGGCTATTGCCTTTGGAAAACATCCTAAAAACCATCATTTGCTAGGAAATTTAGTCGATGATGACAAGGTAAAAAGGCTTATCAAACTCACCAATGGTTGGTATACGGTAAGCCAAATAGAAGGAAAGCTTTATTTTAATGACCTGCGTTTTGGCCTGTTGAGCACAGATGTTACAAAACAGGACTATGTCTTTAGTTTCTTGCTTGACCAAACTAGAGATGAACTTATTGTAACAGAAAACAAAAAACGTCCTGAAGATGCTGCCGGATTATTAGGCAATTTATGGCAACGCATTAAGGGGAATTAAAAGATATCTCTACCCGCAGCTCATATCTGCCACAATTTTCCAGGCCCCGTCTATCTTTTTGAAAATAATCATAAACACACCCTTAGCATCGCCTACTTCTCTAGATAAAAAATAGTTACCCATAACCCAATAGCTACTACTTTCAATTTTTGAGATATCATTTACAGTAAATGTTAGGGTACCACTGTGGTTTTTGGTGGGATAGCCTTTTTTGTAATTATCTAGGGTTTGCTGCCACCCTTTGGTGAGACCGCTTTTGCCATAAAACTTCAAAGAATCGCTTTTAATGTATCCCTTCATAAAGCCTTCTAAATCATTATTGCTCCAAGCAATTTCTTGATCCTTCATTACTTTTAAGATGGCTGCCTTGTCTTGGGCTTCTGTGTTTTGAGTTTGTACTTTTTCTTGTGGCGCCAGGTTTGTCTGGTTGCTGTTGTCAGCGCAGCTCCAAAGGCTAAAAATAAAGATAAAGGCATATATTATTTTCATGGATAAAGGGTATTTAATAATGAGTCATAAAGTCTTCTTGTAAAACTACTTGGAGTCTAAAGATAAGCTCTTTTGCGTTGTCTTCATTAAAGACCATGGGAGGTTTTATTTTAAGCACATTATGATCTGGACCATCTGTGCTCATTAAAATTTTAAACTCCTTCATTCTATTTGCCAAGTAGCTTGCCTTCAGTGGCAATGGTTGTTTGCTTATATCACATAATTCGATGCCAATAAAAAACCCTGTACCTCTTACATCTGCAATAATAGGGTGTTTGAGTTGTAGTTTTTTTAGTTCTTCTAGTAAAAAGCCACCCACTATTTTTGCATTTTCTTGTAGTTTCTGTGCTTCAATAACCTCTAAAACTGCACTTCCAATTGCGCAGCTCACCGGGTTTCCGCCAAAGGTGTTAAAAAACTCTAGTCCATTATTAAATGCGGTAGCTACCATTTGTGTACAGGCTACAATTGCCAAGGGGTGCCCATTCCCTGCTGGTTTACCCATCGTTACAATATCTGGAGTAACCCCATGTATTTCAAAGCCCCAGAAATGAGACCCAACACGGCCAAACCCTGTTTGTACTTCATCTGCAATACACAGCCCGCCTGCTGCGCGGACTTTTTTATACAAGGCTTTAAAGTATCCCTTGGGCGGCACTATTTGCCCCCCGCAGCTTATAATAGATTCTGCTATAAAACCAGCAATACCCTCATTTTTAAGTGCAAGACGGTCTATATGTTGTTGGGCGTAATTGCCGTAGGCAGCCCCTATATCATCACCTTTGGTATGAAGACCTCTGTAGGAGTCTGGAAGAGGTAGTATGTGCGTATGTTCTGGTTTTCCGCTGCCCCCTTTGCTGTCAAACTTGTAAGAGCTTACGCCCATAGCAGCTGTTGTATTTCCG
>CBFHMO010000067.1:0-8532 GCA_965656925.1 Patiriisocius sp.
AAAAGCGAAAGTAGCCGTAGAGAGCTATGATGATCGTATTGATCCTGTTGGTGCCTGTGTAGGTATGAAAGGATCTAGAATACACGGTATTGTTCGTGAATTAGGTAATGAGAATATTGATGTAATTAATTACACCACTAATTTAAACTTATTTATAACACGTGCCCTAAGTCCTGCTAAGGTAACTTCTATTAAGATTAATGAAGAAACCAAGCGTGCTGAGGTGATTTTACGTCCTGAGGAGGTAAGTAAGGCTATTGGTCGTGGAGGCCACAACATTAGACTTGCAGGTCAATTAACTGGATATGAAATTGATGTATTGCGTGAAGGAGCAGAGGAAGATGTAGAATTAAGCGAATTTAGTGATGAGATCGATGAGTGGATCATTGCAGAATTTCACAAGATAGGCCTTGATACAGCTAAGAGTGTATTAGATTATGATTTTAATGACCTAGTGAAACGTACCGACCTTGAGGAGGAAACCATTCAAGAGGTTATAAATATATTGAAAGAAGAATTTGCCGAGTAGAATACATAGTAGTATTTTTATCATCAAGATTTAAAAGTAGTTAAAAAGAACAGACAAGCATTTTTATGGCTGAAGTAAAATCGATACGACTCAATAAGGTACTTAAGGAGTTTAACATCTCTCTTGATCGTGCTGTAGATTTTTTAAAATCTAAAAGCATAGAGATAGAGGCGCGCCCGACTACGAAAATTTCTGATACAGAATATAGACTCTTGTCAGAGGGATTTGCAAAGGACAAAGAGAAAAAAGTAGAGTCCAAAGAAGTAGGCGAAGAGAAACGTAAAGAGAAAGAAGAACTCTTTAACGATCGCGAACGTGAACGCGAAGAGCAAGAGAAGCGTAAAGCAGAAGCTGATGCTGCTGCAAAAATTGCTGCTGATGCGCTCGCTGCAGAAAAAGCTGCTGCAGCTGCTGCAGAAAAAGTTATTGAGGCAAAAGCAACTTTGAAAGGCCCTAAAAAAGTTGGAAAAGTTGATCTTGATGTCAAGGGTAACATAAAGGCAAAACAAAAAGAAGTTGTAGCGCCAAAAACTTCTGAGGATAAGCCAGATGATAAGCAAGCGAAAGTTGCCGCACCTGAAAACCTCCAACAAGATACACCTCTTAAAAAGACTGCAACCCCACTTGATAAGGAGGCTGCAAAGGCTGTAAAAACAAAAAAAGACACACCAGCTACTAAAGAAGCTGAACCAACACCTGCAGTTGCTGAAGAATCGGTGACTACTCAATATAAAAAATTAAATGGTCCTAACTTTACAGGACAGAAAATTGATTTAACTCAATTTAAAAAACCAGAAAAGAAAAAACCAGCTCCAGGAGCACCAGGAGATAAAAAAGGACGTAGACGCCGTATTACTAAAGAAGCTCCAAAGGGTGGTTCTGCTGCAAATACAAGAGAGAAAAGAGGCCCAGTGAGAAGAGTGGTTCAACGAGCCAATGTTCCCAAAGCAGAGCCTACAGAGGAAGACATCCAAAAACAAGTAAGGGAAACCTTAGAGAAACTTAAAGGAAAATCCTCTAAAGGAAAAGGAGTTAAGTATAGAAGAGAGAAACGTGATATTCATCGTCAAAAAACAGAAGATGAATTAGCACAACAAGCAATAGATAACAAGGTCTTAAAAGTGACTGAGTTTGTTACCGCTAGTGAAGTAGCAACCATGATGGATACTCCTGTTACAGGAATTATATCTGCATGTATGTCTTTGGGTATGATGGTAACAATGAACCAACGCTTGGATGCAGAAACGATTTCTATTGTTGCAGAGGAGTTTGGGTATGAAGTAGAATTTATCACTGCAGATATTGAAGAGTCTATACAAGAGGTAGAAGATGCTCCAGAAGATTTGCAAGTAAGAGCTCCTATTGTAACGGTGATGGGTCATGTAGATCATGGTAAAACATCGTTGCTTGATTACATCCGTGAAGAGAATGTAATTGCAGGAGAATCTGGGGGAATCACCCAGCATATTGGCGCCTATGGTGTAGAATTGCAAGATGGCCAAAAAATGGCTTTCCTTGACACACCTGGTCACGAGGCCTTTACAGCTATGCGTGCAAGGGGTGCTCAAGTAACAGATTTAGCTATTATTGTAGTGGCGGCAGATGATGCTATTATGCCACAAACAAAAGAAGCAATTAGTCATGCCCAAGCGGCAGGAGTACCAATTGTTTTTGCAATAAATAAAATAGATAAGCCAGATGCTAATCCAGAAAAGATTAAAGAACAATTAGCGCAAATGAATCTTCTTGTTGAAGATTGGGGTGGTAAGATACAATCTCATGATATTTCAGCAAAAACAGGAGCGGGTGTGCCAGAATTACTTGAAAAAGTATTGTTAGAGGCAGAACTTTTGGAACTAAAAGCCAATCCAGATAAAATTGCAAATGGTACCATTGTAGAAGCTTTCTTAGATAAAGGGCGAGGATATGTATCCACAATCTTAGTTCAAGGAGGTACCCTTAAAATTGGAGATTACGTACTGGCGGGTCAGCACAGTGGTAAGGTAAAAGCCATGCATGACGAAAGAGGTAAGAAAGTAAGTCAGGCAGGACCTTCAACACCAGTTTCTATTTTAGGTTTAACAGGAGCACCTCAAGCAGGAGATAAATTTAATGTATTTGAAGACGAGCGTGAAGCAAAAGATATTGCAGGTCGTCGTACTCAATTACAGCGTGAGCAATCTGTTCGTACACAGCGTCATATCACTTTAGATGAAATTGGACGTCGTATCGCACTTGGAGACTTTAAAGAACTCAATATTATCTTGAAGGGTGATGTTGATGGATCTGTAGAGGCCTTGACAGATAGTCTACAGAAATTATCTACCGAAGAGATTCAGGTAAACATTATACATAAAGCTGTTGGTCCTATTACAGAGAGTGATGTACTATTAGCCTCTGCATCAGATGCTATTATTATTGGATTTAATGTAAGGCCAATGGGTAATGCTAGGCAAATTGCTGATAAAGAAGAGATCGATATCCGCACCTACAGTATCATATACGCAGCAATAAATGACCTCAAAGATGCAATGGAAGGAATGTTGTCTCCAGAGATGAAAGAGGAGATTACAGGTACTGCAGAAATACGCGAAACCTTTAAGATTTCTAAAGTAGGAACCATTGCAGGTTGTA
The DNA here is from genome assembly GCA_965656925.1 of Patiriisocius sp. Classification (GTDB taxonomy): domain Bacteria; phylum Bacteroidota; class Bacteroidia; order Flavobacteriales; family Flavobacteriaceae; genus Patiriisocius. The sequence continues at coordinate 3,164 of CBFHMO010000067.1, forward strand.
TGGTACTTACAGGAAAAATTATTCGCAACGCAGGAATACGTTTAATTCGTGAAGGTGTAGTAATATTTACTGGAGAGTTAGACAGTCTAAAACGATTTAAAGACGATGCTAAAGAAGTTGCCAAAGGATACGATTGTGGTATGCAAATTAAAAACTACAACGATATCAAAGAAGGTGATGTTATAGAGAGTTTCCACGAAGTAGCTGTGAAGAAAAAACTTAAGTAACACCAAGCACTATCCTAATTTCAACAATAAAAAAGCGCTAGATTCATGCATGAATCTAGCGCTTTTTTATTGAAGAGTGTTTTATTTTTTTTCTAGTACAAAAGCCCCAGAAAATCTTCTTTTGATTTCAATTAATGCTCTGTCTGCCTGAATTCTTGTGGCAAAATTTCCTGCCCATACTTTATAGTTTGGCGTTTCGTATTCTATAGACGCGGGCCAAGTTGAGTAGGTGTTTCTATATTTTTTTAAGGTAGTTTTTGCCCTTTCACTGTTCCCGTAAAATAACTGGATGGTGTAGCCCTGATCCATTTTGTTTTCGCTTTCTAAACTCTTTTTTATGGTGAGTAAATCATTTATTTGAGCATCAGCATTTATGATAACACTGCCAGGTTGGGCAAAAGAAAATTGTGTTAAAAAAACAAGTAAAATACTGAGAATAAATAGGTTAAATGTATTGCGCTTTTTCATAGAATATAGTTGTTACTGCAAATGTACAAGAGTTTCTGTTGTTGAAGTCTAAATTTATTATTTAGAACAATTATAAATTAAGATTATACAAAATAATTAGATTTCAAATTTCGTCTTTATGTAGTACTTTTGCACTGTTATTTATGGCATTGTAAAGGGCTTGATATTTATGATAAATGACTAACTAATTACGTGCCAAACTATTGACGAAAATTAACATTAGTATGCAAAAGGTGAATTTAAGAAGACTTTCCTCAATTTTGTCAGTAGTAACCTTAGCCTTCGCGTTATCGTTATCTACAAATGTATTGGCTCAAGCTACTCCCGCAGACGATACTGCTGCAGTTTCTGCCAATGGTGGTGACCCCGCCCTGGGTGAAAAATTATTTAAGGCAAATTGTGCCGCTTGTCACAAACTATACAAAAAGGCAACGGGCCCTGCATTGTATGGAGTTGGAGATAAGTATGAGAAAGAGTGGTTGTACAGTTGGATCAAAAATAGTGCAGCGTTAATTGCCTCTGGTGATGCTCGTGCTAATGCTATTTTTGAAGAGTATAATAAATCTGCAATGAATGTTTTTCCAGGTCTAAGCGACAAAGACATTGATGATATTGTAGCCTACACCTACACAGAGAAAAAGGTCTCAGTTGCACCACCGGTTGTTCCTGGAGCTGCAGGTGCAGGGTCTGGTAGTGGCGTTTCAAACAACATCATACTGGGGATACTTACCTTGGTATTTTTGCTGTTGGTAACCATTTTATTTTTAGTAACAAAAACATTAAACAAATTTGCAGTTGCCAATGGTGTTGCTCTTCCAGTTAGAGAACACAGTAAGCCTATCTGGAAAGCGTTTGTTGAAAACCAATTTTTACTTCTAGTTTCAGCTGTTATTCTTTTACTAAGTTCTGCATATTTTATATATGGTGGGCTCATGAGTGTTGGTATAGACCAAGGATATGCTCCTGTTCAACCCATTCATTACTCCCACAGAATTCACGCTGGATCTAACGAGATTGATTGTAACTATTGTCACTCATCTGCAAGAAAAAGTAAGCATTCTGGGATTCCTTCTCTAAACGTTTGTATGAACTGTCACAAGAGTATTGGGGAAGTTGCAGAAGGTGTTCAAGCAGAAGGTCTTGCTGAGTTTGGAGTAGATTACAACAAAGAAATACAAAAATTATACAAAGCAGTTGGTTGGGATGAAGACAACCAAAAGTACACAGGTGAGACAGAACCAGTGAAGTGGGTTCGTATTCATAACCTACCAGACTTTGCTTATTTCAATCACTCACAACACGTTACTGTTGCTGGTGTAGATTGTCAGAAATGTCACGGTCCTGTTGAGGAAATGGAAATTATGTACCAGTACTCTCCCTTAACAATGGGTTGGTGTATTGATTGTCACCGTGAAACCAACGTCAAGGTTCAAGGCAATGATTACTACAATAAAATTCATGAAGAATTATCCAAGAAATATGGAGTAGAGCAGTTAACAGCTGCACAAATGGGTGGATTGGAATGTGGTAAATGTCACTACTAATTCAATAATAATAAATTAAAAATTTTAAAACGAAAAACGATTCTAGATTGAAGTTTAGTATTTCAGAATAAGAAACGTAGTTCGCACATCGAAATTATATAATATGGCATCAAACAAGAAATACTGGAAAAGTGTTGAGGAGCTAGATGAAAACAGCACTATTGTTGAGGCGTTACAGCAAAACGAATTTGTTACGGACATACCAACAGATGAGTTTTTGGGTGATAAAGAAACCTTAGAGGCTTCTTCAACTACGCGTCGTGATTTCTTAAAGTACGTTGGTTTTACAACAGCTGCAGCATCTTTGGCTGCTTGTGAAGGACCCGTAATTAAATCAATTCCTTATGTTGTTGCACCAGATGAGATTGTTCCAGGTGTAGCAAATTATTATGCAAGTACCATAGCAGATGGTTTTGATTTTGCAAATGTACTTGTTAAAACCCGTGAAGGGCGTCCTATTAAAATAGAGCGAAATGATTTATCTGCAAATAGCGGTAGTGTAAATGCAAGAGTACATGCTTCTGTGTTGTCATTGTATGATAACAACAGATTAAAAGCACCACAACTTGGAGGTAAAGATGTTTCCTGGACAGACTTTGATGCAGCTGTTGCAGGTGCAATGAACCAGATGCAAGGCAAAGATGTTGTTTTGTTGACCCAAACATTTGCGAGTCCATCTACCTCAAAATTAATTAAAGAATTTACTAGCAAATTTCCAAATGTACGCCATGTAGTGTATGATACGGTTTCTTGTTCTGAAGCCTTAGATGCATTTCAATTAGTGTACGGTACAAGAGCCATGGCAGATTATGACTTTAGCAAGGCTGAGGTGATTGTGTCTGTAGGAGCAGATTTCTTATCAGATTGGCAAGGTGGAGGTTATGATGCTAGTTATACCAAAGGACATGTGCCAACAAATGGCAAGATGTCTCGTCATGTACAGTTTGAGGCTAACATGTCATTAACGGGTGCAAATGCAGATACTCGTGTACCTGCAACGCCATCACAACAATTACAAATTTTAAAGGCGCTTACTGGCGGTAGTACTTCTGGTTTGCCAGAGAATATTGCAACTGCAGTTACAAGGGCAAAAGCAGAACTAGCAGCGGCAGGAAATAAGGGTGTTATCGTTACAGGATTACCAAGTGTAGCGGCTCAAAAAATGGCCCTTGAAGCAAATGCAAATAGCGTTGTAATGGATGCTGTTTCTCCAAAAATGACACGACAAGGTAGCACATCTCAAGTTGCCGGCGTTATGCAGGGTGTTATTAGCGGCGCTGTTAAAGGATTGATTACAGTAGGTGTTGATCCTGTGTATTCATTTCCAAACAATGAGCAATTTGCTGCAGCATATAAGAAATTAGAAATGTCTTTGGCATTTTCAATGAAAAAAGACGCTACAGCATCTTTAGCGCAAATGGTTGCTGCAACCCCACATTATTTAGAATCTTGGGGAGATGCACAAATCAAAAAAGGTTCTTTTAGTTTAATGCAACCTACCATTCGCCCTTTATTTAATACAAGACAGTTTCAAGATTGTTTGCTTGTGTGGACAGGTAATACTGCTGCATATAACGATTACATTAAAGACACTTGGTCTGGAGTATTGGCAGGCAGCTCATGGAATAAAGCATTAGAGGCGGGTGTTGTTAGCTCTTCTGCAAATGTATCAAACGAAGCCCTTTCTACAGAAAAGACATCTATTGATACTAGCAGCTCAAATGCAAGTTTAGACGCTGGTTTAAAGCAAGGTGATTTAGAACTTACATTATACACCAAAACAAGTTTAGGTGATGGGCAGCAGGCAAATAACCCTTGGTTACAAGAAATGCCAGATCCAATTACAAGAGCTACTTGGGATAACTATCTAACGGTTTCAAAGGCAGATGCAGCTAGCATGGGTCTTGTTAATGAAAATGTTGCTAATGGTGGCTTAAACGGTAGTTATGTGAATATTAACATGAATGGTGTTACACTTAAAAACCTGCCCGTTTTAATCCAGCCAGGACAAGCAAAAGGTTCTGTTGGTTTAGCACTTGGTTATGGAAAAACAGCCGCTATTCAACAAGAAATGCAAACAGGTGTAAATGCCTATGCACTATATAACGATTTCTCATCTGTTCAACGTGTTACTCTGGAGAAAGCATCTGGAATGCATGAATTTGCATGTGTACAGTTGCACAACACGATGATGGGTCGAGATATTATTCGTGAGACAACATTAGAGATATTTAATACTACCAAAGCAAATAGAGATGGTGAGTATGCTTGGAATCCAGTATTAAAAGTATCTAGAGATCACCAGGAGATTCCAGTAACCTCACCGGAGGCAGATTTATGGACTTCTTTTGACCGCTCTGTTGGACACCATTTCAACTTATCTATAGACTTAAACGCCTGTACTGGTTGTGGAGCTTGTGTAATTGCATGTCATGCAGAAAACAATGTTCCAGTTGTTGGTAAACAAGAAATGCGTAAGAGTCGAGATATGCACTGGTTGCGTATCGATAGATATTACTCATCAGAAGAAAGTTTTGATGGAGATGAATCTAAGAAAATAAACATGTCTGGCCTTGGTGAGTCACTATCTCAATTTGCAGAATTGGAAGATCCATCTGCAAATCCACAGGTAGCATTTCAGCCGGTTATGTGTCAACACTGTAATCATGCTCCGTGTGAGACGGTTTGTCCAGTAGCTGCAACCTCTCATAGTAGACAAGGTCAAAACCACATGGCGTATAACCGTTGTGTAGGTACAAGATATTGTGCAAACAACTGTCCTTACAAAGTACGTCGTTTCAACTGGTTCTTGTACAATGGAAATGATGAGTTCGATTATCATATGAATGATGATTTAGGGCGTATGGTATTAAATCCTGATGTTGTTGTTCGTTCTCGTGGTGTCATGGAAAAATGTTCAATGTGTATTCAAAAAACACAAAAAACTATTCTTGATGCAAAACGTGATGGACGCGAAATTAAAGATGGAGAATTCCAAACGGCTTGTTCTGCTGCTTGTAGCAACGGCGCAATGAGTTTTGGAGATATCAATGATAAAGACAGTAAAGTTGCAAAACTTTTAAAAGATGATCGTATGTATCACTTATTAGAAAGTGTTGGTACTAAGCCT
>CBFHMO010000068.1:0-8530 GCA_965656925.1 Patiriisocius sp.
AAGAATAACCGTATGCCTAAGTTTGAAAATAACTCAGATTTCAATATTTTTTCTGTACTCTCTGACAACTCATTAAATGCTGAAAATACATTGATTAAAGGACAAGTTGCCTCAGATGTAAGACGTCTTGTAGATGAGCTTCCTGATGATCAAAAACAGGTGCTTATGATGCGTATTTACAAAGACATGAGCTTTAAAGAAATAAGCCTTCAAACTGGCGTAAGCATCAATACAGCCCTAGGAAGAATGCGCTATGCACTTATTAATTTACGTAAAGTGATAGACAAGCATAATATTGTATTGACAGACTAATACAATATTTCTAAGTTTGCATCGTTATTGATTAAGATTAACCTCTAAATCATATACTGTATGCAAAAAATGTACTCAAGATCTTCACCCTCTGGACAGGTGAATAAAAATATGGTTCCAAAAGATCAAACAGTAAGGTTTCTACTTAACTACTCTAAAGCTTTACGAGTTTTTGAATATCAAAGCATTAAGTTTGAAACACTTTTAAATTAATATCAAAAAAGCCCCGAAATAGCTATTTCGGGGCTTTTTTTATTTCTTCTTTTTCTTGTAGTAGTCAGTAAGCACCGTTTTTCTACCAATTGTTTTGGTAATTATATCCTTTTCTAAATTCCACCCTCTGGCTTGACAATATTGACGACCATACCAAATAATTTGCAGGTGTAAATCATTCCAAACAGCTTCAGGGAAAAGTCTTTTTGCATCTTTTTCTGTTTGTGTTACATTTTTACCATTAGTGAAACCCCATCTGTATAAAAGTCTATGAATATGGGTATCTACCGGAAATGCTGGTACACCAAAAGCCTGAGATATCACTACACTTGCTGTTTTATGACCCACCGCTGGAAGTTCTTCCAGAGCCTCTAGATCATTAGGGACCTCCCCTTGATGTTTGTTAATTAATATATGAGATAGGCCATAAATTCCTTTTGCCTTGGCAGGAGAAAGCCCTACAGGCCTTATAATTTCTCTTATTTGATCTACAGAGAGCTTGATCATATCATAGGGGTTATCAGCCTCTTTAAATAACAAGGGTGTTATTTTATTAACCCTCACATCTGTACTTTGAGCAGATAATAACACCGCAATTAAAAGGGTATATGGATCCTTATGGTCTAGTGGTATAGGAATCTCTGGATATAACTCTTTTAACGTATTTATAACAAAGTCTACCTTTTGTTGTTTGTTCATTTGGTTTAAATTTACAGAATAAGCCTAATATTAAAACAAATTTACAAAATGAATACACTTAAAATAGGAGACAAGGTTCCAAATTTTTCTGTTACTGATCAAGATGGAAACACAATTACCATGCAAGACTATCAAGATAAAAAAGTCATTGTGTTTTTCTATCCAGCTGCAAGTACACCTGGATGTACTGCAGAGGCCTGTAACTTAAGAGATCATTATAAAGACTTGCAAGATAAAGGCTATGATATTATTGGTGTAAGTGCAGATACAGAAAAGAAGCAATCTAATTTTAGAAATAAATATGACTTTCCTTTTCCTTTGCTTGCCGACACAAATAAAGAGGTAATCCAGGCATTTGGTGTATGGGGATTAAAGAAATTTATGGGCAGAGAATACGATGGTATTCACCGTAAAACATTTTTAGTTCACAGCGGTGTTGTTGCTCACGTTATCGATAAAGTAAAAACTAAAACCCATGCATTACAAATTTTGGAGAGTGATGTAGTTTCTTAGTTATTTCACCCGCTAAATCAAAAACGGTGCATATAGCTATATGCACCGTTTTTTGTTGTTGTGTAAATAGTATGTTATTTCTTTGAGCAATAACTAAATAATTTTTTTTCTTTTATTATTTCACCAACACCTGGAGGAAGCATTTCTTCCCAACCTGGAGTGTTGTTTTCAATCATTGCTAATACTTCACGAGAAAAAATACCCATAACCTCAGGGTTGTAGTTCTCCACATCTATTACCTTACCGTTGTACTTGAAAAACTTGTATAACTCTTTCATACGTGGATGTACCTTTAGATTTTCACTAGTAGTGAAGATTCCTTTTTTGTTTTTCATAGGATAGAGGTATACCTTTAAATCCTTGAAAAATAACTTACCAAAAGCTTCTAGAATACCACCACTAAGATGGCGATAATACTTTTCATCAAAAATATCAACCAGGTTATTAACTCCCATAGCAAGACCAAGGCGCATTTTGGTATATCTAGAGAAGTATTCTACAAGTTTATAGTATTCTTGGAAATTTGAGATCATAACCGTATGCCCTAAAGAGCATAATAATCTAGCACGGTCCATGAAATCTTCTTCATCGATTTCTCCTTCGGCACGAAGATTTGAGAGCGTAATTTCAAAAATAGTGACTGTTCTATCTTTATCTACTTTAGATTCGTTGATAAACATTTCATGTGATTTTTCAAACATGTCAATATTTACCTTCGTAACAGGTCTAAAACTCCCTCTTAATGCTAATATGTTTTTTTTGTATAATATTCTTGCTGGCAGGACATTTTTTCCATCTGGGCCAAACATTACTGCATCAGTCATTTCATTTTTAATAAGCTGTAAGCTCATCAAACGATTATCTACTTTTTCAAATTTTGGGCCTGAGAAGTTTATGGTGTCAATCTCAATTTTATCTTTATCTATATGATCATAGAGATAACGCAATAGGTTTTTTGGAGAATCATGCTTGTAATAGGCTCCATATATTAAGTTTACGCCTAAGATACCAAGGGTATGTTGCTGCAGTAAAGCCTCAGTTTCATGAAAACGAATGTGTAAAATAATTTCGCTGTAGGGCTCATCTGGATTTGTTTGAAACCGAATACCAATCCAACCATGTCCTTTGTACTTTTTAGCAAAGTCTATGGTGGCTACCGTATTTGCATAGGCAAAGTATATTTTGTTTGGATGTTTTTCACGTAAGATTCGCTGCTCAATCAAATTCATTTCATGAGTGAGCATTTTTTTAAGGCGATCTTCTGTTACGTATCTTCCATCTTCTTCAACACCATAAATGGCATCACTAAAGTCTTTATCATAAGCAGATATAGTCTTGGCAATAGTGCCAGATGCTCCTCCTGCTCTAAAAAAATTACGTACCGTTTCTTGACCAGCGCCTATTTCAGCAAAAGTCCCGTAAATGTTTTCATTTAAATTGATGCGTAAGGCTTTATTTTTTATGGAAGGAATCGCCTCAAATTCTTTATCTCCTTTTATAGTCTTTGGCATAACCGTAGTTAATTGTTGTGTAACAAAGGTAGCGATAACAATAGCCAAACAAAAAAAATACTAGTATTTTTGTGGCTATGAAATCTCACTTTAAAGTCACATTTTTAGGTACAGGAACCTCGCAAGGAATTCCTGTAATTGGGAGCAAACACCCTGTGTGTTTAAGTGATGATTTAAAAGACAAAAGATTGCGCGTTTCTGTACTGTTAGAAATTAAGGACAAGACCTATGTTATAGATTGCGGTCCAGATTTTAGACAACAAATGCTACTTAACCAAGTCGAGAAATTGGATGCAGTACTTATAACTCATGAGCACAGTGACCATACAGCTGGCCTAGATGATATAAGACCTTTTTATTTTAGACAAGGTGCTATTAGCTTTTATGCAAGTAAAGAGGTGTTTGTAGCCCTTAAAAAACGTTTTGCTTATATTTTTGAAACCCAAAATAAATACCCTGGTGCGCCAACAATAACGCAGCACGTTATATCAAAAAAAGAGACTTTTTTATTGCATGACACCCTTGTAACTCCGGTAGAGGCATTACATAATACCCTTCCAGTACTTGGATATTCCATGGAAGGGTTTACCTATTTAACAGATGTAAAAACAATGGCGCCTGGTGAGATTGATAAAATTAAAGGCACTAAAGTGTTAGTTATTAACGCCCTAAGGCATGAGCCGCACCCTTCTCACCTTAATCTAGAAGAAGCGCTTGCTTTTATTGAAAAAGTAAAGCCTCAAAGAGCCTATTTGACACATATTAGCCACCATTTAGGATTTCACAAAGCTGTTCAGGCAACACTGCCAAGTAATGTGTTTTTAGCCTATGACGGATTAACTATTGAAATTTAAAATTAATTATATTATGAAGAAAAGTATTTTTATGTACCTGTTCTTTTTTGCTGTTTTATTCATTGTTTTTCAATACGCAAATGAAAAAATTATATGGGAAGCGCAAGACAAAACAATTAAAGGACTTTCTTTAAAGTTAGAAAAAGCCAAAGATTCGCTCTCTGGTGTTTCAGAGGCTATTTCTGATGCAAATTATTTTAGTCTTCAAGGCAACGAAAATGCCCTAGAGTATATTGAACGCCTTGGCCTTGAGGCCGCAGATGTTGAAGCTATTATTTACAATAAAATTTATGATCAAAATGGTGTAAAAGGAGGGAACCCTATTATACCAGTAGCCTCTGTAAGGGGTGATTTTAAAATCAATAAAATAAAATTATTAAATAGCAGGTGGATCCAAGCAGATTTCTCTGACGGAGATAACTGGGGAGAACTTATTGTTGAATATTTCTTTACTCAAGACAATACCATAGAGCTTGTTCCTCTCAGCTCTTTTTTATATTCTTTTAAGTAAAGATTATTTCTTTTCTCATACAAGTCATTACTGCTTGTCTAGCCAGGCAGTAAATTCATTAAAATTATCTGGTGCTACTCCATGTCCAACAGGAAATTCACTGTAGGTACATTCTATATTTAATTCTTTTAAAAACCCAGGAGTTTTTTGCGCCCATGAAACAGGAATTACCTGATCTACACTACCATGAGAGGTGTATACATTGAGATGGCTAAAATCGTTTTTCTCATATCCTTGTGTAAGCATGTCTTTGCTTATATAGCCACTAAGGCCAATAATATTTTTAACTTTTTTTGGATAACTAAGTGCAACCGCAAAACTTAAAATAGTTCCTTGACTAAAGCCTATTAATGTAACATTATTTGGGTCTGCATTATAGGTTTCTATAATAGTGTCTATGCATTGCACAACTTGATCTCTAGCTGCAAGGGCTTGAGGAATATCATTAAATTTAGAATCGCCAGCTTCAAAATAGATAGAATACCATGCATTTCCCTGGGGTTGCATGACCAAGGGTGCTTTTAAAGCAATGATATGATGGGTTTTTGGCAAATGAGGTGCGAAAGAAAATAAATCATTATGATCACTGCCATAGCCGTGTAGTAAAATAATTACTGGCGCTTTGTTTGTTGTAATTTCTGGTCCTTGGTAGTTATACTCTAAAGGTAATTGTTGTTTTTTCATGTTTAAAAGGTAAGAGTGCTAGACTTTAAAGCACATTAAAGGACACGTTATTCATTACAAATCTTAAATCTTATACGATACTTTCAAACCACTTCTCGAAATAAGTTCCAACCAATGGTAGTGGTTTGTTTATTTGATTGCTTGCGTTTGAGATTCCTATTATCATGAGAATAAACACTCCAAGAAAAAGTACTTGTAGACTTGGTAAGCCTGTAAGGGTTGTTAAAACAGCAATAGAAAAATATATAAGCTGAACACCTAAAGCCTGTCTTTGGTGGTAGGTAACCAGTGAGTTTTTTTGCTTGTTATTGCCCACAAAAGCAATAATCCAGCCAATAAGGGTTATGTAAGTGATAATGGCAAGCGCTTTTGAGTTGTTTGGAGTGGTTTGCATGTTTACTGTTTAAAATTTGATGGGTAATGGCAGTATTTCTACTCTAAAAAAGTAAACCATTGTTGAAATTTCTTACTCAAAAAAGGGATGTTAGGTTCCTTGTTTTGACTGACAGCAACAATGGAATAGATCCAAAGAATTATTGATAGCAGTAGAATAATGTCTCCTAAAGCAGAACTTACATATGCTACAATTACTTGAGAACAAATAAAAAGAATAAACAATCCAAACATATGACGAATATGTTTGGTTGCAAATATGTCTGGACCGTCATTATTGTTCATACTTATAGCTATAAACATACCAATAAAGGTAATGTTGGCTATGACAGCCTTGTTCTTTCCTTTAGGACTATTTGCTTTACTCATGTAATAGCACTTGATTGTTATTTATAATTCCGTAGGCTTTCCCTAAAAGGGGTTGCGATAATAAAGCGGCATTTTTGGAGGTAGCGATAATATCCTCTTTTTCAAACACCCACTCTACAGATGGGTCAAAGAGGGTAATATTTGCTTTTTCTCCTTGTGTGATACTACTTTGCGAAATATTAAAAACAGATTGTTGGGTTAATGCCTGTATTGCTGTTTCTAAATCTGTTGCTTTTTGTAGTGCTCCAAAACAACTTTCAAGACCAACACTACCATATTTGGCGTGGTCAAACTCTATTTTTTTATTCTCAATATCTATAGGGTTATGATCACTAGTTACCATATCTATAGTACCCTCTTTAAGTCCTTTTTTTAGAGACTTTACATCTTGTGGTGTTCTTAAAGGAGGCATGAGTTTGTAGTTGGTGTCAAAACTCTCGAGCACATCATCTGTAAGGGTAAGATTATTAATAGATACACTACAGGTAACTTGCAGTCCCTTTTTCTTAGCTTGTTTTATAAGTCCTACACTCTCTTTTGTGGATATTGTGGGGATATGAAGCCTTCCTCCGGTGTACTCCAATATGTAAAGATCTCTAGCTACTTGCAGAGATTCGGCAAGAGAAGGTATGCCTTTAAGCCCAAGTAGGGTAGCGCTTAGATGCTCGTTTACCATTCCTTTTGGTGCAATTGCTTTCTCACAAGGATAGGACTGTACAAGGCCATTAAAGCTTTGGGTGTACTGCAGGGCTATTTTTAGCAAATTTGGGTTTGTTATTGGTTTTTTATAATCATAAAAACTAAGCGCTCCCTCACCTTGCATATCAAAGAGTTCTGCTAGGTCTTCTCCCTTAGCTTTCTGGGTAAGACATCCATTTGGTAAAAGAGTAACACCATGGTTGTGTGCTGCTGTTTTTAAAAACCTGATGGCTCCTTTGTTATCTGGAACAGGATAGGTATTTGTGTTTAATGCTAGGGTAGTAAAGCCAGATAAAGCAGCTGTCTTTAAGCCGTTTTTAATGTTTTCACGTTCCTCAAAACCAGGCTCTCCAAAACAGACACCACTATCAAACCAACCCCTTGAAACATGTAAATTATGGCGGCTTATAACCTGCATGTTTTTTTGTGCTGGTATAGAAGAGGCAATTTTTGATATAATTCCTTTTTCGATAAGGATATCACACTTTTTTAAGTGGTATTTACTTTCACTATCTACAACGGTAGCCGATTTTAGTAATATGCTCATAGTACTCAAATTTACAGGTTACTTCCTATAGCACCTATGCTATAGGTTTTTAATTTTTATAAAATTTTAAAACTAACATTTCAGCAATAAGAAATACAAGCGTCAGTAGCGCAAACCATTTCCAAAAATCTGTAATTGTATTTTCTTTTAAAATAGCATCAAACAAACTGCTAATATTTTGATGTGGTGTTACTCCGTTCCAGTTTTTTACATCACCATAGATAACACTTGCTTCATCTCTATTATAATTATAACTCACACTTTCTATAAACTCGTCTGCGTTGTTTATGGACAATGTTCCTGCACTTTGAGGATACGCATTGGTGGTAATAATAACCTTGTTAGCCTTCACTTTTTGCAGTGGTATAAAGTTAACGATACTATCTTTAATATTTAAAATTTCATCTTCTGTTAATTTAGCAGCCACCCCAAAGGATACAGAAGATGCAATGGTGTAGTATAATTTTGGAGTCTCTAGACTTTGCCTGGCTATATTATAAAGCGTAGGTACAATTAATGTAGAGCTTATAAAATTACTGTTTTGTGTATTAAAAGCAGCTGTTGCTAAATAGTTGTTTTTAAAAGCCAATAAAAAAGGTTTGTCATCCTCAAAACCTAACAAAGTAGGTGCCTTTGAGGTGATTGTGTAAAAACTATTTATGGTTGGATATTGAAAATTTGTAATGAGTTTTTCAAATACATCGCTGTAGAGTGGGTGTTCAAAAACAATGTTACTAATTTTCTTTTGCTGAACAAGCTGCCTCTCAAAGGATCCTAGGTTTAAATTACTCAATAGACTATTATAGCTTGTAATATCTATATCACGGGCAGGTATAATTAATACACTCCCGCCATTTTGAGAGAATTCTTTAAGGGCATTACTAAGTGAGGTGTCAATGCTTTTTAATTCATTTAGTATAATGCAATTTTGCTGCGCAAGTAAACTATAGTTAAGGGTGTTAGCATCTTGAGTTGTGTACTCAAATTCTTGGCTAGCAAACAAACGTTGTAAGAAACCCGCATTGGCTGTATGTATGCTAAGCACTTTTAATTTTGGTGGGGTATTTATACTGAAATATAGACTGTTGTCATAGCTAAGACCTGTGTCTGTAAGGCTAATACTACCTTGAAAGCCAGTTGTTGTATCTATATCAAAGGTGATGTTTTGTTTGTTTTGTTTAGTGAAATCTACTGCAATTTTTGAGCTTAGTATATCCTTGTTATA
>CBFHMO010000069.1:0-8314 GCA_965656925.1 Patiriisocius sp.
TAAACACTACAACGGCAACCCAGATAGTATCTACCCAAGGGCTAGCAAGCGGATTGTATATGGTACAGATAAAATCTGAAAACCAGACTACTGTTAAAAAAGTAATAGTGCAGTAAGACCTGTAAAAAATTTAAAAAAGGCAGCATTTAAAACATGCTGTCTTTTTTGTTTAAATTTGAAATTCAAGAATTAAAAAAATATGAAAGACTCTAAAAATGTAGAAAATCCATCTGCAGCCCAAACCTCAGATAAACCCACCAATTATAATGCCGCCCTGGCAACGTTAGTAACTGTATTTTTCTTTTGGGGATTTATAGCTGCTGGAAACGGAGTGTTGATTCCGTTTTGTAAAACCTATTTTAAATTAGATCAGTTTCAGAGCCAATTAATAGATTTTGCTTTTTATGGTGCCTACTACATGGGAGCGCTTATGCTATTTGTAGTATCTAGTCTAAAAAAGACTGATATCATGAATAAATGGGGATTCAAAAGCGGAATCGTTAAAGGCCTTATTTTATCTGCCGTTGGAGCTGGAGCCATGATCTTAGCAGTAAATGGTGCAGACCCTGGAGATTCATCTGCCTTCGCCTTTATTTTGGGTGCACTTTTTATTGTAGCCCTAGGTTTTTCTTTGCAGCAAACGGCTGCAAATCCTTTCGCGGTTGCCCTAGGTGATCCTGATACGGGCTCTCATAGATTAAACCTTGCAGGAGGAATCAACTCTTTAGGGACAACTGTTGGCCCTTTAATAGTTGGTGCAGTGCTCTTCGGTACTGCCGCTAAGACAGATATCGCAGCGTCTATTACAAATGGAAGTATTACCCTATCCTCTGTTCAATTTCTTTATGTAGGAGTAGGGCTTTTATTTCTTTTGTCTGCGGCCTTATTTAAATTCTCTAATAAGTTGCCTGATGCCAAAGCAGACGCCAATTTTTTAGGTGCTAAAAAGGCATTAAATACTTTAATTGCAATTACAGTACTACTCATTGTTGTTTTCTTTTTTGTGTTTAGACAATATTCAGGGCTAGCTCCTGGGGCCAAGTTAGACGCCAAGGCAGATCATTTAATTTTAATTCTTTCGGCTATTGGTCTTCTGGTTATCGTAGGAGGCTTGTTAGGAGCCAACAAAATGGCCAAGTCAAATCCTAAGGGATGGGGAGCCATGCAATACCCTCAGCTAGTGCTTGGGATGTTGGCTATCTTCACCTATGTAGGAGTAGAGGTTTCTATAGGAAGTAATCTAGGAGAACTATTAATGACCAAAGCCTTTGGTAGTTTAGGGGAGTCAGAAGTGGCACCATTTATTTCTCTTTATTGGGGAGGTTTAATGATTGGGAGATGGGCTGGAGCCATAACAGTGTTTAATCCAGCAGAGGGATTAAAAAAAATACTTTATATAGTGGTTCCTTATGTTGCATTTGGGGTAATTTTATTAGCTATTTATTTAGCAGAATTTGAAGTTGTTCATTTGTTTGGATTTTCTGCATGCGTTGCCCTGCAAATAATTGGCTTCTTTCTCGGTAAAGACAGCCCGGCAAGGACCCTTAAAATATTTGGAATATTAGGTATGGCAGCTATGCTTGTAGGGCTATTTACCTCTGGTAATATTGCAATTTATGCCTTTCTAAGCGGAGGTTTGTTCTGCTCTATTATGTGGCCCTCTATCTTTTCTTTAAGTATAAAAGGACTAGGGAAATATACCTCTCAAGGTTCTGCTTTTCTAGTAATGATGATTTTAGGTGGCGCTATTATCCCGCCTATTCAAGGAAAATTGGCCGATATTATTGGAATACATGAGTCTTATGTGATTTGCGTGCTGTGCTTTGCATACTTAGCATTCTTCGCACAAAAAGTAGGAACCCTTCACCAAAAAAATGCCTAATTAACATTTTCCATTAGCCTTTATTTTCCTTGGAAATACTTTAAGGCTTCAATTAAGCAGCCTTTAAAAAAGCACATAAAAAAAACTCCTTACAAACAGTAAGGAGTTTTTTTATTAAAAAATGGATTGTTACATCATTCCAGGCATTCCACCTCCGCCCATAGGAGGCATTGCTGGGGCATCTTCTTTAATGTCAACCAATGCGCATTCTGTGGTTAAAATCATCCCAGCAACAGAGGCTGCATTTTCTAGTGCAATTCTAGTTACTTTTTTAGGATCAATAATACCCGCTTTTAGCATATCAACATAGGTTTCAGACTTTGCATCATATCCGTAGTTTTTCTTTCCTTCTAAGACTTTATTAATTACAACACTTCCTTCGCCTCCAGCATTTTGTACAATGGTGCGTAGGGGCGCCTCTATAGCCTTAGCTACTATTTGTACACCTGTTGTCTCATCTAGGTTTGTTGTTGTGATTTTTCCAAGGGTGTTTTGTGCACGTATCAGCGCAACACCACCACCGGCAACAATACCTTCTTCTACAGCAGCTCTAGTTGCGTGCAAGGCATCATCGACACGGTCTTTCTTTTCTTTCATCTCTACCTCACTGGCAGCACCTACATATAATACCGCTACACCACCAGCTAGTTTAGCCAAGCGTTCTTGAAGCTTTTCTTTATCATAATCACTAGTAGTTGTCTCAATTTGAGATTTAATTTGTCCTACTCGAGTTTTGATATCTGTTTTCTTTCCAGCTCCATTTACAATGGTGGTATTGTCTTTGTCTATGGTTACTGTTTCTGCAGTTCCTAACATTTCAATAGTGGTATTCTCTAGGGTAAAGCCACGCTCTTCACTAATTACCGTTGCTCCAGTTAAAATAGCAACATCTTCTAGCATTGCTTTTCTTCTGTCTCCAAATCCTGGTGCTTTTACAGCAGCAATCTTTAGAGATCCTCGCATTTTATTGATTACCAAGGTAGCTAGTGCTTCTCCATCTACATCTTCTGCAATAATAAGTAATGATTTCCCTTGTTGGGCAACTGGCTCTAGTACAGGCATTAGATCTTTCATAGAAGAGATCTTTTTATCACACAATAAAATCATTGGGTTTTCTAGTTCTGTGTGCATTTTCTCGCTGTTTGTAACAAAATATGGTGATAAGTACCCGCGGTCAAACTGCATTCCTTCCACAACATCTACATAGGTGTCTGTCCCTTTAGCCTCTTCAACGGTAATAACACCTTCTTTACCAACTTTTCCAAAAGCTGTTGCTATTAGACTACCAATAGCCTCATCATTGTTTGAGGAGATGGCAGCAACTTGTTTAATTTTATCACTTGAGTTACCTACTTTGGTAGTTTGCTTTTCAAGATCCGTAACAATAGCCTCAACAGCTTTGTCAATCCCTCTTTTTAAATCCATTGGGTTGGCACCAGCCGCAACGTTTTTAAGTCCTTCTTTTACTATAGCTTGCGCCAAAACGGTTGCTGTTGTAGTTCCATCACCAGCCAAATCGTTGGTTTTACTTGCTACTTCTTTTACCATTTGAGCACCCATGTTCTCTAATGGGTCTTCTAATTCTATTTCTTTGGCTACAGAAACTCCATCTTTAGTTACCACCGGAGCTCCAAATGATTTGCCAATAATTACATTACGTCCCTTTGGGCCCAATGTTACCTTTACTGCATTTGCTAATGCATCAACACCACGCTTAATGCCATTACGAGCATCTAAGTCAAATATTATATCTTTTGCCATGTTATTTTTAATTTTATAAGCCCTTACCTGTAGGGTTTATTGTAGTTAATAATTGTTACTTTTTTGAATTTAGATTATTGCAAGGATGTCTTCCTCACGCATAATTAAATAGTCTTTGCCATCTAGTTTTAACTCTGTACCAGCATATTTGCCGTATAGCACAGTGTCACCAACTTTTACAGTCATCTTGTGGTCTTTTTTACCATTCCCTACAGCAGCTATGGTGCCTTGTTGTGGTTTTTCTTTAGCGCTATCTGGTATGTACAAACCTGAGGCTGTTTTTGTTTCTGCCGCTTGTGGTGTTACCACGACTCTGTCTGAAAGAGGTTGAATTTTTAATCCCATTATTATATTTGTTTTTAGTTTTTGAAATTCCAAAAACCATGTTATACATTATTTATTACAAGTAATTATAGGCAGAAAGTATGCCAATACCCTATTTATGACATTTTTAGGGTTACAAAAATAAAAAATGCCAACTTAGTGACAAGCTGGCATTTTTTTTAAAGGGTACTATTTTTTTATGGAGTCTCTACAGGTGGAGTCTCTTGTGTTGGTAAGGCGGTTTGTATCACCTCTGCGTCTTGTATGCTTGATTGTTGTGTTTCAATGCTTCCCACCAAAGGAATGCTTGATAGTAAAATTAACACTAGTAATAAACCTCCCAGTGTCCATGTAGACTTGTCTAGAAAATCTGTGGTTTTTTGTACGCCACCCATTTGTGTTGATCCTCCACCTCCAAAAGAAGAAGACAATCCACCACCTTTTGGGTTTTGAACCATTATTACTACTATTAGCAAAAATGCTACGAAAATAATTAAAATTAAAAATATTGTAAAGGTACTCATGATTCTTGTGTGTTTATCAGTTTTTCTACTGCTCTAATTTGGTCTGCAAAGAAACCACTTTTTTCGGGATT
This sequence comes from Patiriisocius sp., assembly GCA_965656925.1. Taxonomy (GTDB): domain Bacteria; phylum Bacteroidota; class Bacteroidia; order Flavobacteriales; family Flavobacteriaceae; genus Patiriisocius. The sequence goes on from CBFHMO010000069.1 coordinate 4,563, forward strand.
TTTCAAAATTAATATTTTATAAGCTTGAATTGCCTTTTTGTAATTTTTTTGCTGAAGATATACTTTAGCCAAAGTCTCTGTCATCAAGGAGTTTGAGGGCTTTGAGTCTTCTTGTGGCGTGTTTTGTTGCTGGGTATTATTTTTTAATGTTTTAATTTTTGGCTTTTCATTGATGAATTTTTCAATCAAATCATACTTGTGCTCCTTTTCTTTAGTTGCATGCTGGGGCTGTTGTGTTTCTTCTCGTACAATAGGAGTAGCGGCGGTTAATTGAAGCCACTGAGAAAAAGAATGCCGGTCTTTTTTCGAAAAGGCAAGCGGAGTGTCAATTCCAAGCTCCCTTGAGGCAGCTTGCTTTTGATCTGCGCCGATACTATCTTCTTTGCCAGAAAATTCTTGGGAAACCGCAATCATTTTTTCTACACCGGCTATTTTCTTTTCAAATAAATTTGGATTTAAGACAGCTTCTGCATTTTCTAGGGCTTGCTTGTGTTCCTGTTTTTGTTCTGTATCAATGGTTTGAGAAAGATCCTCGCCAATTTCAATATCATACTGGCCAATGGCCTGGTCGTTGCTTAAAATCTGCAATGAAATTTGATCCTGCTCAAAGCTATCAGAGGTAATAAATTCAAACAATATATCCCTATTGGTGGTGTGCGCTGCCGTAAGTTTAAGGGCATCATTATACCTAAAACTTTCTTGGTTTTTTAAACCCTTTAGCCACAATGCTCTAGCGCTTTGAAAATAGGGGTATGCGTCAATAACCTCTACCAAATCAGAGAGCGTCTGCTTTGTTATTTGCTGCGGGTCTGCCAGTAATAGGGTATAGTTTTGTGTGTTCAAAATACTACCAGTTTGCGAGTGATTTATTAAATATATCTTGTGTAATACGCTCAAAAATTTCGTTTAAAGCATCATCCAATTCAGAGCCTGTTAACAGGCTTTGCCCGGTGTAATCTTTATAAAATGAAAAACGTTGTTCAAAGCCTTTTTCTTCACTGTTTTTATTAAAAAAACGCACATTAATACTTATAGTTAACCTGTTTTGTGCAGCAGTGTTTTGTGAGGTAGCTGTAATGGGGGCTATGTAATACTCTGTAATTTCGCCTTCATAGGTGAGATCTCCACCACTGTTCACTAAATCTAGGCTAGTTTGGTTTAATAGAAGGTCTTGAAGCTGCTGGGTAAACTCTCTTGCCATACCAGGCTCTACAATAGCCGCGTTGTTTTGAAAGTAATTTACTTGAAAAGATTTGGTCTTACTGTAATCAATATCTGCTCCTGTAAAAGAATAGATACCACATCCTGTTATAGCAGCGCTAAGTATTAAAAAAATAAAAAAGGAAACTCGTTTTTTTAACATACAATGGTTGTTAACACAAAAGTAATTAGTGTGTCTTAGGTATTCAAAGATACTATTTTACATTACAAATCATATTGTTTGATTTTACGATATAAGGTTCGCTCAGAGATGCCAAGTTCATCTGCAGCATCTTTACGTTTACCATCATATTTTTCTAGCGATTTTTTTATCAGTTCTAGTTCCTTTTCTTGCAAAGACAAACTCTCTTCTTCTTTAACATCTTCTACAAAATCATAATTCCCTTTTCTAAGCTCAGCTTCACTACTTGGCATATCTAAAACTTCTACTTTATTAGACATAGCGTTGTCGTTTGGCTCCTCTTCAACAATGGCTGCAAGTACCGCTTCATTGTTTTGCTCTTGGCTGTATATCTTTTTTATAAGAGTGGAGTTTTCTTCTTTTACTTTATTTGCATTACCGGTTTTCATGAGTTCCATGGTAAGCTTTTTAAGATCGTTTACATCTCGTTGCATATCAAATAATACTTTATAAAGTATTTCTCTTTCATTAGAGAAATCTCCTTCTGCTTTTTTAGTGCTAATAACGGCAGGCAGATTGCTAGACATGTTTGGCAGGTACTGGCTTAAAGTAGCTGCGTTTATCTGTCTTTGTTGTTCTAGTACAGATATTTGTTCAGCTACATTTCTTAGCTGTCTAATGTTTCCGCTCCAGCGATATTTTAATAATAAATCTACAGCGCTTTGATCAAGACGCACGGTTGGCATTTTATATTTTTGAGCAAAATCACTAGCAAATTTCCGAAACAATAAATGAATATCCTCAGATCGTTCTCTAAGTGGCGGCAGGTTAATATCTACGGTGCTTAGGCGGTAAAATAAATCTTCTCTAAAGTTTCCTTTTTCTATAGCTTCAACAATTTTCACGTTGGTGGCCGCTACAATGCGTACATCTGTTTTTTGTATTTTGGAAGATCCAACCTTTAAAAACTCACCATTTTCTAGCACACGCAATAATCTTACTTGGGTAGGTAAGGGTAGTTCTCCAACTTCATCTAAAAAAATAGTTCCACCATCTGCCACCTCAAAATAACCGCTACGTGTTGCAGTGGCTCCTGTAAAGGATCCTTTTTCATGGCCAAAAAGTTCACTATCAATGGTCCCCTCTGGTATGGCGCCGCAGTTTACGGCAATGTATTTTCCGTGTTTTCTGTGAGATAGGGCATGTATTATTTTAGGAATACTTTCTTTTCCAACACCACTTTCTCCGGTAACTAGTACCGAAATGTCTGTGGGGGCAACTTGAATTGCTTTTTCTATGGCGCGATTAAGTTTAGGATCATTTCCTATAATTCCAAATCGTTGTTTTGTTGCTTGTACACTTTCCATAGTTTTTAATTTTTCTATCCTTATATGTTACTCAAGCCAATTGCTTGGCCAATTAATGTGGCACTTGTGCAGCGTATAATTTTTACAGCAACAAAATCTCCAACTTGGTAGTTTTCTTTTGGAAATACCACAACAATACTTTGCTGGTTTCTACCACTCCATTGGTCTTGGTTTTTCTTGGAAGAACGCTCAATAAGTACCTGGGTTGTCTTGCCAACAAACTCCTGTGTTCTAAAAGCCCCGTGAGCACGCTGGGCCTCTACTATTTCTGTTAGTCTTCTTTTTTTAGTGGCCTCTGGAACATCATCTTCAAATTTTCTTGCGGCCATGGTGCCGGGCCTTTCAGAGTACTTATACATGTAACCAAAAGCAAACTTTACCTGCTGCATTAGGGCCAAAGTGTCTTTGTGGTCTGCTTCTGTTTCTGAGGGGAACCCAGTAATTAAATCTTGAGAAATACTACAATCTGGCAGTATCTCTTTAAGTTTGTTCACCAGTGTGATATACTGTGCAACGGTATGTTGGCGGTTCATTTGTTTTAAAATACGATCACTACCGCTTTGCACTGGCAGGTGCACATGGTTGCAAATATTTTTGTGTTTTGCCATCACATGAAACACATCATGGGTCATGTCTTGTGGGTTTGAGGTAGAGAAACGAACTCTCATGTGAGGCTGCGCGGTAGCTACTTGATCCAGAAGCTGAGAGAAAGAAATGGCCGTGGCCTTTTCCATTTCTGTAGCATTTTTAAACTCCTTTTTAAGCCCCCCACCATACCAAAGGTAGCTGTCCACATTTTGCCCCAATAGAGTGATTTCTTTATACCCTTTTACAGACAAATCATTAATTTCTTCTAAAATACTTCTAGGGTCACGACTTCGCTCACGTCCGCGGGTAAAAGGCACCACACAAAAGGTGCACATATTATCACATCCCCTGGTGATACTCACCAAGGCATTGATACCGTTTGTGTTTAATCTTACCGGAGAAATATCTGCATAGGTTTCGTCTTTGGATAGAATTACATTTACAGCATCTTTTCC
>CBFHMO010000070.1:0-8280 GCA_965656925.1 Patiriisocius sp.
GAGTTGCAAATAGCATTGCAACTAATAGTGTAATTTTTTTCATTATTAATGGGTTTTAAAATTTTACGTAAATATACTCATTTAAAGCCCTTTGATAAAAATAATTACAATTATTTAATGGTAGCTTAATATTGATACGCTAATAAGTGTATATCTTTAAAAAGTGATAATTTTACAGTAATTAAATACTGCATACCATTTTAAAAGATGAAAAAGAAAGACACTACCATATTATTAGTTGATGATGAGCTAGATATTCTGGAGATTATTGGGTATAATTTGACCGCAGAGGGGTATACCGTGGTCACGGCTCAAAATGGAGTAGAGGCTATTAAAAAAGCTAAAAAGCACAAGCCTAATCTCATTATATTAGATGTAATGATGCCAGAAATGGATGGTATTGAAGCCTGTGAAAAGCTGCGTTTGATTCCTGAGTTATCTGAGACAGTTATCACATTTCTTACTGCCCGTGGGGAGGATTATTCTCAAGTTGCAGGTTTTGAAGCTGGAGCAGATGATTACATCACAAAACCAATCAAACCTAAGGTACTCACTAGCAAGGTAAAATCTTTACTGCGTAGATTTAAGTCTCAAGAACAAACCCAGCAAATACTAAAATTGGGCAATTTAACCATTAATAGAGAGGAGTATAAAATACTTATAGATACCCAAGAAATGGTATTGCCTAGAAAAGAATTTGAACTGCTATCTTTGCTAGCTTCAAAGCCAGGGAAGGTCTTTAAAAGAGAAGACATTTTAGATCGTGTTTGGGGTAATGATGTTGTTGTTGGTGGTAGAACTATTGATGTGCATATTCGTAAATTAAGAGAAAAGATAGGGGAGCAAAAGTTTAAAACTATAAAAGGAGTTGGGTATAAGTTTGTAGAATAATGCTAAAAAAATTAAATAAAACATATCGATTTGCACTACTCACAGCAGCCTATCTTAGCATTATTTCTATGCTTATGCTAGGTGTTTTTTTGTATGTTGCCTCTGGGTTTAATCCATGGCATATTCTTTTTTTTGGAGTCAGTTTTTTTGTTGTTTGTTTTGCTTTTATTCAATACAGATTAGAGCGATTTATCTACAAAAGAATTAAAAACATGTATGATGACATCTCTCTTTTAGATGCTACCTCTTTTAGTCAAAAGAGCATTTCTACAGATATGGAAACCCTAACACAAGAGGTGGGACGTTTTGCAGAGAATAAAAAAATTGAAATTGAAACCTTAAAAGTAAGAGAGAATTACCGCAAAGAATTTATAGGAAATGTCTCTCATGAACTTAAAACACCTCTGTTTACAGTACAAGGATATATTTTAACCTTACTTGATGGTGCCTATAAAGACAAGGCAGTTAGAAAAAAATATTTAAAAAGAGCCAACAAGGGGGTAGAGCGATTACTTTATATTATCAAAGATCTTGATATGATTACCCAACTTGAAGTTGGAGGCCTAACTCTTGAAAAAGAAAATTTTAATATCATAAAGCTTGTCAAAAACGTGTTTGATTTACTAGAGATGAAGGCCAGTAAGAAAAACATCTCACTAATATTTGATAAACACTATAAAGAGAGTATTAAAGTTTATGGCGATCAAGAGCGCATACAACAGGTACTCTCTAATTTAATTGTAAACTCAATAAAGTATGGGAACAACGATGGAACTACAGAGATTAGTGTTGAGCATCTTGTGAAAAACAAAGTTATTATTAGAGTTACAGATAATGGTGAAGGTATTGAGAAAGAGCATTTACCTAGACTTTTCGAACGTTTTTACAGAGTAGATAAAAGCGGCTCAAGAAAAGAAGGTGGAAGTGGTCTTGGGCTTTCTATAGTGAAACATATTATGGATGCTCATCTAGAAAATATATATGTAGAAAGCCAACATGGTGTTGGATCTGAGTTCTCCTTTACAATGCAACTAAGCAATTAAATCCTCAAATTGTTTAGGGACTAGTCCAAAACAAAAGCATTAATAATTGTCACTGGGGTATATTTCCTTAATTTTGCCAAAAAATAAATTTTGGGTAGTAAAAATAAATTAAAACGATTTAAAGAGAATGATACTTTCTCTAATGTTGTGCAACCCTCTAGGGCAGAGGCTGAATCAGACGGGCTTTTTTTAAAGGGAAATTGGAACAAAGATTTTTTTAAAAATGACAATCCCATTGTCTTAGAGTTGGGCTGTGGTAAAGGAGAGTATACTGTCAATCTTGCCAAAATGTATCCTAATAAAAACTTTTTGGGAGTAGATATCAAAGGAGCTCGTTTTTGGAGAGGCGCCAAAACCGCCCTCGAAGAAGGTTTGGATAATGTAGGCTTTTTAAGAACTCAAATAGAGCTTATAGATGGCCTTTTTGCTCAAAATGAAGTAGACGAAATTTGGATAACTTTTCCAGATCCACAAATAAAATATAAGCGCACCAAGCATAGATTAACCAATGAGGATTTTTTAAATAAGTACAAAAAAATTCTAAAACCAGAAGGGGTCATGCATCTTAAAACAGATAGTGAGTATATGCATGGCTATACTCTTGGCTTATTACAAGGTTTAAAACTTCCAATAGATTTTGCACACCATGACGTGTATGGTATTGGAGAGCATGCCCCAGATGCTGTTGTGGGTATTCAAACATTTTATGAACGTCAATATCTTGAAGTAGGTAAAAAAATCACCTACATACGTTTTGGGTTTTCTTGATAAAAAATATCGTATCTTCACGTAGTACAAATGGCCATACTTTTCAACTTTATTATTGCTTTTTCAGCAGCTTTTATTGGAATAATTCCTCCGGGGCTCATCAATATGTCTGCCGCTAAAATAAGTATGAAAGAGGGCAGAAGAAATGCAACCCTTTTCTCTTTAGGGGTCTGTGTTACCGTAATGTTTCAAACCTATATTGCACTTTTGTTTGCTAGATATCTAGAAAAAAATCCAGATGTTATTGCTTCTCTAGAACAAGTTGCCCTTGGAATTTTCATATGTATTACTATTTACTTTCTTTTTATAGCCAAAGATACCCGTAGAGCGATTCCTGAAAATTTGGTTAGAAAATCAAAAAAGAAACGTTTTTTTGGAGGTATATTTATTGCTTTTCTTAATGTGTTACCCCTGCCTTACTGGGTCTATATTAGCGTTACTTTTTCTGCTTTTGGGTGGTTTTCTTTTGATACTCCAGAATTAATAACTGCTATTTTAGCCTCTGGGGTAGGTACTTTTATTATGCTGAGGTTATACATTCATTTTTTTAAACGAAAAGACTCCTCCAGAAATACGCCACTAAAGGTAAATATGAATTTTATTATTGGCGCTGTTACTGCTTTGATTTCTTTAATAACTGCCTTTAAAATCTTCAAAGATTTATAACAATGGAGCCCCTTTCTTTTTTTCAAAGAGTCTATAAAGTTGTGCTTCAAGTACCTTATGCAAAAGTCACCAGCTATGGAGCTATTGCAAATTACCTGGGTAGTAAGGGCAGCGCCAGAATGGTAGGATGGGCCATGAACGCTAGTAAAAAGCATGAAATCCCAGCCCATCGTGTGGTAAATAAAAAAGGCCTACTCACCGGCAAACACCATTTTCAAGGCACTAGTTTAATGCAGCAACTGTTAGAGTCTGAGGGGATTCAAGTAGTAGATTTTCAGATTCAAAACCTAGAGGCTCATTTTTGGGACCCGCAACAAGAACTACCTCCAGAGAGCTAGACTATTGAAAAAAACCTTGCTTAAAAAACACCAGCGATTACCACTAAAATCATTTCGATGCTGCCCTATATTTTCTTTAGTTTTTCGAGTATCTTTGTACTTTAGAATCTATCTAAATACTGAAAAAGAGCAATAATGAAATTTAACAAAAGTGATATACTTTTAGCCCTTGAAACTATTACAATAGCTGGAGCGGGTGAGAATATGGTAGCTAGCGGCGCTGTTACTAATGTAATGACATTTGCAGATGAGGTTGTTGTAGATCTCACCATGGCTACTCCAGCAATGCACATAAAAAAACGTGCAGAAGCAGACATTATAAAAACCATACAAGAAAAGGTTTCTTCGGGGGCAAAAGTACAAGTAAATATTACGGTTCAGGCTCCTGCAAAACCTTCCAACCCAAACCTTATTAAGGGCAAACCCATACCAGGCATTAAAAACATAATAGCTGTTGCCTCTGGTAAAGGAGGAGTTGGTAAATCTACAGTAACGGCAAATCTTGCAATCACACTTTCAAAAATGGGATTTAAAGTAGGGGTATTGGATGCAGATATTTATGGCCCTTCTATTCCAATAATGTTTGATCTGGCCAATGAAAGACCTCTTTCTGTAAATGTGGATGGAAAAAGCAAGATGAAACCAGTAGAGAATTATGGAGTAAAGGTTTTGTCAATAGGATTTTTCACCAAACCAGACCAGGCTGTTATTTGGAGAGGCCCTATGGCTTCTAAGGCCTTAAACCAATTGATTTTTGATGCAGCTTGGGGAGAGCTTGACTTTATGCTTTTAGATTTGCCTCCAGGTACCGGAGATATTCACTTAAGCATCATGCAATCTTTGCCTATTACAGGAGCTGTAGTTGTGAGCACACCTCAGGCAGTAGCCTTGGCAGATGCCAAAAAAGGAGTTGCCATGTTCCAACAAGAGAGCATTGATGTGCCTGTTTTGGGTATTATAGAAAATATGGCTTATTTTACACCTGAAGAATTACCTGATAACAAGTACTATATATTTGGGAAACAAGGCGCAAAGCATTTGGCAGAAGATTCAAAAATTCCTTTTCTAGGAGAATTGCCTTTGATACAAAGTATCAGAGAGGCTGGAGATGCAGGCCACCCAGTGGCCCTTCAAGAGGGAACTGCCATTGAAGAAATTTTCATAGATATTACAAAGAATGTAGTACGTGAAACGGTAAAAAGAAATAAAGCATTACCTGCAACTCAGGCAATTCAAATAACCACAATGGCAGGATGTAGCGCTGTAAAATAAGAATATGGAACAACAACAACTAGTAGAGAAAGTAGAGATTGCACTGGATGAGATTCGTCCATTTCTGCAAAGCGATGGCGGTGACATTAAACTTTTAGCCATAGAAGATGGCACCACAGTTAAAGTGCAATTACAAGGAGCTTGCGTGGGTTGCAGTGTCAACCAAATGACTTTAAAAAGTGGCGTTGAAATGACAATTAAAAAACATGCTCCACAAATTCTAGAAGTAATTAACGTAGCGCCTTAGAGATGGTTTTTTTCATCTCATCAGATATTTATAAGTTTTACTAGCAAAATAGCGATTAATTTACATGATAAAGACAGACATATTAATAATAGGCGCAGGCCCAACAGGCCTCTTTACTGTTTTTGAGGCAGGGTTGTTGAAATTAAAATGCCATCTTATTGATGCTCTTGCTCAGCCAGGGGGTCAATGCAGTGAAATTTATCCAAAAAAACCCATTTATGATATTCCTGCTTTTCCAGAAATATTAGCGGGTGATTTGGTTGATAATTTAATGAAGCAGATTCAGCCTTTTCAGCCAGGATTTACATTAGGAGAGAGAGCTCAAAGCATACAAACCCAAGAGGACGGCACCTTTATAGTTACAACTAATAAAGGCACAAAACACCATGCTTCTGTTGTAGCTATAGCAGGAGGATTGGGAAGTTTTGAGCCAAGAAAACCACCTATTCCAAATATAGCCAGCTTTGAAGATAAAGGGGTGGAGTATATCATTAGAGATCCAGAATTATATAGAGACAAAGATGTTGTCATTGCCGGTGGTGGTGACTCTGCTCTAGATTGGAGTATTTTTTTAACGGATGTTGCCTCTAGTGTTACTTTGGTGCATAGACGCAATGAGTTTCGGGGCGCCTTAGATTCTGTGGAGAAAGTACAACAGTTAAAAAACCAAGGTAAAATACAACTTATCACACCCGCAGAGGTAGTTGGTATAGTTGGAGAAAATAAGCTCTCTGGTGTTTCAATTAGCCAGGCAGATGGTGTCTTTGAAAAACCCTGTGATCATTTCATTCCGCTGTTTGGTCTGGCTCCAAAGCTTGGTCCTATTGCAGATTGGGGCCTAGAGATTGAGAAAAATGCAATTAAAGTTGACAACACGCTAGACTACCAAACAAATATACCTGGTATCTATGCCATTGGTGATGTAAATACCTATCCAGGAAAGTTAAAACTAATTTTATGTGGTTTTCATGAAGCTACTTTAATGTGTCAAAGCGCTTATAAGCGTATTTTTCCTGACAAAAGACATGTGATGAAGTACACCACTGTTGGTGGTGTAGAAGGCTTTGATGGCACCAAAAAACAAGCTCCAAAAGCTGTTGTGAAAGCAATTAATTAAGCCTAAAGATGGAAGACAAAGATGTTTTAATTCATATTACAGATAGAGACGGGGTTTCTCATCAAGTAAAAGCTCCTACAGATATGAACCTAAACCTTATGGAGGTCATAAGGCTTTACGAGCTTGCCCCAGAGGGTGCTCTTGGTGTTTGTGGAGGGATGGCAATGTGCGCCTCTTGTCAATGCTACATAGATTCAAAGCATCAGCTACCACAAATAAGTGATGATGAAAGCGCGATGCTTGGTGAAGCTTTCCATGTTCTAGACTCAAGCAGGCTAAGCTGTCAAATACCTATAGACAGCTCCTTGAGTGGTCTTCAACTAACTATAGCTCCACAGGAGTAAAGCTCTTTGTAAAAATATTCAACAAAAAAAAGCCACTATCTTGATAGTGGCTTTTTTGTTATATAAAGTATAGGAATCTTTATTTAAAGGCATTAATACCCGTAATGTCTAATCCTGTAATTAAAAGATGGATATCATGAGTTCCTTCATAGGTTACTACGCTTTCAAGGTTCATCATATGTCTCATTATTGGATACTCACCAGTAATGCCCATACCTCCTAGCATTTGTCTTGCATCTCGTGCAATTTTAAGCGCCATATCTACATTGTTACGTTTGGCCATAGAAATTTGAGCAGACGTAGCTTTGTTTTCGTTTTTGAGTTGTCCAAGACGCAGGCAAAGTAATTGCGCTTTGGTAATTTCTGTAATCATTTCTGCTAGCTTTTTTTGTTGTAATTGGAATCCTCCAATTGGCCTTCCAAACTGTACGCGTTCTTTAGAGTAACGCAAAGCAGTGTCATAGCAATCCATAGCGGCGCCAATGACACCCCAGGCAATACCATAACGGGCAGAATCAAGACATCCTAGAGGGGCTCCTAATCCAGATTTGTTTGGCAATAAGTTTTCTTTAGGAACTTTTACATCCTGAAAAATCAATTCTCCAGTTGCACTAGCCCTTAGTGACCACTTATTATGAGTCTCTGGTGTTGAGAATCCTTCCATATCTCTTTCTACAATTAGACCATGTATGCGTCCCTCTTCATTTTTTGCCCATACTACGGCAACATCACAAAAAGGAGAGTTTGAAATCCAAAGTTTTGCTCCATTTAAAAGATAATGGTCACCCATATCTTTATAGTTGGTTGTCATGCCACTTGGGTTACTACCATGATCTGGCTCCGTTAAACCAAAAGAACCCATCCATTCTCCAGAGGCTAATTTTGGTAAGTATTTATTGCGCTGCTGCTCATTTCCATATTTCCATATAGGATACATCACCAGAGATGATTGAACAGATGCTGTAGAACGTACACCACTATCACCACGCTCAATTTCTTGCATGATTAAGCCGTATGATATTTGATCTAAGCCTGCACCACCATATTGTTCTGGAATATAAGGTCCAAAAGCACCAATTTCTGCCAATCCAGGAATAATAGACTCTGGAAAAACAGCATCTTGTGCCGCTTTCTCGATAATAGGAGACACATCGCGCTGTACCCAAGCTCGTGCAGCATCACGTATTAGTTTGTGCTCTTCTGTAAGTAAATCATCAATATTGTAATAATCTGGAGCTTCAAATAAATCAGGTTTCATAATCTCGTTTTTAATTGTTTTGTAAATATAAATACCGCTTTTATAGTTTCCTACATTTTAACATAAAAATCACTAACTAAATTTTTATATTCCTGTGTGTAATTGTGTCTTGAAATTTCTATGGTAAGTTCCTGGGTTCTGGGTTTGCTTTGGCGTAATGAAAACTCTAATAAACAACGTTTTATCTTAGAGGTTTTTGTGCCTCTAACAGAACATATTCTTGAAAGAAATAGCTTGTTTTGTGCTGCAATTTCAATAAATGAGTCAGCCTCTTGATGAGGTATTATGGTAGAAAAAACACCATTTTGGCTAAGTAAATGGGCGGCGCAAATCACT
>CBFHMO010000071.1:0-8255 GCA_965656925.1 Patiriisocius sp.
ATTATAAAGGCATTTCTTTGTCTACCTCAATTAATGAGAATGTTGCAGTGATATTCGAACCAGGAAATAATCGTGCTATTTTAGAATAAAAGTGCCACAATCTCTCTGACTATTTCTTGAACTGGTTTTTGGTCTACCTTAATTTTATAATGTGCTTGTTGGTAGTAAAAATTTCGCTCAAAAAGGTGTTTGCGCACAAAATCATTTAAAACTTCCTTGTCAGAAATATGAGAAATTAAAGGCCTTGTCTGCATTTGTGGAAACAATCGATTTGTGAGGGTATCTACTTCTGCTCCCAAATAAATGGTAACAACACCTGGAGATTGTGTTAATTTTCGCATCAAATCACCATAACAAGGGGTACCTCCACCTAAGGCCAAGACTAAAGTATCAGTACCCTCTAATAAAGAGTCTAATACAAGCCGCTCTTTTGATCTAAAATAAAGTTCTCCCTTGGTTTCAAATAATTTTGCAATGGATAGGTTTTGATCTTCTGCAATAGCCGTATCTAAGTCAACAAAAGAGTATTGCAATGCCTTAGAGAGTTGTTTTGCAACGACAGATTTACCACTACCCATGTATCCTAAAAGAAGTATTTTCATAAAATTTTAGTTCTTATTTATTGTAATTTAATGGTTTACAAATAAAGTTTAAATTTATTTTAAAATGCTTTGAAAGATAAATATAATGATAGTATATTTGCACTCGCTAAACAAAACTTATATAAGTTTGTAAAGCTTAAAAATGTTTTTGACATTTTGACCAGTTAGCTCAGTTGGTAGAGCACCTCCCTTTTAAGGAGGTGGTCCTGGGTTCGAGCCCCAGACTGGTCACAAAAAAGTTAAGCCTTTTGGTTTAACTTTTTTTTGTTTCTATACACCTCTATTTATGTATAGAATACACCCGGGTGCTGGAATTGGTAGACAGGCACGGTTGAGGGCCGTGTGCACTTGTTGCGTGTGGGTTCAAGTCCCATTCCGGGTACAAAGTCATCTTGTATAAGATGACTTTTTTTTATGAAATGACGTGACTATAATACATTAATACATGAAGTTTAAAAAGTTATTTTAAAACAACTAATTACATTGTAAGTAAAAAATTACAGGTTTATTTTGGTCAACGAAAACTTTAGATTTTTATCAAAAAATTGTTTGTAAAAAAGAAAAACACCCTCTTTGGATATTGGGACAAAAATACAGTGAAGTACAAAAAAACAATACCGCTGCTAATATTGTTTGTTTTGATACTATAAAAAGATTTGCAGAAAAAGTAAAAACCTTAAACGACTAACTTTTAGGATTTTTTAACTATTGTTTTGTTGAAATATACCCTATTTTTGTTCAACAAGATGACAAACAAAAAAATTACAATTATTGGTTCTGGATTTTCTTCTCTAGCGGCTGCCGCGTATTTGGCAAAAGATGGCTATAGCGTTACTGTTTTTGAAAAAAACGAATCTATTGGAGGACGCGCAAGACAATTTACAAAACAAGGATTTACCTTTGATATGGGCCCTTCATGGTACTGGATGCCAGATGTTTTTGAACGGTTTTTCAATGATTTTGATAAAAAGGCCTCAGACTATTACGAATTAGAAAAACTAAGCCCTGCGTATAGTGTGTATTTTGGTAAAAATGATTTTATCACCATTGAAGACACCCTAGATAAAATTTGTGCAACCTTTGAAAAAGAAGAACCAGGTAGTGCAAAAAAACTTCAAAAATTCATTGATGCTGCACAGCAAAACTATAATATAGCAATTAAAGATTTGGTCTATAGACCTGGGGTTTCTCCTCTTGAACTCATAACCCCTGCTACGGCAAAAAGAGTGGGTCAGTTTTTTAGCAATATCAGTAGAGATGTTCGCAAAGAGTTTAAAAACCCGAGGCTTGTATCTATCCTAGAATTTCCTGTATTGTTTTTAGGTGCAAAACCCTCCAAAACTCCCTCTTTTTATAGTTTTATGAACTATGCAGATTTTGGGTTAGGAACCTTCCAACCAAAGGGAGGTATGTACAGTGTTATTTTGGGTATGCAAACACTTGCCCAGTCTATGGGAGTTGTCATAAAAACAAATCAAAATGTAGAAGAAATTGTTTTAGAAAACAGTAAGGTTAAAGGGATTGTATCCAATGGTACATTTCATGCCACAGACACCCTTTTAAGTGGCGCAGATTACCACCACACAGAAACACTTTTACCAAAAAAATACAGACAATACTCTGAGGCCTATTGGGAAAAAAGAACCTTTGCTCCCTCCTCTTTATTATTTTACATAGGCTTTGATAAGAAGATTAAAAACGTAGCACATCACACCTTATTTTTTGATGTAGACTTTGAGCAGCATGCCAAAGAAATTTACGATACACCAGTGTGGCCAACAAGCCCGCTATTTTATGCTAATTTTACTTCAATTACACAACCAGAGCTTGCACCAAAGGGAAAAGAAACTGGGTTTTTTCTTGTACCCATCGCGCCAGGACTTGAAGACACACAAGAACTGCGAGAAGAATATTATGAAAAAATTATGTCTCGTTTTGAAACCCTAACAGGGCAAGAAATAAAAAAACATGTTATATTTAAAGAGTCTTTTTGTGTGAATGATTTTGTTTCTCAGTACAACTCCTACAAGGGTAATGCATACGGTCTAGCAAATACATTATTACAAACCGCATTTTTAAGACCAAAATTAAAGAGTAAAAAAGTGGAGAATTTATTTTTCACAGGACAACTCACTGTTCCTGGACCGGGAGTACCTCCAGCATTAATTTCTGGAAAACTCGTGGCAGGGCTTATCGCAAAAAAGAACAACTAATGAAAGAACTTTTTGACATAGTATCAAGACAATGCAGTGAAAGCGTAACTAATGCGTACAGCACTTCTTTTTCTTCGGCTACCAAAATGCTATCTCCGACCATACGGCAAGACATCTATAATATATATGGTTTTGTAAGGTTTGCTGATGAAATTGTGGACACCTTTCATGCGTATGATAAAAGCGTGCTGTTTGATCGTTTTGAAAAAGACCTTGAATTTGCACTTGAAGAAAAAATTAGTCTAAACCCAATTTTAAATTCTTTTCAAGAAACGGTTCATAAATACAATATTGAAAGAGGGCTAATTGCATCTTTCATGAAAAGTATGCGTATGGATTTATCCAAAACAGATTACCTAACAGAGCAGGAATACAAAGAATACATCTACGGATCTGCAGATGTGGTTGGGCTTATGTGTCTTCATGTTTTTTTGAAAGGTGATACAGAAAAATACAACCAACTTAAAGATTCTGCAATGGCACTGGGATCTGCATTTCAAAAAGTGAATTTTTTACGTGATCTCAAGGCAGATTTTGAAGGACTTAGCAGGACCTATTTTCCAAACACAAATCTAGAGTCACTTGATGAAGCATCAAAACAACATATTATAGCAGATATTGAAAAAGACTTCCAAAGAGGCTACCAAGGGATATTAAAACTACCCACAGAGGCAAAATTTGGGGTGTTTATGGCATATCGCTACTATAGAAGATTACTGAAAAAACTTCACAAAACTCCTGCATTAGAAATAAAAAACACAAGAATACGAGTACCTGGTTATGAGAAATTTGGACTCCTTACTAGAAGTTATGTGAAATACCAACTTAAACTTGTTCGGTAATTTTATTGTTACCAATTATTTAAATTAAAGAAAATGACGACATTGCTTTGGATATTAACTTTTATTGGAACTTTTTCTGCCATGGAATTTATGGCATGGGCTACACACAAATATGTTATGCATGGTTTTTTGTGGAGCTTGCACAAAGATCACCACCACAAGGATCACAAAAGCTGGTGGGAGCGCAATGACCTGTTTTTTATATTCTACGCAGCAGTGAGTATTGCATGTTTTATAGCATGGCAGTATTATGGCTTTTGGGCTGGACTGCCCATAGGCTTTGGAATATTTGCCTATGGTATTGCTTATTTTATGGTACATGACATCTTTATACACCAACGTTTCAAAATGTTCAGAAAAGCAAATAATTGGTATGCAAAAGGAATAAGAAGAGCACATAAAATACATCACAAGCACTTAGGTAAAGGAGAAGGAGAATGTTATGGTATGTTATTTCCGCCCCTAAAATATTTTAAAAAATAGGGCATGAAAAATCTATACCTGTATTTAAATATAGGATCCTTTATTATCCCTTTTATATTTAGTTTTTATCCTAAATTTCAGTTTTACAAAAAATGGAAATCGCTATTTATTGGCATCTTTATCATGATGGCATTTTTCATTTCTTGGGATGTAATTTTTACCAACAATGGGATATGGGGATTTAATGAGCAATACATCAATGGATTTAAAGTAGCAAACCTACCAATAGAAGAATGGCTATTTTTTATATGCATACCTTATGCCTGTTTGTTTACTCATTATTCTTTAAACTATTTCTTTCCAAATTTTACGCTCTCTGAAAAGGCAACCTCTGTATTTTATGTAGCACTACTGTGCATATTAATAATAACGCTTTGGTATCACTATGATAGATGGTACACCCTTGTATGTTTTGGATATGCAATTATTTTGTTAGGGCTTGTATATAATAAAAACCCAAAGATTCTTAGCAGATTCTTACCTAGTTTCTTTGTTACACTTATCCCCTTTTTTATTGTTAATGGTGTGCTTACCGGTAGCTTTATTGAAAATGAAGTTGTGTGGTATAACAATGCAGAAAACTTAAACATCAGGATGTTTACCATACCTGTTGAGGATAGTATATATGCCCTAGGCATGTTGCTTACAGTATTTGTACTGCTGGAACATTTTGAGGCTAAAAAGCTAGACAAAAAACACTAATTTTATTGGTTTTTGTAGTATACCGCCTTGAATGGTTTTCTTAGTTCAAAGGGGGTTGGTTTTACTTTCTTTAGCGTGGAGCACATCAGTAAATGCGGGATTTTTGAAGTGTGTTTTGCATATAATTTCATGGGTATAGCAACTGCTCCAAGAGAGCTTTTAAGAAGCTCGCTGGTTCTTCCGTAGTTTAAAACCTCCACCTTATTGTATATTGCCAAATAAACGTAATCATACAACAACCTCTGGTAAATGGCGTATTTGATATTTTGATCATAATCAATCCCTACAAAATTTGCCTCTAGTGCAGTACCATTAATAAAACTAGTGCTAAAGCCAATAAGTGTGTCTTCAAGCAAAACCGCTCTAAAGATAAATTGGCTGGCTAAGTGCCGCTTTATTAAAGCAAAACCAAGGGCATTAAAGACCCCAAACTGATACTCAGATTTGCCTAGTACTTGTAAAAACAAACGGTCTATAGTGTGTTGGTGCGTTAAAATTTCGGCCTGAGAAAAAGACCTAATACAAAGCGGTGCTGCTTTTGCAAAAACACTTTTAGCCTTTGTCCTAAACTTTGCCTTACAGGTGTCAAAATATGCCTCTATAGAGTCCCAAGAAGATGCAATTGGTAAAGACATATACATATCAATTTCAAAATCCTGATATCCTTTTTGTTGTAAATAACTACTACTAGAGATAGTATGGGGAGCGTACTCTTTAAAAAGTTGCACAGAGATCTTCTTTGATGTTTGGCTACGTAGTAATTTATAGGCCTTACTCATTCCCTTCTGAGCAAGAAAAAAGGCAGTTTTAGTATCTAAGGTGTTACATTTTACAAAACCGTGCTCGCCAGCCATAAAAACGTTTCCACACACTAACATGTTGAGCATAAAAAACCCATCACTTTTTTGAGAACAATGACGTACTATTTTTGGAGGCTGAGAATCACCCTTAAACACAAAAGGGACTAACTGGTATGAAGCTATTAATAAAGGCTTTGATGTTAGGGTATCCAAAACAATGAGATAACAAAAATCCAACTCCTTAGAAAAGCCTTGCTCTATGGCAGTTAAATAGGCTATAGATAAAAAACAATCTTGACCGTGCTGTAATTGGTTCCAGTATTTTTTATGTACAGAATTTATAGTGGTTTCAAGAAGATATGTATGGGCTGCGATTGTAAATTTGTTTAGGGTAAAAATAAAAAAAGACTAAGAATTAGTTACTGTAGTAGGCGCTAATTTTTCTAGAACGGCAGTTAATTGTTTTGGGTTTTGGGTCCCGATTAAATATTTTTTCCCGCTTGTAAGTACTATGGCTAAGCCCATATTGCCTTTTATGTTGTATACAGTACCGTATGAAGTGAATAGCCTGATTCCCCAGCCTCCTACAAAGCCATAATTAACTACCGCTGCACTTTTTATTTGATCCCAATGTACCTGCTTTTTAACAAAAGGAAAAAAATGCATACCAATGCCATGTTGGTTAATTTGGGTTTTTAGTTTCATAATCCAAAATAACGCAATGAGTAGAAAAACAAAAAAACCAAATATGCTAAGAGACAAATTAGATATGGGTGTATCACCAAAGGTTTCTTGCAAATAAAGTTGTTTGTAAAGACCTGTAATGGGCAAAACACCAATGGCTAATAGAAGCAGCCAAAGCCACCATTGCGAGAATTTTTGGGTTTCTTTAAATACTATGCTCATGGCAGGGAGGTACATTAATACAAAAACAAGGTAGGCATTATTTTTCTTGGTTTGATTTATTAATATAGTTTGTAATAGCAAGTCCCAATAGCATGCCAGAGATAATAAACAAAAAAGCATACTTACTAATAAAAGTATGGACAGACTCCTGGGTTGTAGATTCAGAAATTACTAATAAGATAACCGCGGCAATAATAATTCCGAGGGCTGGAAGTAATTTATTATTCATATAAAGTCTTGTGTTTATAAATAATTAACGTTTATTATAAGAGTAGTTGCGGAATAAATGTACTTATCTTTCGGGTAGCAAGATACTTAATTAAAACAAAAAACGGTTTGAGATTACTCCCAAACCGCTATTGTTTTTATACATTGTTAGAGACAGTTTTTATTTCTTACTTCTCTGATAATAAGTCACAATACTAGCTTTAGCCAATGTGTTATTCCATAAGTAATATCCAACTACAGCAGGGTTAGTAGTTTCTTTTAAACCAAGTTTGTCTGTTTTCAGAGCATAAACTGTGATTATATATTGATGTAATCCGTGACCTTCTGGAGGACAAGGTCCACCATAACCATTGGCTCCATAGTCTGTAATACTTTGAATAACACCTTCAGGTGTTAAATTTAGTTCTGTATTTCCAGCTCCAGATACTAATTCGTTAGTGCTTACTGGAATATCAAATACTACCCAATGCCACCATCCACTTCCGGTAGGAGCATCAGGATCATACATTGTTACAGCAAAACTTTTGGTTCCTTCTGGAGCATTTTTCCAAGATAATTGTGGGGATTGGTTTTCTCCTGTACAGCCAAAACCATTAAATTCTTCATTAATAGTAGCCTCTCCACCTAGGTCATTACTGGATAAAGTGAATGTGTCTTGGCCGAAAACTGAACTCGAAAAAGCTATTAATATTGTTAAAAGCTGAATTGATTTTTTCATAATATTTGTTTTAGTTATTTGATTATAATACAAATCTACACAGCTTTAAAAGGTTTAGGTTAATCAGAAAAGTTCAAAAAGTATTGATAAAAGTTCAATTCGATTGATACTGTTTTGGTGTTACATCATACTTTAGTTTAAAAGCTTGAATAAAGTTGGATAGGTTCTCATATCCAATTTCCTCAAAAATATCAGAAGGTCTTTTATTTTCATTCTTTAACAAAAAAGCAGAATGTTCAAGCCTTTTATCCTGAAACCACCTGCTAGGTGAACTATGAAAGTTTTTCTCAAATTCTCTTTTGAAAGTTGACACACTCATATTAGATAAAAAAGACAGTTCTTTTATTGTTAATTTATTTAACCGATTACTTTCAATTGTTTGGACAAACTTTCGGTTTTGATGGTCACTATTATCAATTAATGAATAAAGAAAATCTAAACCTTTTAGATCCATTAGGTATAGCATTATTTCCTCAAACTTTACGTTTAGAATGTTTTCTTGAATTGATTTTGAAAGCTTCGATATCTCTAAGAGGCTATCTACGAATCTTTTTATAAATGAATCGTAGTTAAATGAATAAGTTGAGTATAGTGTTTTAGAATTACATGTTTCTAATTTAAACTTTCTTATAAACTGAAATATATCTTCGTTGGTAAAGAAAAATAGAATGCTTCGATAATATTTTGAATCGCTAGAAAGCTTTTCAGTCATTAAGCAATGTCCAGATTTCATCAATAGAAATTGAGAATTATCTATCGCA
>CBFHMO010000072.1:0-8243 GCA_965656925.1 Patiriisocius sp.
TATTTATGAAGTTTAGATACCTATAAAAAGAACCAATACCACGTCTTTAGTTATTCATTTATTCCTTTTTTATAGGTCTGTAGGCATCTCTGGCGAGCAAGTTTGTGATCTACAATCATGGCAGTATATTTTTGAGTTTCATATTCAGGGACCCATTTCTTTATATACCTTTTGTCTTTATCAAACTTATCTGCCTGTGTTATGGGATTAAATATCCTAAAATAGGGTGCTGCATCGACTCCGCTTCCTGCTGCCCACTGCCAATTACCCACATTACTTGATTGCTCATAATCTAGAAGTTTTGATGCAAAGTAGGTTTCTCCCCAACGCCAATCAATAAGCAGGTGCTTACATAAAAAACTGGCAACGAGCATGCGCACTCTATTATGCATGTGTCCTGTTTTGTTTAATTCTCTGATACCGGCATCCACTAGAACATAGCCTGTGGTCCCGTTTTTCCAATGTTCAAACTCCTTCTCGTTATTGCGCCACTCTATGCGGTCATACTTTGGTCTAAAGGCTTTTTGTTGGGTGTGAGGAAAGTGCCAAAATATCTGCATAAAAAATTCTCTCCAAATAAGTTCGCTCCAAAACACCTCATTTGTTTGAGAAATAGCCTTTCTCATCATTGCCCTTATACTAACGGTACCAAAACGCAGATGCGGTCCTAGATGTGAGGTGCCCTCTATTGCAGGGAAATTACGGGTATCTTCATAATTTTGTATAAGACTAGCAGCGGTATTGTGTTTAGGTACCTTTATACTAGAGGCGGTAAAACCCATTTGCTCTAGAGTCGTGTTTTGCAGCGTGTTGTCTTGGTACAGATTTTTGAAATAACTAGTTGTTTTATGGTCTTTTAAATCTATTTCTGGGTTAAATACGCTTTTCCATTTATTTTTATAAGGGGTGTACACAACATAGGGAGTACCATCTGCCTTTACAATGCTGTCCTTTTCAAAAATTACATGGTCTTTATAATCATAAAAACCGATTGGTGTAGCGCTATTTTGGTTTTGAGTTAAGGTAGTTAAATACTCTTTAATCTCAAGGTCCCGCTCTTGGCCATAAGGCTCGTAATCTCTATTGGTAATTACATTTTGCACATTAAACTGCGTAGTTATTTCTTTAAAAACCTCCAAAGGTTTCCCATAATAAATAGCCAAAGAGCTTCCATGGTTTTGCAAGGTAGACCTCAACTCTTGCAAGGTGTTGTATATAAAACTCACTCTAGGGTCATCTTTGGAGAGCTTGTCTAAAATTTCGGTATCAAAAATAAAGATGGGTACCACAGCAGATTTGCCCTGCAATGCTTTGGAGAATCCTACATTGTCTTCAAGGCGTAAATCACGTCTGAACCAAAAAATATTTACAGTTGCTGCCACTTTATTGTGTTTGTAATGTTGATTTTCCGCCATCTACGGCAAGAACTTGCCCAGTCATCCAGCTAGACTTATCTGTGAGTAAAAAACAAGCAGTATTGGCAATGTCTGCACTAGTTCCAATTCTTTTTAGTGGATGCATTTCTCCCATGCGTTGTTTTTTATCATCACTAGAGAGCAGACGTCCAGCCAAGGGAGTATCTGTAAGGGAGGGTGCTATAACATTAACCCTCATTTTTGGAGCATACTCTGCAGCCAATGCCTTTGCAAAACCTTCTATAGCTCCCTTTGAGGCAGACACACTTGTATGAAATGGCATTCCCACCTTAACGGCTACTGTACTAAAAAAAACTAAGCTTGCTTGGGGTGAGGTTGCTAATTTTGGAAGTAAGCCTTGTATGACCTTAACCAAAGATAGAAAGTTAACCTCAAGGTCTTCTTGGAATGTTTGAGGTTTTATTCTCTTAAAAGGTTTTAGGTTGATGCTTCCCGGACAATACACTAGGCCGTCTATTTGATCTGGCAAGGGTAAGGTAGTAATGTCATCCCTTAATGCATCAAAGACCATGTGAGTAACTCCCTGTGGCATGTTGTCTTGTGTTCTTGAAGCTACATACACCTTGTGGGTGTCTTTAAGCTGTTTTGCTATTGCGGCTCCAATTCCGTAGGATCCGCCAATAAGAAGTATATTTTTAATCATTATAAGTGGTTAGAGGTTTTTAAATAGTACCAAAAAGTTCAATTAATTTAATTTTTCTGTACTTGAATATTTCATCAAGTCTCGGCTTTACTAGTATAGGATGCAACACTTGGCCCAGCCACCCAAGAGGCACTTTATAGTCTATAATATCTTCCATTTCTACACCTCCTGGAATTTCTTTTATAAAGTGTTTGTGGTGCCAAAGTGCATAGGGGCCAAAAAGTTGTTGATCAACAAAATATTCTCCTTTGTTAACCTGAGTGATTTCTGTCACCCATTTTGTTTTTATACCCAGCAGTGGGGTTACTGTATAGTGTATAATTTGTCCTGCGTACATGGGTCTATCTGCTCCAGATTTTATAATAAAACCCATCTGCTTTGGGGTAATGGCTTTAAGGTTATTAGGGTTAGACAGAAAATCCCAAGCCTGTTGTTTGCTAATTGGCAGCTGTTGTTTGGAGTGTAGGGTGTAAATTTTCATAAAAAGTATCAAACACAATCACTAGAGGTTTTTTCAGTCCCAGAAAAAAACTGTGTGTGTTCAAAGATACTTTGATGGGTAGTATTTAAAGTATGATTTTGAAAACTTTAAGATAATTAGGTTTCAGGTTATTTTTGAAATTGTAAAAAGGTGGTATCAAACGGTATTCAAGTGGGGGTTTTTAGTCTAGCAATCCTCATCACAGCACTGCTCACTTTTTACTAATCTGCAGCTTGCCACAGCCAGTAAACAACCAATAACGGGTGCAAATATATAAATCCATAGATCTGCTATGTTTCCAGAAACTACAGCGGGCGCTATAGAGCGAGCTGGATTCATAGAAGCTCCAGTAATGGGTCCTGCAAACATGGCCTCTAATAGTACGATACCACCAATGGCAATACCAGCAACTACGCCAATTTCTTTTGACCCAGTAGACACATTTATAATGACTACCATTAAGAAAAAGGTAAGTATTATTTCAAATATAAAAACTTTCATTGCCGAGAGCTCTGGTAGGGTAGCGCCAAGGGTTTGACTCTCTGGAAATAAATACAACAGTATACCACTGGCTAGAAAAGCTCCGATGAGCTGCGCCAACACATAGGCAGGTACTTCTTTCCATGGAAATTTTTTAGCATACGCAAATCCAATAGTCACCGCTGGGTTCATGTGGGCGCCACTAATATCTCCAAAGGCATAAATCATACCCATTACAATAAGCCCAAAGGTTATTGCTACACCAACGTGGGTTACGGTGCCCCCTGTAAAATCATTAATTACCATAGCTCCAGTACCACAAAATACAAGTGCGAATGTTCCTATTATTTCTGAAATAAAACGTTTTGACATCCTACAAAGGTACTACAGAAAATGGAATGTTTTTTATGCTTTTAATAATAAAGAGTCGTAGTTTGTTTTTTTGTATTTTTACGGCATTACTAACACATAACTATTTACCATGAAAAAAATAATTTTATACACTGCAATGTTCTTGTTAACCCTTACAACAACGGCGCAAATTAAAACACCTGCACCAAGCCCAATGCAAACCCTAGAGCAAACTGTTGGACTTACAGATGTTACTTTAAAATATTCAAGACCTTCTGTAAAAGGCAGAACTATATTTGGTGGTTTGGTACCTTTTGATGCTATGTGGCGTACAGGAGCAAACCAAAACTCTATGATTACCTTTAGTGATGATGTTTTGATTGCAGATACAACAGTAAAAGCTGGTACCTATGCAATCTTCACCAAGCCAGGTGCAGTAAACTGGGAGGTTTATTTTTATAATGATACTCAAAACTGGGGAACACCAAAACAGTGGGATGATACAAAGGTTGTAGCAAAGGTTGTTGCTAAAACCTATCAGATGCCTACCAGTGTAGAAACCTTCACAATGGCTATTAATGATATTAAAATTAACGGTGCTACACTTGCCATAATTTGGGATAAAACCTATGTATCTGTTGAGTTTCAAGTAATGACAGATGAAATGGTAAGCGCTAGTATAGACAAAGTGATGGGAAAACCAAGCGCCTCAGATTATTACAGCGCTGCTGTGTATTACCTAGAGGCAGATAAAGACATTAATCAAGCAAAAACTTGGATAGATGCTGCTGTATCCTTAAATGGTACTGCATTTTGGTACAAAAGACAACAGTCTTTGATTTATGCGAAATCTGGAGATATTAAAGGTGCTATAAAAGCTGCAAAAGCCTCTATGGCTCAAGCACAGGAAGCTGGAAATATGGATTATGTTGCCCTGAATAAAAAATCTTTAAAACAATGGGGAGCTAAATAGTAACTCTTTTTTACATTTTAAAAATCCTTTCAATGAACTAGTGTTATTGAAAGGATTTTTTTTAGTGGTATTTTTTCTACTCTTGAAGCATTTTGTTTTTGTTTAGCCTTACTGCTTGCAAGATAAAGGCAATGGTAATAACTAGGCAAGACCCTACAACATTGAGCCATAAATAAGGCATAAGGTCAATCCACCAGATATACACAATAATTGCTTGAGTAGTAATAGCGGCAATAAACACAGCCCTGCTCTTTACATAGGTAAAGAAAAACGCCAACAAGAAAATCCCTAATACATTTCCGTAGAAAATAGAACCAATAATGTTTACAAGCTCTATTAAATTTTCAAATAAATTGGCCACACAGGCAACTCCAATGGCTATGATTCCCCAGAGCATGGTAAAGCCTTTTGAGGCCCATAGATAGTGTTTGTCACTTCTTCCTTTATTGTTACGTCTGTATAGGTCTATGGTGGTTGTTGATCCAAGAGCATTAAGTTCTGAGGCTGTTGAAGACATTGCGGCGCTTAAGATAACTGCCAACAGTAGGCCAATTAAACCTCTAGGCAGATTGTTTAAAATAAAATGTATAAAAACATAATCTTTATCATTGGTTTCTGCCTTTGGGTTTGCTTTTTTTATCAACTCTTTAGATGCTGTTCTTAGCTGGTCTTCTTGTGATTGCAAGGTTTTAATATCTAAAAGCACCGTTTGTTTTTGCCCTTGGTTGTCAAGCACAGCGTAGTTTAATTGCTGCTCTTTGATGGCAATCTCTAGGGTGTTTTTTTTATCCTGTAGGTCTTGGTATTGCGCTGCATAGGGAGAGTTTAATACATCGTTTACTGCGCTAGGATTAAAGTGTAGGGGAGAAGAATTGAATTGGTAAAACACAAAAACCATTACTCCAACCAATAGAATAAAGAACTGCATTGGTATTTTTAGAAGCCCATTAAAAATGAGGCCCATTTGCATCTCTTTCATAGATTTCCCGCTAAGATACCGCTGCACCTGGCTTTGATCTGTACCAAAATAGGAAAGCGCAAGAAACGTACCTCCAATAATACCGCTCCAAAAGGTATACTTGTTATTAAAATCAAAGGAGAAATCTAGTATTTCCATTTTCCCACTTGCACCAGCAATCTCCAAAGCTTTACTGAATGTAATGTCTAAAGGGAGGTAATTTAATATAAGTAAAAATGCCACAAACATTCCTCCAAAAATAATTCCCATTTGTTGTTTTTGAGTCACGCTTACAGCTTTGGTGCCACCACTTACAGTGTATACAATAACCAATATCCCAATAATAATATTAAGCATCACTAAATTCCAACCCAGTACTGCAGATAAAATAATAGCAGGGGCAAAGATGGTAATACCAGCGGCCAATCCTCGCTGTATTAAAAAAAGAATAGCCGTAAGGGTACGTGTTTTAAGATCAAAGCGAGTTTCTAAATACTCATAGGCAGTAAACACCTTTAGCCTATGGTATATGGGTATAAAGACCAAACAAATTATAACCATTGCAATTGGCAACCCAAAATAGAACTGCACAAACCCCATCCCGCTATGAAAAGCTTGTCCTGGAGTAGATAGAAATGTAATAGCACTTGCTTGTGTGGCCATCACACTAAGGCCAATGGTCCACCATCTGGAGTCACTTCCTCCTTTTAAGTACTGGGTTACATTTTTGCTACCCCTAGATTTATAGGTGCCATAAAGCACAATAAATAACAATGTCCCGATAAGGATAAACCAATCTATCTGCTGCATTTATACAAAGTGTTTCATTAGTAAATAAAAGAGTACAACATAGATAGCATTAACAACAAGTACAAGTGTGAATTTTTGTGTCCACACAAACTTTTGTTTCTCTGTGGTGGTTTTTTTATCTTCCATAATGTGTTTTTAAAATCCTATTTCCCTATAGATATGATATTGGCAAATAACCTGTATGCTCCTGGTACACCTGCGGGAAGCTCTCTAAAGAAACTAAGTCCTGTGTATACGTAGTGTCCTTTGCCATAACTTGCTACCAAAAGAGATCCTTTTGTTTGCGAAGCTCCTTTATCGTTCATTGCTAGTATGGGGGTAAACTCATCTGCCCATGTGTTAGGAAAATAAAGCCCCCGTTCTTGTACCCAGCCCTTAAAATCTGCCTGTGTTATTTTGTTAGGGCTATTTAATACAGGATGGCTTGGCTCTAAAATAGTTACCGGTGCAAACTCATCTGTAACCCTGTCTCTAGAGAGTGACAATGCGTATGGAGCTATTTGTTTTGTAACTAGTCTATGACTTGTGTTGTATTGCACCACCATTGTGCCTCCAGCTTGTACGTATTTGTTTAACTCTTTTTGTGCAAAGGCTAGTGCAGCAATGGTATTGTAAGCTCTAACGCCAACCACAACTGCATCATATTTTTTAAGGCTTTGGGCTGAAATTTCTTCAACATCAAGATTTGTTACACTGTATCCTATTTGCTCTAAACTCTGGCCAACACCATCACCAGCACCTTGAATATAGCCAATGTGTTGTCCTTTCTTTTGAATATCAATTCTTACAACCTTTGCTTTACTTGGTAAAAGCACAGATTGGTAGGGGATGTGATCATAATCAATATTAATTAATTCTTTGTCATAATAGCTATCACCAATTTGTATCAAAGGCCTAAGATACCCTTGGCTTTGATTTTTTGGCGGCGTTACTGTAAACCATAGCGTACTAGTTTCTCCTTGACGTGCTAGGGTAAATAATTGCGGGGAAGAAACTTTCCAACCTTTTGGAGCATTTAACTGCAAGGTGCCTTCTAGATTGTCTTTGCCAGCTCTAAGATGTACTGAAACCTTTTGAGGGTTTTCATTGGCAAATACAAGTACTTTTTCTGCAATACTAGCAGAGACTTTTGGAAGCACATTAAAAGGCCTATAGACTTCGCCATCTACGGGGTCATTAAATTTGAAAACAACATCTCTAACTATCTCTAGGGCTGTATTGTTTATATTTAAAGTGAACACAATTTGCTCTGCAGCTGGAGTTTGTGGTAATCCAATCAAATCCTTAGGTGCGCTGTACATGCCCAAAGAACCTTTAGTTTTAAGCCAATAAGCGGTAGAGGGTACCTTATTTTGTGAAGTTACTTCTAATTCAAGGCTTTCTCTTTCATTGGATAGTAATGCAATCTCTTTACTAGATAAAACAAAACCACTTTTGGTTGTTATAGAGGAGAGCGTAACGTTATTGGTCCCTCTGTTAATAGCCTCTATGTTGAGCATGTATCTTCCCAGAGGGTTGATACTTTCTTTACTAGATACAGCCTCCAAGAATATACCACTACAGGATACAATTAACGCTTGTAATTCTTTTAGTTTAATACTACGCCAATGCCCCTTTTTTGAGTCTTTTAAAAGCTTGTAGGCCACAAGTAGATCAGGTACTATTGTTGATGGGTCTTGAAAATTAAAGGTATTTAAAAGAGGGTTTAGTATGTTGCCAATGGCCACTCCGCCTTCTATTCTTGACCAACTTGTATCAATACCATCAAATACATTGGTGGTGTCTTTGGGGAATTCTCCTTTTAAAAATTCAAGATACTCTGTTTGTTTGCCACGAGTTCCTGTACTCCCAAATCCTTGAGATTTATGCATAGATCTGCTCAAAGAAGCAATTTCTCCATTAGATAAGCCAAGGGCTGGGTAATAATTTCCTGTTTCTACACTAACGAGCTTTGATTTGTCTGCTTTTTCAAATTTTTCTTTAGAACCATAAAACCACCAAGAGGTATTAAATAAAAGCCTTTTTGGTTGCCAAGATCCAAAGTTTGTTGCAGTTTCTGGAAATTTTGTAGCATCTCCCACCAAATCAAAAGCTTCAAAGCTTAACATGGC
>CBFHMO010000073.1:0-8143 GCA_965656925.1 Patiriisocius sp.
AAGAATTGCAAGAGGTGCAAACCAAATACGGAGATGAGCGCCGCTCTGTAATTGAGTATGCGGGTGGAGATGTTAGTATTACAGATTTGATTCCAGATGAGCAGGTGGTATTAACTATATCTCATGCAGGGTACATCAAACGTACCTCATTGGCAGAATACAAAACACAAAATAGGGGTGGAGTAGGTCAAAAAGCTTCTGCGACAAGAAATGAAGATTTCTTAGAGCATTTATTTGTGGGAACCAACCACCAATACATGTTGTTTTTCACCCAAAAAGGAAAATGTTTCTGGATGCGTGTTTTTGAAATTCCTGAGGGAAGCAAAACATCAAAAGGGCGTGCTATTCAAAACTTGATTAACATAGAGCCAGATGACAAGGTAATGGCATTTATTTGCACACAGGATCTCAAAGATGAAGAATATGTAAATAGCAGGTATGTTATTATGGCCACCAAAAAAGGTCAAGTCAAGAAAACACCTCTAGAGCAGTATTCTAGACCTAGAACCAATGGTATTAATGCCATCACAATTAAAGATGGCGATGAGCTTTTGGAGGCAAAACTTACTACGGGAGACTCTCAAGTAATGCTTGCTGTAAAGAGTGGTAAAGCCATTAGGTTTGAAGAAGAAAAGACAAGACCTATGGGTAGAAATGCCTCTGGAGTTCGTGGTATTAGATTGGCAGATGATGCAGATGAGGTTGTTGGTATGATTGCCATAAATGACACCGCTTCTGAAATTTTAGTGGTTTCAGAAAATGGATACGGTAAAAGATCCAGCATTGAAGACTACCGCATCACAAACCGTGGTGGAAAAGGAGTAAAAACAATTAGCCTTACAGATAAAACTGGAAAACTTGTAGCTATTAAAAATGTGGTTGACAGCGATGATTTAATGATTATTAATAAATCTGGAATTGCCATTAGAATGGCCGTTGATAGTCTTCGAGTGATGGGACGTGCCACACAAGGAGTCCGTTTAATTAAAGTTCGTGAGGACGATTCTATTGCAGCTGTAGCTAAGGTGATGAAAGAAGATGATCCAGAGTTGGATGAGTCTTTAGAAGATGCAGATTCGCAAATCACTCCTGTTGATGTAACAGGTGCAGCCCCAACTGCTGAGCAAACAAACACTGAAGAAGAATAATTTATAACTATTAATATTTCAGAAATTTAAAATTATATATTTCTGATTCTAATTATTTTAAGATGAAAAAATCATTTTTATTGGCGGGCGCACTTTTTGTTGCGGTAGCCTCTTTTGGTCAAAAAAAAGAAATTAAAAAAGCCCAAAAGGCATTTATAAAGGGAGATGTTCAAGCGGCACAAACGCTACTAAGTGTTGCAGAAACTAAATTAGGTGAAGCAGCCCTTGAAACAAAAATAGATTTCTACATAGCTAAAGGTGAAGTAACACTAGCCCAGGCAGGAAAATCTGGATACCAGCAAATGAAAGATGCTGCTGCTGCTTATAAGATGGCTCAAAAACTAGACACAAAAAAGCAGTATAAGGGCATGATTAATAATGGTTTAGACAACACTCGCGTAGCTTTGTTTAATAGCGCCATTACAGAATCGAATGCAAAAAATTATTCTAAAGCTGGGGAGAAATTTTATTTAAGTTATACGGTAAAAAATGACACCATTGATTTGTATTATGCAGCTGGGAGTATGGTAAATGCCAAAGATTATGACGCAAGTCTTGATTATTACCAGCAGTTACTTGATCTTGGGTACACAGGTATCAAAAAGAAATATACAGCACTTCGTATCGAAGATGATAAGGAAGTGACCTTTGCCTCTGAGGCAGACAGAAACACTGAGTTGCTATCTGGAAAATACACAAAACCAGGTGAGCGTATGTCTGAATCTATAAAGGGAGATATTTTAAAAAATGTTGTGCTTATTCTATCAAGTAAAGGAGAGAATGACAAGGCTATAGCGCTAATGCGTGAGGCAAGATTAGAAAATCCTACAGATATAACCCTAGTTAGAGCAGAGGCAGAGATGGTTTATAAAATGGGAGATATAGCCCGTTACGACGAGTTAATGCAACAAGTTTTAGAGTTTGACCCTACAGATCCTGAGCCGTGTTATAATATAGGTGTTGTTGCGGCCTCATCTGGAAACCCAGAAAAAGCCATGGAGTTTTACAAAAAAGCAATTGAACTAAAGCCAGATTATACCTCTGCACTTGTAAACCTCGGTGCTTTGATATTAAGAGATGAGATGAAAATTGTAGATGAAATGAATTCTTTAGGGATGTCTAAAGCAGATTCTAAAAAATATAATGAATTAGAGATTAAAAGAGAAGGGCTCTACAATGAAGCACTACCTTATTTAGAGGCAGCCTACAGTTATAGAAATGATAATCCTCAACTTGTTGCAAAACTTAAAGAAATATACAGCCTTTTAGGCATGGACGCTAAAGAATCTGAAATGAAATCTAAACTCGACGAGTTAAAGAACTAAGCTACATATATTGAGTACTAAAAAAATCCCGCCATAACAAGGCGGGATTTTTTTATATAAAGTATTTATTGAAAATTAAATTTATATTATGCGCTTAATCACTCTTAATTTATGAGTGTGTAGGCTTGTGTGAATATTAAAAATACCTGTATGGTCTAACCTGTCTATGCGTACTTTACCATGTGCGTGTATAATGTAGTTGTCTTTCATTATAATGCCTACATGTGTAATGTCTCCCTCGGCGTTGTCAAAAAATGCTAAATCTCCAGGTTCACTTTCTTCTATAAAACTGAGGGCCTCACCTTGCTCAACTTGTTGGCTAGCATCACGTTTTAGTTTATGCCCATTTAATTTGTACACCATTTGAGTAAACCCACTACAATCTATACCAAAAGGAGTTTTTCCACCCCATAAATAGGGTGTGTTTAGATATAAAAGCGCTGTGTTTATTACATTGTCTTTAGCAAATTTTTCTTGTACGCTACTGCCTTCAAACTCATGATTTAAAAGATCTAAGGCGTTTAAAGAACTACCCATAACTATAGATATCATTTGATTATCTTGGGTAGATACCATATCTACAAGATCCTCACAAACAATAGGAGTCTGCTTAGAGATATCATTGTAATTTTCTTCTTCTATAAACAGAAATTGTTTATTATCTATCCAGGCCTCATATGTATCATAGGCTAGGCGTATTCTGCTCCATTTTTTTCTTGACTCTAATACCTTAAAAACTTCACCATACAATACTTGGGTCACTAGTTCACTGCTGTCTGCAGCTTCTGCCCTAAGAGGCACAATAGAAAGATTACAAATACCGTATTTCATAGAATAACTTGTGTGAGTTAGGCTCTTTCAATTACCATAGCAGATGCGCCACCACCTCCATTACAGATTGCAGCCGCTCCTAATTTTGCGTCGTTTTGTTGCAGTACGTTTAACAGTGTTATTAAAATGCGCACACCGCTAACCCCAAGTGGGTGCCCTAAAGAAACAGCGCCACCATTTACATTTACATTGCTGCTATCAAGGCCTAAAATTTTCATGTTAGCAAGGCCAACCACCGCGAAGGCTTCGTTAAGCTCAAAGAAATCTATCTGATCTTGCGTTACACCAGCTTTGGCAAGGGCCTTTGGCAAAGCCTTTGATGGAGCCGTTGTAAACCACTGCGGCTCATGTGCTGCATCTGCATATCCTTTTATAGTAGCCAATATGGTAAGTCCAAGTGAGTTGGCTTTTTCTTCACTCATTAAAACTATTGCACCCGCACCATCATTAATAGTGGAGGCATTGGCAGCTGTAACGGTTCCTTCTTTCGAAAAAGCAGCTCGTAGGGCTGGAATTTTATCCATTCTTACGTTTTTAAACTCCTCATCTTCGCTAACAATAAGAGCGTCACCTCTTCTTTGAGGAACTGCAACGGGTATTACTTCGTTAGAGAATTTACCTTCACTCCAAGCCTTTGCAGAGCGTTTGTAGGATTCTATGGCAAATGCATCTTGATCTTCTCTAGAGAAACTATATTTTTCTGCACAACTATCTGCCAATACACCCATAGCATTTTTGTCAAAGGGATCTACCAGACCATCTTTTTGCATACCGTCTACCATTGCAGTTGGTCCAAATTTTACTCCTTTGCGCATGTGCATGTAATGTGGAATGTTACTCATACTTTCCATACCACCTGCTACAACTACTCTGGCATCACCAAGTGCAATAGCCTGAGCCGCATGTATTACAGCTTTCATACCAGAGGCGCATACTTTGTTTACCGTTGTACAAGGTACAGTATCTGGGATACCTGCACCTATTGCTGCTTGTCTAGCTGGCGCTTGACCTACGCCGGCCTGTACCACATTACCCATATACACTTCGTCTACTTGGGTTGCGTCTAGGTTTATTTTATCTAAAGCACCTTTTATAGCAACGCTTCCTAACTCAGTAGCTGTTAATGAAGATAAACCTCCCATAAAACTACCTATTGGCGTACGCACCGCAGCAACAATGACAACTTTTTTTATCATAATATTGAATTAGTATTTATTTAATGAGTAACAATTATAAGCTTTAAATAATGGCTACAAAATTACATATTTATAACTAAATTATCAATATTTACGGCCATAGGTTTTGTTAGTGCATCAACCAATAGGTATCTTTACCTTGAATATTTTTATTATGAAAAATACATTAAGCACTCTATCTAGAAATCAATCCTTACTATATAAAGGGTTTCTTTTTATTGCAGCTACTTTTTTAATACTCTATCTTTTTCCAAAAGCTGGACAATTTAAGTATGATTTCCAGAAGGGTAAACCCTGGCAGTATGAAAATTTGTATGCTCCTTTTAGTTTCACCATAAAAAAAGATGCATCGTCACTTGAGATAGAGAAACAAGAGATAGTTGATAATGCAGAACCATATTTTAATATAGATTTTGCTGCCGTTGATGGTGTTAAAATAGAATTTTACCGACTGTTGGATGAAGCTTACCAGAATTCATTATTTAGAGCATCTAAACTATCACTACAAAGCAAAGGGGCCGCTATCATAGATGAAATTTACAAGCATGGTGTTGTTAGTGAATTGTACTCTTATGATGCAGATAAACTGGTGTATCTAAAAAACGGTAATGAAATAGATGAGGTTACCTTTCATCAAATTGTTCGGTTTGATGACATAGCCTCTATTGTCAAGGCATCTACTTCTTTAGAGACCATTTCCCCTAGTATAGATTTGTTAGAGAAGATACTTAAAATTGTTATCAAGCCTAATGTTTCTTTAAACACCAAACTAACTCAGGCAGGTATTGATGATGAGGTAAATGCCATGAATCCTAACAAAGGTATTATAGAAAAAAGTGGTCGTATTATTGCCAAAGGAGAACTGGTAGATACCAATGCCTACCAAATTCTAGACTCTCTAAAGCAAGAGTATCAATCTCAAGTCTGGACCAAATCAAATTACCTCTGGCTTTTAGTTGGGTATGGTTTGCTTGTAATGTTGGTACTGTTAATGTTGTTGCTATTTCTAAAAAAATATAGGCCAGAAATATATACAAACAACACCAAAGTAACCTTTATCTTTTTTAATGTACTGTTAATGGTTTTACTTACCACCATTGTGGTAAAGATGGATGCCAAGTATGTGTATGTAGTGCCACTTTGTATCTTACCCTTAATTTTAAAAGCGTTTTTCGACCCTAGATTAGGCTTGTTTGTTCATGTACTTACCATATTATTGCTTGGATTTATAGTTCCCAATAGTTTTGAATATTTGTTTTTGCAAATTATTGCAGGTATCGTTACCATTTTAACGGTGTCTGAACTATACAAAAGAGCCAATCTGTTTATTTCTGTTACACAGATCACCTTTATTTATATTATTGGATATTTTGCATTTGTTCTTATACAAGAAGGGAATATATATGCCTTTGAATGGGAAATATTCGGGTATTTCGTTTTATGTGGTTTAGCCACTTTATTTGCTCACCCCTTAATTTATTTCTACGAAAAATTATTTGGTTTGGTGTCAGATGTTTCTCTTTTAGAGCTAAGTGATACCAATTCAAAATTATTAAAAGAACTTTCTAATAAAGCCCCAGGAACATTTCATCACTCTTTGAATGTTGCCAATCTTGCAGAAGCTGCTGCCCAAGAAATTGGCGCCAATTCTATGCTTGTTAGGGTTGGTGCTTTGTATCATGATATTGGTAAAATGGCAAGTCCTACCTTTTTTATAGAAAACCAATTAAGTGGTATAAACGCGCACGATGAATTAGACCCAAAGGAAAGCGCTAGTATTATTATAAATCATGTTATAGACGGTATTGAAATTGCCAGAAAATATAATCTTCCAGATAGAATTATAGATTTTATACGAACCCATCATGGTGAAAGTATGGTGTATTATTTTTATAAAAAAGAGTTGCAAAATCAAGGAGAGGCAAATAAAGCTGATTTTAAATATCCTGGTCCCATTCCTTTTTCTAAGGAAACGGCTATTTTAATGATGGCAGATAGCGTGGAGGCAGCTAGTAAAAGCTTAAAGGAACCTACATCCACTAAGATTGATGTATTTGTAGAAAAGATTATTGATGCTCAAATGGAACAAGGTCAGTTTTTAAATGCCAATGTAACTTTTAAAGAGATTGAGCTCATAAAGAAAGTTTTAAAGAAAAAACTAAATAATATGTTTCATTTAAGAGTAGAATATCCAGAGTAATTCACCCTAATTATTCTCTTGATACACCCGATAACTATTATTTTCTGCCTTGATTTGTTAAAAAGTGGTACTTTTGTATCCTGAAAACGTTTCAGAACACTTCCTTATGAGCCAAAAAACACTATTAAACGCAACAGAGATTCATGTCGCTTTGCATCGTTTGGCTTGTCAATTAATAGAAAACCATAACGATTTCTCTCAAACAGTGCTCATTGGCATACAGCCAAGGGGTGGCTTTCTAGCCAAACGTTTGGTGAGTCTATTACAAAATCAGTATAAAATTAAAGAGGTACAACTAGGTTTATTAGACATCACTTTTTACCGTGATGACTTTAGAAGAAGTGAAAAACCTCTAGAGGCCAATAAAACAGCCATAGATTTTGTCGTGGAAGACAAAAAAGTTGTTTTTATTGACGATGTACTCTACACCGGAAGAAGCATAAGAAGCGCATTAACAGCTATTGGTGACTTTGGCCGCCCAACAGAAATAGAATTACTCACACTCATTGACAGAAGATTTAGTAGGCATCTGCCCATACAGCCAGATTACAGAGGTAGGCAAGTAGATGCTATTGATGGAGAAAAGGTACGGGTTTGTTGGCAAGAACAAGAAGGAGAAGACGCAGTCTATTTAATAAAAGAATAATTATAAGATGTCTGAATTAAGCGTAAATCACTTATTAGGAATTAAATACATCACAGAGGAGGACATACAACTCATCTTTGAAACCGCAGACCATTTTAAAGAAGTGATTCATAGGCCTATTAAAAAAGTGCCTTCACTTAGAGATATTACCATTGCTAATTTATTTTTCGAGAACAGCACCCGTACTAGACTTTCTTTTGAACTTGCACAGAAAAGACTTTCTGCAGATATTATAAACTTTTCTGCCGGCTCTTCTTCGGTTAAAAAAGGAGAATCTTTAGTAGATACGGTTAACAATATTCTATCAATGAAGGTTGATATGGTGGTAATGCGTCATCCCAACCCTGGAGCTGGTGTATTTCTTTCAAAACATATAAACGCAAGTATTATAAACGCAGGAGATGGCGCCCATGAGCACCCAACACAAGCCCTTTTGGATTGTTACTCTATTAGAGAAAGACTAGGTGATGTGGCTGGTAAAAAAGTAGTGATTGTTGGAGACATACTTCACTCTAGAGTTGCCTTATCTAATATTTTTGCACTACAAAAACTAGGGGCAACTGTAAAGGTTTGTGGTCCTAAGACATTAATGCCACGCTACATAGAATCTTTGGGTGTTACCTTTGAACCTAATTTGATAAAAGCATTAAATTGGTGTGATGTCGCAAACATGCTACGAGTACAAAATGAACGCATGGATATTAGTTATTTTCCATCTACCAGAGAGTACACACAGCAGTTTGGATTAAATAAAACAATACTAGACAACCTAGATAAAGAAATTATTGTCATGCATC
>CBFHMO010000074.1:0-8039 GCA_965656925.1 Patiriisocius sp.
GACTGCGATAAAAAAACGAAATCCAGAGATTGAAAATGAGCTGTCTGCAGGTACCCTTCTTATAATCCCTACCGCAAGTAAATTAATAGATGCGCAAAATCCTCCCAAATTCAAAAAACATAAAGTAAGAAGAAAAGAAACCCTCATTAGTATCTCCAAAAAATACAGTGTCTCCATTGATGCAATAAAACGCTATAACAAACAGCTATACGCGCGTCAAATAAAAAAGGGGGAAAGACTGCAAATCCCAATGCATTTAAAAATCGTAGACTCTGGTGTAGTCACCTATAATGACTCTACAGTCTCTGGAGCAATTACTTTAGACACATCTAATGTTTCAAAACATATAGTAAAGGCCAAAGAAACGCGATACGGTATTGCTAGAATGTATGGCATTACGGTAAGTGAGTTGGAGCAAATGAACCCTGAATTAGGGGAAGGACTTTCTCAAAATGCAATTATTAATGTACCCTCTAAAGCTATTTTACAAACCGCTATTGCAGAGAAAGGCTATCGGTTTTATCAGGTGCAACCCAAAGAAGGGTTTTACAGATTAAAAGTAAAAACCAACCTAACAAAAGAAAAGATTATTGCTTTAAACCCATATGCCAAAGACGGCTTGCAAGAGGGTATGATTTTAAAAATACCTTCAGATACAGCTACTGCAATAACTGGCCAAATCAACAAAAGAGATTTACAGCAAACAATTATTGACACCTCACAAAAGCGAATTGCGGTATTACTCCCCTTTAGGTTAAATAAAATAGTTTCAGACTCCTTATCAGTAAAACAACAGGAAATTAAAAGAAACAGGTTGATGTCTTTGTCTTTAGATTTTTACAGTGGGTTTTTAATGGCTACAGAATTTGCCAAAGACAAAGGAATCTCTTTGCAGCTTGATGTGTTTGACACCCAATACAACACTGCTATTGTTAGTGATATTATTAACAGCAACACTTTTGATAATTTTGATGCCGTTATAGGCCCCTTGGGTCAAAAAAACATAGAAAAGGCAGCCGCTATGCTGAAGGATACTGATGTGCCTCTTTTTTCTCCCTTGAGTAATAAACAAATCAAGGTCTCTAAAAATGTGTTTCAGAGTTTACCAAGTAATGCAATGCTAGAAGATGGAATGCTCCGGTACATTGTCTCTGGCATGAGTGATAAAAATGTGATTGTTATTACAGATAGTACTAAAACAGCCCAACTAGCAAAAATAATGTTGGCAATCCCAGATGCTAGAGTAGTTTCTTTGCGCGAGGAAGGTTTTTTACGCCTTGAGGATGTTGAGAATCAAATAGATGAAACTAAAGAAAACTGGGTAATTCTTGAAGCAACAGATCCTATTTTAATAAGTAATGTGGTTGGAGTTTTAAATGGTTTGCCTGTTATAGACCCAGATCTAGAAGAGGAGGAAGAAGAAGAGCCCGTAGATTATGAGATACGATTATTTAGTTTAGATAAAAACACTGCCTTTGATTACCATGATGTCTCTAATGTACATCTAGCAGAGTTAAATTTTACATTTCCGTCTGTAAATAAAAACTATAATTACAAAGACAAAAACGCCTTTTTAATTAGTTATAAAAACAAATACGGGGTGTTGCCTAATCGGTTTGCTGTTCGTGGTTTTGATTTAACCTATGATGTTATTTTAAGACTAGCCAGCTCAGAAGATATATTTGCCGCATCCGATCAAGAGTTTGAAACCCAGTATATTGAAAATAAATTTAGGTACTCAAAAAGTCTTTTGTCTGGGTATCAGAACAATGCCTTTTATATTATAAAATACCAAGAGAATCTACAATTTCAAGTTTTAGAATAATGAGCACAGCCAAAGTCACATACCAAGCAAACCTGAGAACATCCTGCCAGCACATAAAATCTGGTGCAACATTTATTACAGATGCTCCCATAGATAACAACGGAAAAGGGGAGGCTTTCTCTCCCACAGATACCATTGCAACTGCGCTAGGGAGTTGCATGCTCACTGTTATGGGTATTAAGGCAAACACTATGGAAGATGTTACTATTGATGGTGCCACTGCTCTGGTTACAAAAACAATGGCTAGTAACCCAAGGCGTATTTCTAAAATTGAAATTGTATTTAATTTCCCAACAAAATTAGAGATTAAGACCCAAAAAATACTAGAAAACACAGGCAGCACCTGTCCTGTTCATTATAGCCTGCATCCAGATATTGAAAAAGTAATTACCTACCACTGGGGGGATTTATAACTGTCATAACTTCCTCTTTAAGGTAATGGTAGTAGTTGTTTAAAACACAACCCTCTGTTATTTAATGTTTTAACAAACAAATAATTGTACCCTATGGCTTCTGGATCTAAAAAACCGCTTTCTGCTCCACAACATTTGGTAAGATTGGCAAATTATAAAATGCCGTTTGGGAAATATAAAAACTGGTACTTGGTTAACATACCTGAGCCTTATTACGTTTGGTTTAAGCAAAAAGGATTTCCTGAGGGTACCCTTGGAAATCTATTGCAGGAAATGTATGAAATAAAGCTAAATGGGCTAGAAGATTTAATTAGGCCCTTAATTAAAAAATAATCTCATTTTATTTCTTTTTTAAAGCAACCTTTCTTTTACTATTACATCTTTAGTGTATAAACTAAATTAAGGTATGTATTTAATAGCAAAATCTGTGTCAAAATGGTATCCAGAACTCTTCTTGATTTTGTCTGTTATTATTTATTG
Source organism: Patiriisocius sp. (assembly GCA_965656925.1). Taxonomy (GTDB): domain Bacteria; phylum Bacteroidota; class Bacteroidia; order Flavobacteriales; family Flavobacteriaceae; genus Patiriisocius. The sequence goes on from CBFHMO010000074.1 coordinate 2,719, forward strand.
GACACTAACAGCAAGCCTTGTTAATCCTGTTGCTATTTCACTGGTAGTGCTCTTGGTCACTCAATTGCGTTTTAAAAACAAAACCTTTGGTGTTGTGCTGTCTTTTATTTTTATGTTGCTTAGTTTTTACATGATGTTGGCTATTTTCTCAGACATAGTGAATCTAGATTTTTTCTATCCTAGGGGTTTATTGATGCCTGGTTTTGGAACGCTCTACTTTGGAGGTACTGCTTATTTTGCCTTTGTTTTACTTAGAAAAAACAATAGCACCAACAATGAGCGTTTGCCTATAGGGAATGATTAATTTTTCTCTAAGATTTGTCCTTAAAAATTTCCGTTGCTTTCTTTAAAAATAGTATGTAGATATGGGTTAAAATACCTAACTTTACATCCCGTATACAAACTAAGTTAAGGCCATTCATGAGTACAACAAAATACATCTTCGTTACGGGCGGGGTTTCTTCCTCTTTAGGGAAAGGAATCATTGCAGCATCCCTTGCAAAACTACTACAGGCAAGAGGTTATCGAGTTACCATCCAAAAATTAGATCCATACATTAACGTAGATCCGGGAACATTAAACCCCTATGAGCATGGTGAGTGTTATGTTACAGATGATGGCGCCGAGACAGATTTAGACCTAGGGCATTATGAACGTTTTTTAAATGTTCCTACCTCACAGGCCAATAATGTTACTACCGGCAGAATTTACCAAAGTGTTATTGAAAAAGAACGTCGGGGTGAGTTTTTAGGCAAAACAGTTCAGGTGGTACCTCACATTACTAACGAAATAAAAGAGCGCATCCAGATACTAGGGAAAAGCGGAGACTATGATATTGTTATAACAGAAATAGGAGGAACCGTTGGTGATATAGAATCATTACCCTACATAGAATCTGTACGTCAATTAAAATGGGAGTTAGGAAATCAAAACTGTTTAGTAATTCACTTAACTCTTATTCCATACCTCTCTGCTGCAGGTGAGTTAAAAACAAAACCCACGCAGCATTCTGTGAAAACCTTAATGGAGAGTGGTATCCAGGCAGATGTTTTGGTCTGTAGAACTGAGCATCATTTAAGTGAAGAGTTGCGTCATAAACTAGCCTTATTTTGTAATGTAAACAAAGATGCTGTTATAGAATCTATAGATGCATCTACTATTTATGATGTGCCCAATTTAATGTTAGAAGAAGGCCTAGATACCGTAACCCTGCAAAAATTAGGTTTAGAGGATTCAGGAAGCCCAAGTCTTACCTCTTGGAATGAATTTGTAAAAAGATATAAAAACCCAAAGGCACATGTTACTATTGGTCTCATTGGTAAGTATGTGGAGCTTCAAGATAGTTATAAATCTATCCTTGAGTCTTTTATTCATGCAGGAGCTGCCAATGAAGTGAAAGTAAAAGTAGCGTCTATCCATTCAGAATTTTTGGACGGCTCAAATGTAGCCAGCCAAATGCAAGGGCTAGATGCCGTTTTAGTGGCTCCAGGTTTTGGAGAACGTGGTATAGAAGGCAAGGTAGAGGCCGTACGTTACGCAAGAGAAAATAAACTTCCTTTTTTGGGTATTTGCCTGGGAATGCAAATGGCCGTTATAGAATATAGCCGAAATGTGCTGGGATTAAAAGATGCGAATTCTACAGAGATGAATGAAAACACACCTTTTCCGGTTATAGATTTAATGGAGGCTCAAAAAACTATCACAGAAAAAGGAGGAACCATGCGTTTGGGTGCTTGGGACTGCGAGCTTATAAATGGGAGTATTGTTAGAGATGTGTATGGAACAAAAAACATTGATGAAAGACACCGTCATCGTTTTGAATACAACAACGCCTACAGAGATCAATTAGAGGCTGCAGGTTTAAAAACAACAGGTATTAACCCAGAAACCAATTTAGTAGAGATTGTAGAGATTGAAGACCATCCTTGGTTTGTAGGAGTTCAATACCACCCAGAATATAAGAGTACTGTTGCCAACCCGCATCCATTATTTGTTAGTTTGGTTGCTGCTGCCCTTACCTATAGCAATACGAAGTAAGACAATATGGCGCAAAAATAAGTTGGGCTAGATTATTGAAATTAGGTATACAGAGTTAGCTCTGAAATGTTAAACAACAAAAACCAGTAAGATTGGTTTTACTATTTCCGCAGAAAATTTAAAAGCGGAGCATCATTATGGAAGAAAAGAAATTTGATTTAAATTCGATTATAGGTTTTGTGTTAATTGGTGCCATCTTTATTTGGATGTTGTATTTGCAACAACCAACCCAAGAAGAAATTGCTGCCCAAGAAGCAGAAATAGAGGCCCAAGCAAAGGCTGCAGCTGATTTGGCTGGCTCTAAGGCATCTGGTGTTGATGTCACTCTAAATGAAGCAACTCAGAGCATGGCCTCTGGAAGCGCCACAGATTCTGTAGGAATGCAAAAACTTCAAAACAGGTTAGGGTCTTTTGCCTATTCTGCAAGTCTTGCCTCTGCAAGTGATGCTACTACTGTTATAGAGAATGATTTACTATCTCTAACCATAAGCAATAAAGGTGGGTATGTAATACAGGCTCGTTTAAAGCAGCACACTACCTATGATTCTATACCGGTCTATCTTATTAAAGATGGAAATGCTAGTTTGAATTTTCAATTCTCTGCAGAAAATAGATTGCTAAATACCCAAGAGTTATACTTTGAGCCAAGACTCTCTCAAAATGGAGATAATCAAGTGCTTACCATGCGCTTAAAAGCTTCTGATACTTCTTATTTAGAATACAGATATGAGCTTATCCCTGGAGAGTACATGACCAATTTTAGTATTACATCTCAAGGTTTAGAAGATGTTCTAAACACTAGCCAACCTATGTATTTAGATTGGAAACTAAAAGGGTATAGACATGCAAAGAGTATTAGTTATGAAAACAGATACTCTAGATTAACCTATGAGTATGAAAATGACAAATATTCAAAGCTTTCTCCAACGGGAGAGGATCAAGATGTTGAGGTAGGTGTTAATTGGTTAAACTTTAGACAGCATTTCTTTAGTTCTATGCTTCTTACAGACACTTCTTTTAAAGAAGTAGCCTTCAGCTCTAGAGATCTTGTTGAGGATGAAACGGTAGATACTGTTTACACAAAGCAGTATGGAGCTAAAATATTAATTGAACCAAAGGCTGGTGCAGTTGCTCAAAACATGAACATGTATTACGGCCCAACCGATTATAAAATATTTAAAAAATACGATCGTAATCTAGATCAGGCAATGCCTCTTGGTTGGGGTATTTTTGGTATGATTAACAAGTATGTAATTATCCCACTATTTGGTTTTCTGAGCGGCTTTTTACCTGCAGGAATTGCTATTATTATGCTAACGGTTTTATTGAAGTTGGCACTTTCCCCAGTTCAATACAAGCAATATCTAGCCCAAGCAAAAATGAAAGTGCTCAAACCAGAGATTGATGCTATTAAAGAGCGTTTGGGAGATAATAAAATGAAAATACAACAAGAAACAATGAAGTTGCAAAACATTGCAGGTGCCAGCCCACTCAAGGGTTGTTTGCCCGCCATATTGCAAATCCCTGTGTTTTATGCCTTGTTTACTTTTTTCCCAACAGCCTTTGATCTTCGTCAAAAGAGTTTCTTGTGGGCAGATGATTTATCTAGTTATGATACCGTATATCAATTTCCTGCAGGATTCTCCATTCCGTTTTATGGAGATCATGTAAGTTTATTTCCTATCCTGGCATCACTGGCGATCTTCTGGTACATGACTATGACCATGGGGCAAAACATGCAAGCGCAGCAGCAGCCTGGTATGCCAAACATGAAGATATTAATGTACTTGTCTCCACTATTTATGTTAGTATTCTTTAATAACTACGCCAGTGGATTATCACTGTACTACTTTGTATCTAATTTAATTACTATTGGTATTATGTTAGTGATTAAAAATATGATCATTGATGAAGATAAAATAAAAGCTCAAATTATAGTAAATAAAGCCAAGCCCAAGAAACAGAATAAGTTTCAGAAAAAAATGGCAACGATGATGGAGCAGGCAGAGGAGCAGAAAAAGTTGCAAAAGAAGAAGAAAAAATAATACACTCTGGTGCACAACACAAGAACGTAATATAAGCAATAGAGTGTGTCTGTACCACAAAACCTAATATCTATGAAAAGGATTGTTGTATTTGTTTTTATATTTTGCTTTTCTGTAGGTCCTCTTTTTGGGCAACAAATCAACCAAAGGGACGCCAATGGTCTGCGCCAAGGGCTCTGGCAAAAGCAGTACCCAGACTCTCAGCAGCTGCGCTACAAAGGTAACTTTGTAGATGATAAAGAAGTAGGTACTTTTTCTTTTTATTGTGAAACTTGCGGGGAGCAACCCTTTTGTGTCAAAGATTTTTTTTTAGATGCCCCTACAAAGGTTAGGTATTACAATCAAACAGGAGATTTGGTTAGCGAAGGTTTTATGAGCGGTAAGCAGCGTATTGGTTTGTGGCTTATTTTTCATGAAAACTCTCAAAAAGTAATGACTAAAGAGTTGTATGTTTCTGACAAACTCCATGGAGAAATAACTACCTATTATCTCTCTGGAGAAATAATTGAAACAACTACATATCTCAACGGTCTTAAACAAGGTAAGAGTTCTTATTACGCTCCAGATGGTGTTAAATTAAAAGAGCTGTCTTACAAAAATGATTTGTTAGACGGTCCTGCGGCCTATTATTCTCACACCGGTAAACTTACCATGAAGGGAGATTATAAAAACGGAGCACACCATGGCGTGTGGAATTATTATAAGGACGGAAGATTTCTATTAAGCGAAACCTTTCCTAAACCAGAAAATAAAAACTAGTACAAGATCTAAGGCAGCACCTGCCTTTATCTTTAAAAACAGAAAATGAAACGTGTTGTTGTTGGTCTTAGTGGAGGAGTAGACTCTAGTGTTGCTGCATATATTTTAAAGCAGCAGGGCTATGAGGTTATTGGCCTTTTTATGAAAAACTGGCACGATGATTCTGTAACCATTAGTGAGGAGTGTCCTTGGCTAGAAGATAGCAATGACGCTATGTTGGTGGCTCAAAAATTAAACATTCCTTTTCAAACCGTAGATTTAAGCCAGCAATACCAAGAGCGTATTGTTGACTATATGTTTAGGGAGTATAAAATGGGTAGAACACCAAATCCAGATGTGCTTTGTAATCGTGAAATTAAGTTTGACGTGTTTATGAAAATCGCCCTTGATTTGGGCGCAGATTATGTTGCAACAGGTCATTACTGTAGAAAAGCCACTCAAAGTATAAAAGGTAAGGATGTCTATAGCTTGTTATCTGGT
>CBFHMO010000075.1:0-7871 GCA_965656925.1 Patiriisocius sp.
CCAGGGTCTTGGGGAGTATGTGTATAGTATAGATGGAGGAGTGTTCCAGGAGAGTAATGTGTTTAGTAATGTAGCTCCAGGGGTGCATACTATAACGATAAAGGATGCCAATGGATGTGGGCAGGTTAGCTTTGATATTGGAGTAGTAGATTATCCAAATTACTTTACACCCAATAACGATGGATACCACGATACTTGGAATATTATTGGTATTGGGGAGTTCGATGCTACGGCAAATATTTATATATTTGACCGCTACGGGAAACTGCTCAAGCAAATTAGCCCACTCACCCCAGGATGGGATGGGACGTATAACGGCAATGCATTACCATCGAGTGATTACTGGTTTAGAGTAGAGTACACAGAACAAGGCATACAAAAAGAAATTAGAGGGAATTTCACCCTTAAGAGATAAGAAATTAGACGATACTAAAATTATGGATTTTAAAAAAACCTACGTTGTTTTACTTTTATTAGTAACCCAGTTTTCATTTTCACAGGATGGTATTCCTGTATATCACGATTACTTGAGTGATAATTTGTATTTATTGCATCCCTCTATGGCAGGTGCAGCATCTCACAATCAAGTAAGGTTAACTGCACGTCAACAATGGTTTGGAGAACTAGAAGCTCCAAATTTACAGACTGTAAGTTTTAATGCAAGAGTAGGTGAGAAATCTGGTTTTGGTGCCATAGTGTATAACGATAAAAATGGGTTTCATTCACAATCTGGTGGTTATCTTACATATGCATACCACTTAATGTTTTCCAGAACAGCCACAGATTTAAATCAATTGTCATTTGGTTTAAGCGCAGGGTTTTCTCAGTCTAATCTTAATGAAAGTACTTTTTTACTTTCATACCCAACCAATGATAGCTTTGATCCCGCAATTTTTGGAGGGACACAATCTGCATCTTATTTCAATATAGATGCTAGTTTGTCGTATAATTTTTTAAACTTTTCTTCTCACGTTACGATAAAGAATTTAATACTACAAAACAGAGATCTTTATGACCCAAGAAATGAGTCTAATAACCAGCGCAGGTATTTAATGTCTGCTGGATACGCAATAGCTAGTTACGGCTCAGATTGGAGCTACGAGCCGTCTGTTTTGTTTCAGTACTCTGAGGGTACCGCAGAGAGCTCTGTAGATGTAAATTTTAAAATATTTAGAGCGATGGATTTTGGTAAAATCTGGGCAGCATTATCATACAGAAGATCTCTAGATGGCGCAGAGTATCTTCAGGGAGGAGTTATAGACTCGCAACAACAACAATTAATTACGCCTGTAGTAGGTGTTAATTACAATAACTTTTTATTCGCATATACCTATGGTCTTCAAATGGGTGATGTCCAGTTTAACAATGGTGGTGGATTTCATCAAATTACACTGGGATATGATTTCTTAGGCAATAGACCAGAACCTTATGATTGTAATTGCCCTGCAATTAACTAAAGTAAAAGCCTGCTGTATAGCAGGCTTTTTTTATGAGTTTTATCTAAAAAACTAAGAGTTTAGAAGGTCTTTTCTAATATATCAATACTGTCTTTGTATTGTGTTAGTAATAACTTAAGTGTAGTGGCTTTTGAGTTTGTATAGAATTCGAGTTTTGGTTTTATTCGCGCTTCGCTTAAGAGATTTTTAGAACCCAAAACAAGTTGTGTTTGTTTTGCTACTGCTTGACCACTATCTATTATTTGTATGTTGCTAGGGAGTATTTTTTTTAGCTGCTCTATAAGGTATGGGTAATGGCTACAGCCCAACACTAGACAATCTATATTGGCCGCTAACATAGGCTCTACGTACTTTTTAAGCAGGTTTGTGGTTTGAGCCATGCTCATATCTCCATTTTCTATAAGGGGTACCAATCCCTCTCCTACAACTTCTGTAATGTTTATGTCTAATGCTAAGGCCTTAGAGGTCTCGTGAAATAATTTACTACTAAGGGTGCCCTTTGTGGCTAAAATGCCAATACTGTTTGTCTTAGACATTAAAGCAGCAGGTTTAATGGCTGGCTCTATACCAATGAAAGGAATTTGGTAGTGGTTTCTTAAATAGGTGATGGCGTTTGTGGTGGCGGTATTACAAGCTATAATTATAATTTTACAACCAAGGGAGATAAGGTGTTCTGTGTTTTTAATACAAAGTGAAATAATTTCTTCCTTTGTTTTGTTGCCATAAGGTGCATTGGCGCTATCTGCAAGATATACAGTAGCCTCATGTGGTAGTTGTTTGTGAATTTCCTTCCAAATAGAAGTCCCACCCACTCCAGAATCAAAAATACCTATTGGCGCCTTATTGTTCATATGATAAAGGTACTAATATCAAAGATATTTTTATTGCATAAAGGCCAAAACAAAAAAGCCTGCTATAAGCAGGCTTTTTTGTTTTAGATAGAATGTAAAGATTAGATTCCTAATTCTTTTTTAACATCCATTAAAAGATCATACCCATCTGCTAGTATTACTCCGTTTCCAGTAGCAGAGTCAAGCACATACTGGAATCCCTTTGCTCTAGCAACTTTTTGAATAGCTGTACGCGCTTTTTCTAGAATTGGCTGATAAATATCAACCTCTTTCTTTTGTAAGTCTTGCAAAGCTTGTTGTCTGTATGCAGAGATATTACGCTCCATACCTTGCACCTCTTCTACACGTTTTGCATTCTCTTCTTGTGTTTTTGTAGTTTCTTCAGCGCCGTATTGCTTTACTTTTGCTTCAAACTCTTTTGCCATGTCCTTGATAGCGGTATCATACGTTTTTTGCAATTTCTCTAACTGGCTTTGTGCCGCCTTCATCTCTGGCATAGACTCAACCAAAGCTTGAGTGTCTACATGTGCTGTTTTTGATTGTGCATTTGTAAAAGTTGTAGCTCCCATAAATAAGGCTACTGCTATCATTAAATTCTTCATTGTTTTCATTTTAATTGTAGTTAAGTGTTATATGAATTTTTAAGTATACTCATTATTTCCCGTTTCCATCACCTTGCCCTGGGGGGGTTGCCTCTTGATTTTGATCGTTGTTTTTTGGTGGTATTGGTGGCCAAGGCGTGCCATTTCTAATTGCTTGTATAGAATCTCTAGTTCTTTGTCTGGCTTTAATCAATTCTGCCCTTTTTAAATCATAAGCTATTTTCTTTGCAGCTCTAATAGAATCACGCTCTCTTTTTCTGTCTTTCATGATTTGCTCGCGTGGGTCTGTTTTTACCTCATTTGCCTGCTTGGGTTTTGAGGTTTCTTTTGTTTGTTCTTGGCTTACATCTTCTTTTTGTTCGCTTTGTTTTTCATCTATTTTACTGCTATCTTCCTGCTCCTGGTTTTTTAAAGATACAGGAGGCCAAGGAGACCCGTTCCTTACAGCTTTTATAGAGTCTCTTGTTCTTTGGCGATCTTCAAGTAATTGAGCTCTTTTTAGGTCATAAGCTATTTTCTTTGCGGCTCTTATAGAATCTCTTTCACTTTTTCTGTCTTTCATGATTTGCTCACGCGCATCTTGCTTTGCCTCATTTTCTTGCTCACGCTGGGTAACTTCTTTATCCTCTTCTAGAGATAGGTCATCTCTTTTTTCAATTTCTTTGCGTTCTCTTTTACTCTTGGCTTCTTTTCTTTTCTCTACTCTATTGATACTTCTGAGTATAATATCACTAATATCATTTCTTTTGGCAGCAAAAAGCATTACTACATCTGCAGACTTGTCAAAAATAAAATCATATTTTTTGGCCTCTGCAACTTCCTGTACAATGTTAAATACTTGGTCTTGTATGGGTTGTACTAATTGTCTTCTTTGTATTACTAGATCTCCACCAGAACCGAAACGATTTTGCTGATAGGTAATCATCTCATCTTCTTTGATCTTGATTTCTTCTTCTCTCTCCTCAATAAGTTCTTTGGTCAACAACACTCGCTCGTTGGTGAGGGTTAATTTTAGTAAATCAATCTCTTGTTGTTTTTTGTCTATGTCTGCTTTCCAGCGTTGTACTTTACCATCCAATTGTGTAGATGCTTCTATATATTCAGGTACATTTTCAAGAATGTACTCCATGTCAATATATCCTATACGCACCCCTCTTTGTGCGTTTGCTGAAAATGAGATGCAAATAAATGCAATCGCTACTAAAAGTATTTGTTTAGTTTTCATAGTAATGGTTGATGTTAAGAAAATATCGTGCCAAATTAAAATTGTTGCCCTATTATAAAGTGGGTTTCCCAGCCATTAGGGTTGGTTCCCGACAATGTTGAATCAAATCCATAAGCAAAATCGATACCTAATAATCCGAATGCTGGCATAAATATACGTAATCCTGCGCCAGCAGACCTCTTAAGATCAAAAGGATCATAGTCTCTAAACCCGTCATAAGAGTTACCTGCTTCTATAAAAGCCAATACATATATAGATGCCAATTGCTTTAAAGTAATTGGGTATCTCATTTCTAACGAAAATTTATTGTAAATATTATTACCATCTTGTGGTGATAAAGATTGGTTAGGATAACCGCGTAATTGTACAACCTCTCTTCCATCTAGGCTAAAAGCACCAAGTCCATCTCCACCAACAAAGAATCTCTCAAAAGGAACAACACCTCTATCATTATTGTAGGATCCCAAAAACCCAAATTCTGTTTTTGAGCGCAGCACTAAATCTCCAGTAATTTTGTTGTACCAAGTACCTTCAAATTTAATTTTATAATACTCTAGCCAATTAAAACGCTTTTGATCAATTGTAGAAATGCGCTCTTGAGTATCAACATCTGCTGGGTTGTCTATTAGAAAATCTACCAAACCTTCACGCTCTTGAGCAAGTTGGCTATAATCTACACCATTAAATAATGAATATGGAATTGTTACTTTGGCCGAAACTTTAAATTCTGCACCAAATTTAGGATAAATTGGATTGTTACCCACATTACTTCTTGTAAGGCCAATTGTATAGGCTAGGTTATTTGAAAACCCATCACCAAATGTAAATAGCCCCGTGTTGTAGTTTTTTAAATTATAGTGCTGAAAACTTATAGCATTAGAGAATGTGAAGTTGTCATCTGGCCAAGTCAATCTTTTAGCGAGCCCCAAGGATCCACCTGTGATTAAAAAGCGTTGGTCTCTATCTACCTCTCTTGTTTGAAAGTTAAAACGGTATTGTACCGTATGAGAAAAAGAACCACTAAACTGCACAGGACGTTTTCCTCCAAGCCAAGGCTCTGTAATAGAGGCGCTATAAGTTTGGTAATTTGTACTAGCCTGTGCTCTTAAAGAAAGTTTTTGCCCATCACCCATAGGAAGCGGTTTGTAGGCATCAGCATTAAAAATGTTTCTAAGTGAAAAATTGTTAAAAGAAAGTCCAAGGGTTCCAACAAAACCTCCACCACCATACCCACCTTGAAGCTCTATCTGGCTAGCTCCTTTTTCTACAACAGAGTACTCCATGTCTAGTGTCCCGTTGTTTGGGTCAACATTTTTAAAGTTTGGTGAAATTTGTTCTGGATCAAAAAAGCCTAAATTACTTAGTTCTCTAATGGTTCTAACCACATTCTTTTTACTATACTTCTGTCCAGGTCTTGTGCGTAATTCTCTATAAATTACATGGTCATTTGTTTTGGTATTTCCAACTACCGTGATATGATCAAAATAGGCCTGTTTTCCCTCTCTAATTCTAATTTCATAATCAATAGTATCTTGTCTTACCGCAACCTCTACGGCATTAATAGTCGAGAAAAGATATCCGTTGTTTTGGTATTTGTTTGTAAGGTCAAAGGCTTCTGGATTTGTGTTGTCCTCAATTCTTTCTGCCATTAGGGTTCCGTTATACACATCTCCTTTTTTTATACCCAGTGTTTGACTTAATTGACTATTAGTGTAGACGCTATTTCCTAAAAACCGAATGTTTCCAAAGTAGTATTTTTTCCCTTCCTCTATTTCTATATTGACACCTACACTTCTATCATTTGTGTTATAAACACTGTCATTTAAGATTTTTGCATCTCTATATCCATTCTCTTTGTAGGTCTGAATGATAGCCGCTTTATCTTCTTTATAACCAGCATCTGTAAATTTTGACATCTTCCAGATACGAATCGGATTTCTTTTTTTAGTATTTTTCATGGAGCGCCTTAGCATCCCATCTTTTAGATTATCATTACCCTGAAATACAAGAGGAGTTATTTTAATCCGCTTATTTTTATTGATGATAATTTTCATGTCTTTGGCAACTTCCACACCTGTAGAATCTAGTTTTGAAGGGGTGGTGATAATAACATCTGTGTTGTAAAATCCTTTTTCAACAAATTTATTACGTATAAAATTTTTGGTGGTAGTGATTAAATTTTTGGTGATTTTTAGACCAGATTTTAATTCTGTTTCTTTTATAATTTCTTTGGTCATCGCCTTACGGATCCCTTCCCCAACAATTGTTATTTCATCTAGTTTTGGGAGCTCTACGATATAGACTTCAAGATCTGCGAGGTCTCCTTCTATTTTTGTAACGTATATAGCGATATCACTAAATAGGTTTTGTTCCCATAATTTTTTTGTTACCTCACTCAGGCGTTCTCCAGGAATGAAAATGCGCTCTCCTTTTTTAAGCCCTGTAAAGGCAATAACAGTTTGATCATTGTAGCTCTGTGCTCCAGCAACTGTGATGTTATTTATTTCGTATTTAATACCAGCGTCCAGCTCTTTTTGCTGTGCGTGGATTGTAGATGACCAAAGAAGTGCAATGGCTACAAAACAAAAGATCTTTCTGTACATACTAAAAATATAATGCGAATTATAATTGCTCACTTGTCTTTCCAAATCTTCGTTCTCTGTTTTGATAATTTAAAATTGCTTCAAAAAGATGGTTTTTGGTATAATCTGGCCAAAGCACATCAGTAAAATATAATTCTGCATACGCAAGTTGCCACAACAAAAAGTTGCTTATACGTTGCTCACCACTTGTGCGAATTAACAAATCTACATCTGGTAGGTCTTGGGTGTATAGATGATTGTCAATCAGTTTTTCATCAATATTTTCAGGCGAAATTAATCCTTTTTTAACTTTAAGACTAATCTCTTGAATTGTTTTTGTGATTTCTTCTCTAGACCCATAACTTAGTGCAAGTGTCAAGGTCATTTTTGTGTTGTTTTTCGTCTTTTCAATAACATCCATTAACTCTTTTTGAGCTTTACTTGGTAAGGCGTCAAGATTACCAATGGCGTTTAATTTTATATTATGCTTGTTAAGTAACTCGATTTCCTTTTTTAATGAAGAAACCAACAGTCTCATAAGTAATTCTACCTCCAATTTTGGCCGATTCCAATTTTCAGTAGAAAAAGCGTAAAGCGTTAGGTAAGGGACGTTAATCTCTACACACGCCTCTGTGATTTCACGAACTGCTTTTGTGCCATTTTCATGCCCCATAGACCTAAACATACCCTTGGCTTTCGCCCAGCGGCCATTACCATCCATGATGATAGCCAAATGTTGTGGAATAGTATCCTTGTTTATTTGTTGTAAGAGACGACTCATTTCTTTAAAAATTACAATAACAGGGTTCTCTACCAAAAGTAAATGAAAAAGTAATGCCCGTAAAGACATACCAATCATTATTATTTTGATTTCCAAATTTTAGATCTTGTGGCTGGTTATCTACTTGAGATGGATTGCTTGCATCTATATTATCTGTAAATGCATACCTCGCTCCAATCTCGAAAGCTCCAATTAATATTGTGCTTAGAGTTGCTTTATACCCAAGCACCATTGGGATTGCAAATGCACCAGTTTGGTTGTATTGTGTTGTATCACCTTGGGCATCAATTAACGAGGCCTGAATTAAAAAATAGGTGATTCCTGTATAAAGATAGGGAGCTGCCACTGGTGCTCCAGAGTTTAAATTGAACTC
>CBFHMO010000076.1:0-7742 GCA_965656925.1 Patiriisocius sp.
CCGGTTTGTTTTGATAATGTGAGGTGACCACTCACAAAATCCGCATGAAAATGCGTTTCAAAAATATAGGTAATGGTAGCATTATCGCGTTTTGCTCTTTGCAAGTAAGGCTCAGTTTCTCTCAATGGGTCAATAACTATAGCCTCTCCATTACTTTCGATATAATAGGCGCCCTGAGATAGACATCCTGTATATAATTGTTCAATCTGCATACTACTGGTTTAAACACAAAGATAATAATTGTTGGCATACTTAGATTAAAATTAGTGATGTCTATGAAGTAAAATTTTAAGAGAACTCAATAGCATAGGTCTCAAAAAATCAATATTTTGCACTGTAATTTAAAAACAACCCACAACGCTATGAAATATCATCTAATTGCCATGCTTGTTTTTTCTTCAGTGGCAGCTTCCTATGCTCAAAAAGCAACACAAGAAAAACAAAACACAGTAGAAAATTATGCAGCAAGTATTACATCAAAAGAGCTGAAAGAGATGTTATACATATATGCAGGTAATGACATGCGAGGAAGAATGACCGGCTCAAAAGGGCAGAAACTAGCAGTTAACTATTTAAAAGATTTTTACATAGCACAGGGTATTAAATCTGCTTTAGAAGATGGTAGTTATTTTCAAAAAGTACCGGCAGAATACTTAACAAGATTAAAAGAACCTACAGATTCTGAAAACGTGGTTGCCTTTATTCAGGGAAGCGAATTTCCAGAAGAAATTATTGTGCTCTCTGCTCACCTAGATCATGTAGGGGTAGATGATAAGGGTAATGTTTTTAATGGAGCAGATGATGATGGTAGTGGTACCGTTGCTATGCTAGAGATGGCAGAAGCCTTTCAAAGAGCTGTAAAAGATGGTAATGGGCCTAAGAGGTCTATTTTGTTTTTACATGTTACGGGTGAAGAAATTGGATTGTACGGTTCTAGATACTACACAGAGAACCCAATATTTCCGCTAGCAAATACGGTTTGTAATTTAAACACAGACATGATTGGCCGTATAGCTCCAGACAAAGTAGATACGCCAAATTATATTTATCTTATTGGTAGTGATAGATTAAGCCAAGAGCTGCATGATGTGTCAGCACAAATCGCAAAACAATACAGTGATTTAGAGATAGATTACACCTATAATGATGAAAACGATCCTAACCGTTTCTACTATAGAAGTGATCATTATAACTTTGCAAAAAATAATATTCCTGTCATATTTTACTTCAATGGAGTACATGAAGATTATCATAAAATCTCTGACACACCAGATAAAATAGCGTATGATTTAATGGAAAAAAGAACAAAACTTATTTTTCACACCGCTTGGGAAATAGCTAATCGAGAAAAACGAATCACCGCAGACAAGCTATAACAAAACTGTATACAAACAAAAAAACTGCCTTTATAGGGCAGTTTTTTTTGTTTGTATTAGGTTGGAGTTTTATATTTCTTTATTCACATCCCAAGACTCAAGATAATCTGCTACCGCTTTAACGAATTGACCTCCCAAGGCTCCATTTACAACTCTGTGGTCATAACTATGGCTTAAGAACATCTTGTAGCGAATACCTATAAAGTCTCCATCTGGAGTTTCAATAACAGCAGGAACCTTACGTATGGCTCCTAATGCCAATATACCAACTTGAGGTTGGTTTATAATTGGAGTTCCCATGATACTTCCAAAAGTACCTACATTGGTTACCGTGTAGGTTCCTCCTTGGATATCGTCAGGTTTTAATTTATTGTCTCTTGCACGAGTAGCCAAATCGTTTACTGCCTTTGTCATTCCAACAAGGTTGAGTTGGTCTGCATTTTTAATTACAGGAACAATTAAATTTCCTCCAGGCAAGGCTGCAGCCATTCCTAGGTTGATATTTTTACGCTTGATGATATTGTCACCATCAAGGGCTATATTCATCATCGGGAAATCTTTTAAAGCCTTTGCAACAGCTTCCATAAATATTGGAGTGAATGTTAAATTCTCTCCCTCGCGAGTCATAAAAGATGCTTTTACTTTTTTACGCCAATTCCATATATTGGTAACATCTGCTTCAATAAATGATTGTACATGAGCACTTGTTTGCACACTGGCAACCATATGATGGGCAATTAATTTACCCATACGCGTCATTTCTATAATTTCATCACCCCCATTTACAGAAACAGGCGCCGCTTTTGTTGGTTCAGCCACTGATTTTGAAACTAAGGCGCCAGCGCCCCTATTTTTAATATAGGTTAACATATCGTTTTTAGAAACACGCCCATCTTTTCCAGTTCCTGGGATGGCATCTAATTCTGCTTGTAAAATATTTTCTTTTTGGGCCATTTTTTTGACCAGTGGCGAGTAAAATCTGCCTTGTGTACTAGATACTACAACCGCAGCAGAAACAGTTTCTTTTGCTGCAGTAACAGTTGCAGCTACCTGCTTCACACTCTCAGTAGCTTCTTGATCACTTTGAGGAGTATCAACAGCGTCAGTATCACTATTTGTTTCAATAATAGCCATTGTTTGCCCAACTTGAACAACATCGTCTGTGTTAAACAAGATCTCAACCAACACACCATCTACCTCACTAGGCACTTCACTATCTACCTTATCTGTAGCAATTTCTAGTACAGGCTCATCTGCCTCTATGGTATCACCGATGTTCTTTAACCAGTTGGTTACCGTAGCTTCGGCAACACTTTCGCCCATTTTAGGTAGTTTTAATTCAAATTTAGCCATAGTAGTGTTATGAAATAGCGTTTAACGTTATGCTGCGAAATTAAGAAAATTTACAGGAACTGATTTGCTTTTTTTAAAAAACAAGTACACTACCCTTTTGATCACTTAGGTCGCTACCAAGAATAAAATCACAGTGCTGTGGACGTATTCTAAAATGATTACCACGACCCTGCAACTGTTTCATGACAGTAAATATTTGATCGTAAGACATGTAGCTAGCGTCAAAAACAAATAGTGTGTTGCTGTACAGGGTGTCTTGAAATATACTTTTAGAGCTAGCTTTTAAAGGCATGTCAATAACTGCTGAAATTTTAGAAAACAGTGCAAGGTCTTCTGTCATGATATATCCAGCATTAATGTGTTTGGTTTTTGGCCCATGAGCGGGTGCATTTGAAAAAAAATTAGTTTTTAACCAAACCATACATTTTATAGCACCATCCATTAATAAATTGGTGGTAAAATGTTTTTTATAAAAAATAGTCATGGCTCCATAAAACCGCTCTAAATATATTTTATTTTTAGTGGTACTTTCTCCCTTATAATGAAGTGTTACGGCAGTTCCTAAATAATAATTTTTAAATCCAGCTTTCTCTAGTTTGTAAGACAAATCAATGTCTTCTCCATACATGAAATAATCCTGATCAAAACCATTAACTTTAGTATACACAGAGCGTTTTAAAAGCATAAAGGCACCTACTAAAACAGCTACATTTCCTTTTTCATTTTTAGAAACTGCATCTGCATAATATTTTTTAGAAAAGCCAAGAAGCTTTAATGCAGAAACAAGTGGTGTTGGAAGATTTCTTTTACTTTCTGGCAAAAAACATCCTGTGCCATCCATAAGATAGCACCCTAGGGCCCCCAAATCTTTTAAAGAACTTGCATCGTGTAATGCTTTTGTAAATACATCTTCTGCAACGGCTGTGTCTGGATTTAAAATACAAACATAATCACCTTTTGCAACTGCAACTCCCTGATTATTAGCAGTACTAAAACCTACATTTTTTTTATTCTCGATAAGTGTTACAGATGGAAAGTTATCTTTTACCATACTACAACTATCGTCTGAGGAATTATTATCTACAATAATAATTTCTGAATCTATGGCACGGGTTGCTTTTTGGACACTACTGATACACTGCTCTAAAAAATAGCGAACGTTATAATTAACAATAATGACCGATAGTTTCAATACTCTAGTTGTTTTTCAAAGAATTCTCAAAAGGAATTCTATTAATAATACTTCGCCCTAGTGTGACCTCATCTGCATACTGTAACTCATCACCCACAGATATACCCCTGGCAATGGTTGTGGTTTTTACAGCAAGGTCTTCGATTTGCTTAAAGATATAAAAATTGGTGGTATCTCCCTCCATTGTGGAGCTTAATGCAAATATAAGTTCATCTATCTGGCCATTTTTAACCTTTTGCACCAACGCATCTATGGTTAAATCTAAGGGGCCAATACCATCCATTGGTGATATTTTACCTCCCAAGACATGGTAATGTCCTCGGTATTGACTGGTTGCCTCTATGGCCATTACATCCCTAATATCTTCAACTACGCAAACTAATTTTTGAGTTCGGTTAGGGTTTGCACAAATTTCACACAAGGTAGCGTCACTTAAATTGTGACAACTGCTACAGAAGTTAATTTGTTCTCTAAGGGCTACAAGGCTTTGGGCCAACCCTTGAGTTTGTTGCGGGGGCTGTTTTAGCATATGAAGCACCAAACGAAGCGCAGTTCGCTTACCAATTCCTGGTAATTGAGACATTTCGTTCACGGCATTTTCAAGAAGTTTTGAAGAAAAATCCATAGCCCGAAAGATAAAAAAAAGCTTCGAAAAAACGAGTCATAATACCCCTTATAAATTTACATTCTAAGGTTTATTTGTTGATAAAATAATATAAGGTGTATATAAATTATACGATAGTTAGGTATTGCAGGTTAAACTTTTATATTTTTACCTAGAGTCAAAAATTTCAGAAACATTTTATGCAACCACTTCACATACTTTTACTTATTGGCGGTTACTTCTCGCTACTGCTGGCAATTTCATACATTACAAACAAGGGAGGTAGTAATGCAGATTTTTTTAAAGCAGGGAAGCAATCACCATGGTATTTGGTTGCCTTTGGAATGATTGGCGCCTCTTTAAGTGGGGTTACGTTTATATCTGTGCCTGGAGCTGTTGAGGTAGATAGTTTTAATTATTTTCAAGTTGTTTTGGGCTATACTTTTGGATATGCTGTTATTGGGCTTGTACTATTACCCCTGTATTACAAGCTAAATTTAACCTCAATATACACCTACCTAGAAGGTAGATTTGGAACTGCATCATACAAAACAGGAGCCTCTTTCTTTTTACTCTCTAGAATTACTGGAGCTAGTTTTAGATTGTATTTGGTGGCTATTGTTTTGCAAGACCTTGTCTTTAATGCAATGGGAGTACCATTTTGGGTAACGGTAACTATTACAATTTTACTTATCTGGCTCTACACCTTTAAAAGTGGGATTAAAACAATTGTATGGACAGACACCCTGCAAACCCTTTTTATGCTTATAGCTGTTGGGGTGGCTATATATTATATCTCTGATGGACTAGGCATTGGTGATCAAGGCATTATTAATTTTATAGCACAAAGCGATCTATCACAAATCTTTTTCTTTGATGACTACAAAAGCAGTAATTACTTTTTTAAACAATTTATTAGCGGAATTTTTATTGCCATTGTAATGACGGGCTTGGATCAAGACATGATGCAAAAAAACTTGACGTGCCGCAATTTAAAGGATGCTCAAAAAAATATGTTTTGGTTTACCATCGTACTCACTATTGTAAATTTAATATTTTTAGGGCTAGGGCTACTACTTACTATATACGCTGAGCAAAACGGAATTGACGCTCATAAAGACAAGCTTTTCTCTACTATTGCCATGAGTGGTAATTTTGGTTGGGGTATTGGTGTTTTCTTTTTGCTTGGACTAATTGCAGCTGCCTATTCTAGTGCAGATAGTGCTCTTACTTCACTCACTACCTCCTTTAGTATAGATATACTAGATATTGAAAAAAAGCATTCGCCAGAAGACCAAATAAAGGTGCGTAAAAAAGTACATATTGCAATGTCTTTGGTGCTCATATTGGTAATTGTAAGTTTTAACTACCTCATTGGAGATGCATCGGTAATTACCAAACTATTTGTATTTACAGGTTATACCTATGGGCCGCTTCTTGGACTCTATGCATTTGGCTTATTTTCTAAACAAAAAGTAAAAGATAAATTTGTGCCTGTAGTAGCAATCCTTTCTCCCTTTTTAGGATATGCTATAAGTTATCTCTCTAGCCTTTGGTTTGGTTTTGAGTTTGGGTTCTTTATATTAATTTTAAACGGGCTTCTCACCTACCTTGGTTTAGTACTGATTCGTACCCAACAAAACTAGGGTACAAGCAATCTCATAGGGTATTTTATGCGTCTTTAAAATAGTATATAAAGAAGAATTTTCTGTGCCTGGGTTAAAAATAACCCGCCTCGGGGATAAAGATAAAATATAGTCATAATAGGCTTCTTGCCTAGACTCATTAAGGTATAGCGTAACTGTATCTATAGCTTCAAACATCTTTTTTTCTGTGGTGATAGCTACGTCTTTAACAACACCCTCTCTCATGCCAATGGCAACTACCTGGTGGTTATGCTCGCGCAATTTATGGATCGCAATATTTGCGTATCTGTCTTGCTTTAGACTAGCGCCAAGAACTAATGTTTTTTTCATAGTAAAAATTACGTATCAACAATAATACAACAAAGGTAGCATCTTTAAAGCTAAGGTATGTTTAATTGGCATTGGCATTTTTTTATTAAAAAAAGCTGCAACACCTCACAAAGATCTTCGTCTTTAAAGAAAGTTGCCCCTATTACAGATGTTATAAGTATTTGAATTAGCCGTTCATTAAAAATATATAAACGTTCATCTTTAGGTTTGTTTAAGTGAGAACGCCTCTCGAAAATTATTTTTTTGAGGGGCGTTTTAAATTAATAGTGCTTGGGCACACTACCACCTAATTATAGCACTTCCCCAAGTAAAACCGCTTCCAAATGCGGCCAAAACAAGAAGATCACCTTCTTTAATTTTTCCTTGCTCCCATGCTTCAGACAAGGCAATTGGTATGGAGGCAGCCGTGGTATTACCATATTTTTGTATGTTATTAAACACTTTACTATCTGGCAATTGCATCTTTTTTTGTATAAACTGTGAGATTCTCAAATTAGCTTGATGTGGTATTAGCATATCAATATCTTCGGTGCTAATGCCATTTGCTTGCAAGCCCTCATGAATTACCTCGCTAAAGCGAACAATCGCATGCTTAAAAACAAACGGGCCATTCATGTAAGGGAAATACGGAATATCTTCTTGTGGGTTATTTGCTAGTAGTTCTGGCACCCAATTACCTGTACTAGGTCCTTGAAGGGCAAGTTCATCCTTGTGTTTTCCTTCACTGTGTAAATGGGTAGATAAAATACCCCCCGCTCCAGTTTGATTTCTAGAGACTACAACTGCGCCTGCTCCATCTCCAAAAATAACGGAGACACTACGCCCTCTGGTTGTAAAATCAAGACCACCACTATGATTTTCACTTCCAACAACTAGTACATTTTTATACATCCCTGTTTTTATGAACTGGTCTGCAACAGATAAAGAATACACAAAACCACTGCACTGATTTCGAACATCTAATGCGGGTACAGTATCCATCTCTAGTAATTCTTGCAACTGTACACCTCCTCCAGGAAAATACATGTCTGGACTAAGGGTTGCAAAAATAATTAGATTTATATCTTTGGGAGTAACTCCAGCACGCTGCATTGCAATTCTAGAAGCCTTAGCACCCATAATAGAGGTGTTGTTTCCATCACCTTTTTTAATATGTCTTCGCTCTTTTATACCCGTTCTTTCTTGTATCCAAGCATCATTGGTTTGCATTACTTTAGAAAGATCGTCATTGGTAACAACAT
>CBFHMO010000077.1:0-7695 GCA_965656925.1 Patiriisocius sp.
ACTACCTAAACCTAACTTTACTAACTGTACTCCTTAAGATTTTAATAACTCCCTATAACCCTTACTATTTAGTAGGGGTTTTTTCTTTATTAAATTCTTCTTTAGAGCAGATATGTTGGCACAACATAGGTTGTTAAATATTGTAAAAGGCGAAAAGAACATAAATGTCTGTCAAAAGTCTGTCAATTTTTAGTAGTTTTATACTGTTCTTTGAGTTGTATAGAAAAAAGTGTTGTAAGCCTTTTAGAAGGTTTAACAACTGGTTAGCCCCTACAAAAAAAGCCCTCACATTGCTGTGAAGGCTTCTAATTTTCGCTCCTCTTCTTGGGCTCGAACCAAGGACCCTCTGATTAACAGTCAGATGCTCTAACCAACTGAGCTAAAGAGGAATTTCATATAGAAAAATAAAGACTACTGTCTCTAGCGATGCCCAATATCAAGGTGTTTAAAACACTAATGATTGTTAGGCGGGTGCAAATATAAATTAATTTTTTATCTGCAACAACTACTTTTTTTGTTTTTTTTAGCCTCCAAAGAAGTATCTATAGATATCATTTCCGTTGGCAAATAAAACCAGGGCAATAAGCAAGAAAAACCCAGCCATTTGGGCATACTCCATAAATTTATCATTGGGCTTACGGCCACTAATCATTTCGTATAATAAAAACATCACGTGTCCACCATCTAAGGCCGGGATCGGCAAGATATTCATAAAGGCCAAAATAATAGATATAAGGGCTGTTGTTTGCCAAAAACTAGTCCAGTCCCAGGTGTCTGGAAACAAGCCTCCAATAGCTCCAAAACCACCAACCTGTGAGGCTCCTTTTTGGGTAAACACATACTTAAATTGTGTTATGTAATCTTTCAAGACGTCCATACCATACCCAACACCTCCGGTGATACTCTCTGCTAGAGTATACTCCTTGCGTATAGAGGTGCTATAAGGCATAAGCCCTATTTGTCCTGTCTCATTAGGTGTTGCTTTTAAAGTAAGCTGCGCTCCATTACGAGCTATTAAAAAAACATTCTCTTTTTGTCCGTTTTCTTTTACCAGGTTTTGGAACTCATGCCAAAAAACAATAGGTGTTCCGTTTACCGCCAGTATAGTGTCGTCTAGTTTAAATCCTGCAGCCGCAGCTGGAAAGCTCTGATCACCAATCACGCCCATTACAGGGGCTACTCTTTGGGTAAAGGGTCTTAGTACATCATTTTCAAACATTAGAGTGCCAATATCCTCAGGCATTTCTATAGTTTGTTTTTCTCCAGTAACATGCAATACCTCAATGGTATTAACATCACGTAAAAATAAATGTTTATTGATTGCTGTTACATTTTCAAAGGCGGCACCATTTACAGATAAAATCTTATCTCCATCCTGGAAACCATAGCCTTTAAAAGACTCGTGCACTGCAAAACCATTTGGTAGCTGCTCGTTGGTTGTAATGTCTTGCCCATAGAAATTTAAAATTCCCATGTAAATCACAAATCCAACAATAATGTTTACGGTAACCCCTCCTAGCATAATAATTAGTCGCTGCCATGCAGGCTTAGATCTAAACTCCCATGGCTGAGGTGGCAAGGCCATTTGCTCCTTGTCCATGCTCTCGTCAATCATGCCAGATATCTTAACATAACCCCCTAGTGGCAACCACCCAATACCATATACCGTATCTCCTATTTTTTTACTGAAAAGCGCAAACTTTACATCAAAGAACAAGAAAAATTTCTCTACCCTGGTTTTAAATAGTTTGGCGGGTATAAAGTGCCCTAGTTCATGAAGAACGATTAAAAAAGACAGACTTAGTAATAATTGTATCGCTTTAACGAAAAATGGACTCATAGCTTAATAAAATAGATTGTTATTTTCTGGTTTATTTCTCCAAAACCAGACCAAAAAAAACAGCGCAGACCTTTGTAAAACATCTAGCCTTGCTCTTGGCCACAAAAGTAACCTATTATATAGTGCAAAAAAAATGTTGTTTTTAGAGATGTTATAGCACTAAAATAGGATTAGTCAACCCAGCTTTTATCATTTTTAGGTCGTATTTTTGTAGCCTAGTTATTATCAAGGCTTATGCTACACTTTTTTTCTAAATATAAACTACTGGCTATTGTTTTAATGGGGCTATCTGTGGTTATCGTTTCTATTATTTACAGTGTCCTTACCCCCCTAGAGGTACTGCCAATATACCAGCCCTCCCAGGTAAGCGCAACCCTAGTTGCCCAAGATATTAGACATCAAAAAAAATACCACACCATAGCAAATTTTAGCCTAACCAATCAAAATGGGCAAACCGTAACTCAAGATACCTACAAGGGTAAAATTTATGTAGCAGACTTCTTCTTTACCACCTGCCAAACCATTTGCCCTGTAATGACCAGCAATATGCTAGAGCTGCAAGATAAACTTCAAGACAACCCTGAAGTATTACTTCTCTCCCATACCGTAATGCCAGAGATTGATACCGTAGCTCAGCTCAAAAAATACGCTAAAGAACAAAAAGTAGATCCAGTAAAATGGAACCTAGTTACCGGTAGTAAACAGGAAATTTACAACCTTGCCAGAAAACAATACCTGGTAGCCAAAGAAAACCCTGATGATCCTCTGGGGCTAGTACACACAGAAAATTTTGTTTTAATTGATACCCAAAAAAGAATCCGTGGCTTTTATGATGGCACACAAGTGCAAGAGATGGACCGTATCTTGCATGATATTGGAGTGCTACAAAACCAAGGAAAAAAATCTATCTTTTTTGGTCTAGTTAATTATTAACACCACTACAAATCCATAGTTACGTTAAAATTTCACAATACATCCTTTAAAGCTTTGCAGGAAGGTTTCAAATAATTATTTTTGCTTGTTTAAAATCAATCTAAATAAAAAATGGCTACCATTGCATCACTAAAACAAGGACAGCGCGGTATTATCAAAGAGTTCTCTGTTGATACGGTACCCTTAAAGCTCCTAGAAATGGGCTGTTTACCTGGCAATGAGGTGGCTCTTGTACAAACAGCACCATTTCAAGACCCAATGTATCTTACTGTAAATGGAGCACATCTGGCCATTAGAAAAGAGACAGCGGCGCAAATTCAGATTGATATTATTAAAGAGCAAACAGACTCCCCTCAGCGAAACTAGAACATGGCAAAACAGTTTAACGTTGCACTAATTGGAAATCCTAATACAGGAAAAACCTCTGTATTTAATAGACTCACTGGGCTAAACCAGCAAGTGGGGAACTATCCTGGAATTACCGTTGAGAAAAAGCAAGGTATCTGCAGGCTAGAGCGTGGTGTAAAAGCCCATGTGCTAGATTTGCCAGGAACCTATAGCTTAAACGCCTCTTCTTTAGATGAAAATGTAGTTATTGAACTGCTGCTAAACAAAAATGACAAGGATTTTCCAGATGTTGCAGTTGTGGTTACAGACATTGAAAATCTAAAAAGAAATTTACTGCTCTTTACTCAAATTAAAGATTTAGGGATCCCTACCATATTGGTTATTAACATGGCAGATCGCATGAAGCGCAAAGCCATTACTCTAGATATTAAAGCACTAGAGAAAAGCCTTGAAACAAAAATAGCCCTTATTAGTTCTCGAGAAAACCAAGGGTTTGAAGAATTAAAAGACCTTATTACCAATTACAAAAACCTCTCTGTTACTCCTTGTTTAAATGCCTCTAGCATTGCGCCAGAATATTTTGACAGGCTCAGAAAAACATTCACAAACCAGGACCTCTACAAACTCTGGCTAGTTATAACCCAAGATGTGAATTTTGGAAAACTAGACAGGAATGAGCTAAAAGGGGTCGCTAGCTTTAAAACAGAAAGTATTAGCAACCTTAAAAGGTTACAACAAAAAGAGACCATAAAGCGATACCAGTTTATAAATCAGGTTTTAAAACAAACCCTTATTGTAGATAAGGCAAGTGCCAAAGATTTTAGGAGCGTCTTGGATCGTGTGTTAATGCATAAGTTTTGGGGCTATGTTATTTTCTTAGGGGTTTTATTGCTGATTTTTCAGGCCATTTTTGACTGGAGCAGCTACCCCATGGATTTTATAGATAGCACTTTTGCCTCTCTGGGTGAGTGGGCAAAAAATACGCTACCTGCCGGAGATTTTACCAACTTAATTGCCGAGGGTATTATTCCTGGTTTGGGTGGTATTATTATTTTCATACCACAAATTGCCTTTTTGTTTTTCTTTATATCTATACTAGAAGAAAGTGGCTACATGAGCCGCGTGGTGTTTTTAATGGATCGTGTCATGCGCCGTTTTGGATTAAGCGGTAAAAGTGTGGTGCCCCTTATCGCTGGTACTGCCTGCGCTATTCCCGCAATTATGGCAACCCGTAATATAGAAAACTGGAAAGAGCGCCTTATCACTATTTTGGTTACCCCCTTTACAACCTGTTCTGCAAGATTGCCTGTGTACCTTATTATCATTGCACTGGTAATACCAGATCAGCGCGTTTTGGGCATCTTTAGCCTGCAAGCACTTACATTAATGTTTATGTATTTGTTAGGTTTTGGTGCGGCAATTATATCTGCATGGATGCTAGACAAGGTGTTGCAAATACGCAGTAAGACATTTTTTGTAATAGAAATGCCAAACTACAAATTACCACTGTTTAAAAATGTAGGTATTACCGTGGTAGAGAAAACAAAATCATTTGTTTTGGGGGCTGGTAAAATCATTTTAGCCATCTCAATAATATTATGGGTATTGGCCTCTTACGGCCCTGGAGATTTTAACAATGCCGCAGCCATTGTACAACAACAAAACCTGGAAACTCCTTTCTCTCAAAACGAGTTGGAAACAAAAATAGCTGCCTTTAAACTAGAACATAGTTATATTGGTCATGCAGGTAAATTTATCGAGCCGGCTGTAAAGCCACTAGGGTATGACTGGAAAATTGGTATTGCCCTGATAAGCTCATTTGCAGCAAGAGAAGTGTTTGTAGGTACCCTTGCCACTATTTATAGTGTTGGAAACGATGACGTAGAAACCATCAAAAACAGAATGGCCGCAGAAACCAACGTAAAAACGGGCAAGCCCCTTTTTAATTTTGCTAGTGGTGTTTCTCTGTTGCTTTTTTATGCTTTTGCTATGCAGTGTATGAGTACCCTGGCAGTGGTAAAGCGTGAAACAAATAGTTGGAAATGGCCTATGTGGCAATTAATAATAATGACTGCTATTGCATACATCACGGCGCTAGGGGCATATCAATGGTTTAAATAATTAACAATGCAAGAACTATTTGTACTTTTTACCTTTTTACTAGCAGCAGGTTATTTGTTAAATAAGTTTGTGTGGTCTGCTATTGTAGCAAAAAAGAAAAAAACTGTTGGCACACTTGACGGCGGTAATACCAAATGCGGAAATGATAATTGTGGATGCCACTAGAAAGCAGGTGCTACTCTAGTGTTTTAATTCGGGATTTCATTAGTAGAAACCTGTAATTGATATTCTAATTCTTTGCCACTAGAATCCTCAGGATAGGGGAGTAATTTCAGGGCTGTAAAAACAATATCCTTTGTTGTTGTAATCCTTGTTTTACTCTGGTTTTGAAAAACTACCGTGAGTTCTTTGGGAGCTTGTGCGGCTAGGCTAACAAGAATTTTCACCACCGCTTTACCGGCCCAAATACAGGTTGTATTTCTAGGACATCTAGAATCTTCTAAAACAGCAACCAGAGTTATAGAAACCCCTTCTTGGGTAATTGTCTTGCCAAGAGGTACCATAAAAGTAGTAGCGGCTGGATCTTGTTTTTGAGCTAATGCTTGACAAGAAACAATAATACTTGCGATGCTGAGAATAAATAGTAACTTTTTCATAGGTGTGGTGGTTTTAAAAAACAATTAACCCCTAAATAAAAAGAAGTCGTCCTTTAGGTGTTCTATTTTATCGTCTTTATTTGTAATGATATACTCCAGGGCAGTTTGGGTGAAACTAAGCCCCTTTTGGGTCAAAGAAATAACCTCATCGGTAATGGTAATCAGGTTATTATCTAGGGCTAGCCTTACAACTGTATTTGCTTTTACTTGTTGCCAATTAATGTGCTCTCGCAAATGATTAATATGCCTTTCTTGTGTTTCTTGGTGGTTATTAAGATGCAGTAAAAAGGTAAGTAGCGATACCTCTGTACGCTGTTGTTTTTGACGATACATGACAGACAACATTCCTTTATTAGGAGCAAAAAAGTACACAAGTAAAAACACCAAACCAAGTACTGTTGTTATAGACCCCGCAATAGAGGCGTCAAGCCAGTGCGCTAACCAATAGCCGCTAATGGCGGCGAAAACTCCAAAACATACAGAGAGCCACAGCATTTTTTTTAAATCTGCAGTAAGCAAATACGCAGCGGCGGCAGGGGCAATCATAAGGGCAACCACCAGTATAGCGCCTACAGCGTCAAAAGCGCCAACAACTGTAATAGAAGATACAGACATTAGCCCGTAATGCAAAATAGCCGGAGAAAAACCCAGGGCAGAAGAGAGGCCAACATCAAATGTGCTTACTTTTAATTCCTTAAAAAACAAATACAACAGCAGCAACGTAGTAAGTAAAACAACACCCATAATCCAGGCTGCTTTTGGTCCAAGATCTGCTCCAAATAGTAGCAACCTATCAAAGGGAGCAAAAGCTAGCTCGCCAAGTAATACGGCGTCTACATCTAGATGAATATCATTGGCGTTTTTAGCAATTAATAACACCCCAATACTAAAAAGCGCAGGAAAAACAAGACCAATAGCAGTATCTTCTTTTACAAGGCCTGTTTTTTGGATGCGCTCCACCAAAACCACTGTAATAATTCCAGTACCGGCCGCTAAAATAATTAACACTGGAGAGGTAAGATCCTGGGTTATAAAAAACCCTAAAACAATTCCTGGCAAGATAGAGTGGCTTATAGCATCACTAATTAAAGCCATTTTACGAAGTACCAAAAACACCCCTGGAATAGCGCAAGCAGCAGCAACCAAGGCGGCAATAAGCTGTATTTCTATTTGAGGGTTACTCATGTTGAGTTTGTTGATTAAAAAGATTTTGAGCCTCAGCAAAGCCTTTTGAGGTGAGAGACCACTGTTGTTTATTGAGGAGTATCCACTGGTTCTGTTCCATTTTACGCAATGATTTTTTAGTAAACCCTTGAAAATTATTTAATATCCTTATGGTGTGAGGGTGGTCAATGTTTTCATGAGTTTGGGCAATGCCATACATAAACTGTAGGGTTTTTTTAAGCTGTAAATCACGCCTATTTTTTATGAGTCTTATTTGTTTAAACAGCAGCCCGCGGGTGGGAGAAAAAACAAAAGAAACGACCACAAAAAAACTAGCCACCAATACAATAACAGGCCCTGTAGAGAGATTGTTTTGTGTAGCACTAATAGCGGTGCCAAATACTCCAGAAAAACCTCCTATTAACGCGGCAAGAAACACCATCATAGCTAAGGTGTTTGTCCATTGCCGTGCAGCGGCTGCAGGTGCCAATAGCATAGCGCTCATTAAAACCACTCCCACTGTTTGAAGTCCAATTACAATTGCTAAAACAATAAAAAAAGTAATTAAAATGTCTATAAATTTTGTGTTAAACCCTAAGGTTTTGGTGTAGTCTTGGTCAAAAAGCAGTAGTTTAAATTCTTTCCAAAACAACAGCACTACCAAAAGGGCGATGCCTGTAACAATTACCATAA
>CBFHMO010000078.1:0-7526 GCA_965656925.1 Patiriisocius sp.
TTTTAATGTGGTAAAAGGCTTTTTAAACATTGTTATAAGTGATGGGTATTATTTAGATTTTTTTAAAAACACACCCACTTGGGATACCTTTGGTATAGTAGCTCCAGGTAATGACGCTATGATGGTAGAGTTTGCCTCTCCAAATACAAACAAGCCACTTCATCTAGGACACGTACGTAACGTGTTGCTAGGATATAGTGTAGCTCAAATAGTGAAAGCCAGCGGTAAAAAAGTATACAAAACTCAAATTATAAATGACCGTGGTATTCATATCTGTAAAAGCATGCTTGCTTGGCAACGATATGGGAAATCAGAAACACCACAATCATCCGGGAAAAAGGGAGATAAATTAGTGGGAGACTACTACGTGCGTTTTGACAAAGAATATAAAAAAGAAATTAATGATTTAATATCCCAAGGGGTTTCAGAAGAAGATGCAAAAAAGCAAGCTCCTATAATTCTGCAGGCGCAGCAAATGCTCTTGCAGTGGGAGGCTGGAGACAAAGAGGTAGTTTCACTCTGGAAAACCATGAACGGTTGGGTGTATGATGGTTTTGATCAAACCTATGCAGATATTGGTGTAGATTTTGATAAAAATTACTATGAAAGTAACACCTATTTACTAGGTAAAGAATTTATCCAAGAAGGCCTCTCTAGTGGGGTTTTTGTTAAGGATCCTGACGGCTCTGTTTGGTGTGATCTTACCGATAAGGGACTAGACAGAAAAATTGTTTTACGCGCAGACGGGACGGCTGTTTACATGACTCAAGACATCGGGACTGCCATACAGCGCGTTAAAGATTACCCAGATATAAATGGGATGATTTACACCGTTGGAAATGAGCAGGATTATCATTTTCAGGTGCTATTTCTAATACTACAGAAACTAGGATTTGGATGGGCAAAAAATTTATTTCACCTAAGTTACGGAATGGTAGATTTGCCAAGTGGTAAAATGAAATCTAGAGAAGGTACTGTGGTAGATGCAGATGATTTAATAAAAGACATGACTACCACCGCTTGTAGCATTTCTGAATCTCTAGGTAAGATTGATGATTTTACCGCCCAAGAAAAACAAACGCTGTACTCCACCATAGGTCTTGGGGCTTTAAAATATTATATTTTAAAGGTTGATCCAAAAAAACGCATCTTATTTAACCCAGAAGAGAGTGTAGATTTTCAAGGCAATACTGGGCCATTTATTCAATACACCTACGCGCGTATTCAATCAATTTTAAGAAAGGCATCAGGGGCTAGCCAGCCATCTAAAGAAGCTATTGTTTGCCTTGATCCCAAAGAAAAGCAAGTACTAAAAACACTTCAGTTATTTCCTGAGACAATTCAATTAGCAGCCTTGCATTATAGTCCAGCACTCATAGCAAACTACACCTATGATTTGGTGAAGGAGTTTAATTCTTTTTACCAAAATGTGCCCATTTTTGCGGCACAAAACACCACAGAAAAAGAATTTAGAGTTGCTCTTTGCGGCGCAGTTGGCGGGGTTATAAAAACAGCATTTTCATTGTTAGGGATACAAGTTCCTAATAGAATGTAGTTTCTAAAACAGTAGCTGCAATGATATGTTGGGTGTAAAGCCCAAAGAATATTGAGTAACTGTGTTAATATAATTTTCTCCTTGGGGGTTTGTTTGTATTTGATAGTATCTTCCTAACTCATTTTTTGTATCAAACAAATTTAGTAACGAAAGATTTATAACGGCATCAAATGTATCGTCTAAAGGGGTCTTGTATACTGCTGAGAGGTTAGTTCTAAAATAATGTTTTAATGTTTGGTTGTTAGGGCTGTTGTATTGTATCTGAGGGCCATTACTGGTGTTTGAAATAGCAGTTTGGTTACGTGGTGTGGTGTAGGGTAATCCAGAATGATAAATAGCCCCTGCAGATACAGTAACATCTTTTAGGGTATAGGTAGCAATAGCATTTACACAATGGGTGACATTAAAATTGTTTGGAAAACCTACAGGGGAGAGGGTTTTAAATTCATAGGTGCTATCAATGTAGGTGTAGCTTAGCCAAGTAGTAAGGTTTTTAAGTTTTTTTCCAACAGCTATTTCAAGACCTTGACTTGTATAGTTGCCAATGGCCTGGGTGTTTTGAAGTTGGTTTCTAAAACCTAGATTACGGGTGTTTATACCTGCTACTTTTTTATAAAAAACCTCTGCGTTTAGGGTCCAGTTTTTTAAAGTATAATCTGTCCCAAATGATACCTGACTGCTTTTCAGCAAAGGATTTTGAACTCCATCTGCCAGGATCCATTGTTTGTTTTGTATTCCTAGTAATTGATTTTCACTGGCGGTAAATTGCAGTACGTTTTGGTGTTTTTTCTCGCTAGAGAGAAACACATTCCAATGTTTTTTTAACTCATGTGAAATGTTAATTCTTGGCTCTATCTGCGTCTTAAAATTGGATAGGTTTGTTGCTCTTGCTCCAAGTGTTACAGTGGTTTTATCATCAAATAGTTGGGCCGTGGTTTGCGCGTAAAACCCACTAGTTATTCCTGTATTTGAGCTGCTTAAAGATGTGGTAGCGTCTTGTGGGTTTTCTACATTGTCTATGATGGTGTTAGTATATTGGTAGCCAGCCTCAATAGAGAAATCATCGTTTATTACATAGCTTGTATCAAACTTTAGGCTTTGTTCTTTAACTTGGTTTTTTTGTAATTTTTGACTTGCTTGTTCTAGTTGGGTATTTTGCGAGTTGGCTTTATAAGTGCTGTTGCTATAGTGAAGCCCTGTGGTGAGTTTCTGGTTCCAGTTTCTTTGGTAATTAACACCCCCCAAGAGAGAGTTTTGTTGTACTTCATTAAAACTTGCTGTTGATATGCCACCGGTAAACAAACGCTCGTTAAATTCAAGACCATTATTGATGGTCATAAAGTGGTAGTTTAGTTTGTCTTTTGGTGAGATGTCCCAAAGCGCAGAGAGACTAATATCAAAGAAATTAAAATCCTCATCTGTTGTTCTAACTACCTCTGGCTGGGTGTTGTTTGGGTTTGTTATTTCTGTGTTTTGAAAGGTTCTTTTAAAAAAAGAATTATAGATAGGGTTACCCAAACCACTGTTAATGGAGGTTCTTGCAGATCCAACAATAGCAAAAGACTTTGTTACAGGTATTTTAACAAAGGCATTGGTGCTTGCTAAATTTATACCTACACCTCCTTTTATCTCTGGATCAATGGTATTTGTTGGGTAGATGTGTACTACCCCAGATACTCCCTCACTGTATCTTGCATGGGTTGCGTTTTTATAGATAACAACATTGTCTATCAAATTGGGATTTAGGGCAGATATAAGTCCAAAAAAATGGCCTGTCTGGTACATCCTAATATCGTTCCACAGTATGTTTACCTCATCACTACCACCAGCCCTTATGTTTATGTTTGAGGCAGTTTCATCGTAGCTTTGTATACCGGGAAGCACTTGAGCAATTTGTAAGATATCTGGCTCTGTGAGCGAAGGTAAAATTTCAAAGTCATTTTTATTAATTGTAACCGCTCCATTTTTTGTTTTTTCGATCCCTTTTGCTATGTAGCCAGAGAGTGTGATGGTGGGTAATTTGGTGATATCCCCCAGATTTATAAACAACAAAGGACAACTGGCTTTTGTATGGGCTATTGCCTGATAAATCACAAGCTGTTTTATAAATTGCCCCTCAACGTATAGTTCCAATACTTGGGTATCTGCAATACGGTCTATCTTTAAAATTCCTCCAGGGTTACTGGTGTATGTTTTGTTTTCTGAAATAGCGGTAATAGCGATTGGTTTTGCTGTTTGGGTATCAATAAACGTAGCGCAAAAAGACACCATTTTTTTTGGAAATTTGACTGTTATATACCGGCTACTAACAAGGGTGAAGTTAATGTTCTCTTTGTCAGAAAACAGCTTTAATGTTTGGCTAAGTGTTTGGCTTGTATTGGGTTTAGAGACTCTAAACCTTTTTGCTGTGTTGCTGTTGTATGAGAATTTGACATCAAACACCGTTTCAATTTCAGAGATTGCATCTTCAAAGGGGATGGTATGTTCGGTGTTTTGGGCAAGGCAGCAATGAGTCCAAAAAAACAATAAAAAACACAAGTATATAAAGGGATACTTATTGTTTTTTAGGGTCATAAATTTGTACTTCATTTTTTGAATCTTTGCTAAAAGAAAGGTTAAGGGGCAGTGTTACAGTTTGCAGCGCTTGGTCAAGGTTTGTGTGGGTAAAGCTACCTGTGTAACGTAAAGTTACATCAATATTTTTAGTTGTGGTGGTAACTTTGTAATGTTTTTCAATTTCCATTAAAACAGCCTCCAGAGGTACATCTACAAAACTACTTTCGTTAAAAATCCAAGTTGGTTTACTAGTGTATATCTTATTGTTAACCACCGTTGGGGCAAAGCTAAAGGAATCTCCGGGAGTAACCAGAGTATTGATTCCATTGGTCTTAACAGAGACAAGGCCTTCAAAACAAGAAACTATTAAAATATCATTCTCTGTTTTTATATTAAAAGAGGTTCCAAGAACACTCACACTTCCAGTTGGGGTAACAACGGTAAAGGTTTCTCCTTTTGCCACCTCAAAATAAGCCTCTCCCTCAAGGGATACTTCTCTATTAAAGGGCCAGCCATATTTTTTGTAGCTAATACGCCCGTTTTGCTTTAATGTTATTTTTGAGCTGTCAGGTAATTCAATGGTTTGATTAGCTGCAATAGGCGCTTGTATGTTTGTGGGTAGGGTTGTAATAAATACACCAGATACTGCTAGGAGTATAAAAATTGCCGCTATTTTTAAAAGCATTGGCATTGTAATTACTTTAGATGTTTTTTGTTGGGGCTTGTTAAATAGAGGAGTGTCTCTAAGTGCTTTTATTCCAGAAGTGATATCGTGCTCAGGCAATACCATGCGTTTTGTATGGGCATCTATTTTTTTGTAGATATCAAAATCTGGCCACGCATTAAGCACCTTCATCTCTGCGGGGGTTGCCTCATTATTGAGCCATTTTTCTAATGCTTGTTTTGTTTCCATTTACGTGCTTGTTGTATTATAACAGGTTACTTGTTATTTTACCACCTAAGGGGGTTATAAATTATCTATCGTTTCTCTTAGTTTTTCTAAAGCGTCTAATACTCTTTTGCCTGCAGCTTTCTCTGAAATGTTATAAATAGCAGCAATTTCTCTGTATTTTTTACCCTCTACGCGGCTTAGTAAAAAAGCAGTGCGTTGTAATTGGGTGAGACTATCTAGTGCTTTTTGTAGTTTCTGGCCAAATTCTTTTTCTTCTAATAGAAACTCAGGAGAGTTGTTGTCTTGAGATTTCTTTACACCTTGAGTGAATTTAAACTGTACTTTTTTATGAGCTACTGTGTTTAAAAAAAGGTTGTTTGCCGTTGTAAAGAGATAACTCTTGGCTTTATTGGGGCTTACCTTACCGCAATTTTGCCATAATTTCAAAAAAGCTTCCTGTACCAAATCATAAGAAGCATCCCTATCCTTTGTTTTAAAGAACATAAAGTTTCGCAATGATTGTACCTGCTCTTTATAGACCTTATTAAAGACCTCTTGTTGGCAAATGTTGGGTTTTTCTTCCATGATTTAATGGCGTAAAACTACATAAAAATAATTAATTTTTTTGCAGGGGTATTTTGGAAGTAGTCTTGTTGTACTTTTATTTGTTTTTGTAAATGCGGCCTAGCTTCATGACAAATGTAATGTCTTTTAACACAGAAATATCCTTTAGTGGGCTGGTGTTTGTGGCCACCATATCAGCCTGCATGCCAGGTGCTATTTTTCCAATTATATTTTCTTTTCCTAGCAGGGCTGCTGCATTAATAGTTGCTGTCTTAATAGCGCTGTTTTGATCCATACCGTACAGCACCATTAGCTCAAATTCACGGGCATTGGTCCCGTGTCTACTAACGCCGCTATCTGTGCCAAAGGCAATATTAACATTGCCTTTCAATGCTTTTTTGAAAGAGGCCTCAACCACCGGAGCTACTTGCTTTATTTTTTCTATAATTGCTGGTGGTATGTTTGGGTTTACAGACAGTTCTTCATACACAGAAACACCTGCCAAAAGGGTAGGAACAAGATACGCGCCTGTTTGTTTAAAGAGCCTAATAGATTCGTCATTTAAGTAAGATCCGTGTTCTATAGAGTGTACTCCCGCCCTAAGGGCAGCATTTACTCCTTGGGCCTTGTGAGCATGAGCTGCTACTTTTCTTCCCAAACTCTGGGCTGTGGAAACAATGGCTTTCATTTCTTGATCTGTTAATTGTTGGCCAACCCCAGCTGAGGTATTACTTAAAACCCCGCCTGTTGCTGTAATTTTAATCACATCTGCCCCAGATTTTACCAGTGCTCTTACTGCTCTTGTGCAGTCATCGCTACCATCACAAATACTTACATCTTGACCAACCATTTCTAAAATAGCGTCATTATATCCATGAAAATCTCCATGTCCTCCTGTTGCAGAAACAGCTCCGTTAGAGGCTACAATGCTTGGGCCAATAATGAGCTGATTGTTAATGGCTCTTTTTAAGGCGTTCATAATATGTGGGTCACCTCCTAAATTACGTATGGTGGTGAAACCTGCCATAAGTGTCTTTTCTGCATACGGTATGGCATTGTAGGCAGCATCTGCCTCCTCAAGGGTGGTCCAAAGATGGCTAATTGCATTGGGATCACGCTCTGAGGTAATGTGGGTGTGCATGTCTATAAAGCCGGGCATTACAAATTTATCTTTTAAATCTATGAGTGTTATATCTGACTGCTGCAGCCCAAGTTCTTGAGCGGTTAAATAGCCGCCATAGACTTGTTTTATTTTTTGATTTTCAACAACGATGGTTTGCTGGCTTTTTGGAGCGCTTCCTGGAGATGCCAGTAAGGTGCCCACATGTATAACGCTTGTTTGCCCTAGAGCTGGTGAGAAAACAAACAGGGTAATTACCAGAAGTTTGATAAGATGTTTCATAGCGGGTATCGTTAATTGATTATAGCATTTTTTTACAAAGAGATAGTAAATTAGCAACAAGATACAATTATGTGCTCTTTTCTGTGGTGTTTATAGCTTATTTTATTCTTGTTACTGAGGTGTTTACTCTGTAGATTTCTACTAGAAAAAAAGCAGTTTTTAATAGCTTTGCTACTTTGAAACTCTCCAATCAATTAGTATATTTGCGGTTAATTCTTATGTGATTTTCTATTAAGATTTTGTTTAAAATGTATTCTCTATGTTTGATAATTTAAGTGACAAGTTAGATAAAGCCCTTCATGTACTCAAAGGGCACGGAAGTATTACAGAGGTTAACGTTGCAGAAACCCTTAAAGAGGTACGTCGTGCCCTTTTGGATGCCGATGTTAATTTTAAAATAGCCAAAGACTTTACTAAGACCGTTAAGCAAAAAGCGCTGGGTCAAAATGTGTTAACATCCTTGCAACCTAGCCAGTTAATGGTTAAGATAGTAAAGGATGAACTTACAGCCCTAATGGGTGGAGATGCAGCGGGTATCAACTTAAAAGGGTCTCCAA
>CBFHMO010000079.1:0-7394 GCA_965656925.1 Patiriisocius sp.
CTCAATAAAAACACTTCATTATGATTTGATATTTTTAATTTAGCAGAAAATACATACTATGTCCAAATTAGAAAAAGGATCTTTAAAATTGCGTAATGCGTGGGCATTTTATGACTGGGCAAACTCTGTGTATAGCTTAGTGATTGCTTCTGCCGTTTTTCCTATTTTTTATGGTGCATTATTTAACAAATCTAATATAGAAACAGTTAATGTATTTGGATCTCAAATACGCAGTACTCCTTTAATTACTTACACAACTGCAGCTGCATTTTTGGTAGTAGCTTTTTTGTCTCCCCTTTTATCTGGTATTGCAGATTATGTTGGCAATAAGAAAATTTTCATGAAGTTTTTCTGCTATTTAGGTGCGGTATCATGTATGGGTTTGTATTTTTTTTCTCTTGAGAATATATACCTAAGCCTGTTTAATTACTTTCTTGCTTTAGTTGGTTTTTGGGGTAGTTTGGTTTTTTACAATTCATACCTTCCAGATGTTGCTTTTAAAAGTCAGCAAGATAGTTTGAGCGCCAAAGGGTTCTCTCTAGGATATATTGGTAGTGTTTTTTTACTTCTGTTTAATCTAATTATGGTTTTAAAACCAGAACTTTTTGGTATCTCTGGAGAAGATGCTAGTATTCAGGCCATGAAAATTTCATTTGTAACAGTAGGTATTTGGTGGATTGGGTTTAGCCAATACTCTTTTTACTACTTGCCAAGTGTTACTGGCGCATCAAAAAAAGTAAATAAAGATGTAATTTTAAATGGCTTTAGAGAGCTAAAACAAGTACAACGATCTTTATCACAAAACGTTCAGTTAAAAAGATTTTTAATTGCTTTTTTCGTTTATAGTATGGCGGTACAAACCGTTATGTTAGTTGCTACTTATTTTGGAGAACAAGAAATTAATTGGGGAGATTCAGATCAAAAAACACTAGGGCTAATCTCTAGTATTTTAATTATTCAGTTGGTGGCAGTTTTAGGATCTTTCTTGACCTCTAAAGCTTCAAGCAGGTTCGGAAACATCAATACATTAATTTTTATTAATTGTATTTGGCTTGTTTTATGTGTAGCTGCATATTTTGTAACCCAGCCCTTAGAGTTTTATATAACAGCTGGTTTTGTGGGCCTTGTAATGGGTGGTATACAAGCGCTGTCACGCTCGACATATTCTAAGTTTTTGCCTGATACTAAGGATACTACATCCTATTTTAGTTTCTATGATGTTTCAGAAAAAATAGGGATTGTGGTAGGAATGTTGGTCTATGGTTTTGTAGATCAAATTACAGGCAGTATGCGCAATGCCATTTTATTTTTAGTCTTGTTTTTTATTGTTGGCGTGATTTTACTTTTACGCGTACCAAGAAAATATTAATACTATACAATTTTTAGTTAGATTTGCTGTTATTACAAAGGAAAACTTACGCACTTATGAAAAAATCACAACTTCTTAATTGGATGTTAATAGCTTTTTTAGCACTTCAATTTACCTCTTGCACCAATGAACCTCTAGAAGGAGAATTTCCTCAACAGGATACCTCTGGAGAGATTGTCCCAGGGTCATTTACAGCACTTGTTAATGACGTAGCTTTTACAGCGGCTTTTACCACAGCCTCAGTCAATGTAGATGGTGATTTTATTATTACAGGTGTATCAAGTAATAATACCGCAATACTATTGACAGCAAGCCCACTAGCAAATGGAAGTTATGATCTAACACTAAACCCTACAAATAACGATAATGGCGCAAGCTATTTTGATGTTCAATCTGAAACATTTCCCTTTCTAACTCTGGGTGATATTGGAGGAGGAGGTACCTTAACAATTACAAACTACAACGAAACAGATTTAATTATTTCTGGCACATTTAATTTTATTGCCGCAAGAGCAGCCGTAGATGCCAACGGAGATCCAATTACAGATGCCAATGGAGATGTTATAATACAAAACGCTTCCATAACTCAGGGAGTCTTTACTGA
Organism: Patiriisocius sp.; assembly: GCA_965656925.1. GTDB lineage: Bacteria > Bacteroidota > Bacteroidia > Flavobacteriales > Flavobacteriaceae > Patiriisocius. The sequence goes on from CBFHMO010000079.1 coordinate 1,974, forward strand.
TATTCAAATGACTTTTGATGAAAACCCTGGCGGTGGTGATCCCGGCGGTGGAGGAGGTTCAGAAGATCCAGTCGATGTAGATCAGTTTTTTGCACTAGTAAATGGGCAAGAACATGAAGATCAAGTATTAACGACCACACTAAACACCGTTGGTAATGATATGGTCTTTAAAGTAGAGGCGCAAACGGCAACTGGCTCTATGATGAGAATAGATATTCCATTTGATATGGGTATTGGAACTTTTGATATGGAAGATGGTATATCTGATGGTACAAAACTCATCGGTATTTATAACCCAAATATTGGTGGAGAAAACCTAAGCTCAAACCCGGGAAGTATTACATTTACAGAGTTTGATACGCAAAATGGTGTTATTGCAGCTAGTTTCTCCTTTACCGCTAGAGATCCACTTGGAGAAGATCCTTCGGTGTATCAAGTAACCCAAGGAAGTTTTACGGTATATTTTGAAGGAACCGAGCCACCAGCTTTAATGCCTTTCAAGGCGGTGATTGATGGTGCAGATTTTGAGCCTTCTGGAGTAAACGATACTCTTGAGATTACAGACCAAGAGGTAAATGGCATGAATGTTACATTTATAACAGCTACTCTGGAAAATGGTAGAACCATGAAAATTGGATTTCCTTCAGATACTATTACCCCTGGAGTATACCCTATGAGTACTGATCTAGAAAATGGAGACGAAACTATTGGCCTGTATACAAGAGAAGGAAGCAGCATTGAGTTTGTCTCTAATCCTGGAGTGCTTACCATAGAAAGTTATGATCAAGAATCTGGAGATATAAGTGCTACATTTTTATTTACAGCCGTAAATCCTGATGGAGTAGATCCTACTGTAATTCAAATCACAGAAGGGGTGTTTAACTTAAACCTATTGTAACAAACAAAAAAGATTTATTTTTAACAACAAAAGGCCTTTTCGATATATTGAAAAGGCTTTTTGTGTTTGGTTTTTTATACCCTACACATAAGTGATTAAAATCTGCTAATGTAACTGTTGTATATGGCATGCATATTGAATTATACACTACGTAATACCTGCTAATTTATATGAGCATCAGTGGTTTCGCTCTATTAGTGGTAAATAATATATTTAATTAACGACTTTGTTTCATTGTTTTTGTGACACAATGTCTTACACCATACTATGTCAAAATCAAAAGTATCCTTATTAGACAGTTTGTCATTTCAGGAATTTCAAGACGATGCAGAATTTATTCCGTTGATGTCTTCAGAAGATGAAGAAGAAATGAACAATGAAGACCTTCCAGAAATACTACCAATACTACCTCTACGTAATACAGTTTTATTTCCAGGAGTTGTTGTACCTATAACCGCTGGGCGTGATAAGTCTATTAAGCTCATAAATCAAACAAATAAAGAAGGTAAAATTATTGGTGTTGTTTCTCAAAAAGAGGAAGGGGAAGAAGATCCAGGAATTGAAGATATAAATACCATTGGTACTGTGGCCAAGATATTAAAGGTATTAAAAATGCCTGATGGTAACACAACAGTTATCATACAGGGTAAAAAACGTTTTCAAGTAGCAGAGGTGATTACCACAGAGCCGTATCTTACTGCAACAGTGAGAGGGGTTGAGGAAGCCAGACCTGCAAAAGACAATGAAGAGTTTTTGGTAATTGTAGAAACCATAAAAGAAAAATCTTTAGCTATAATTAAAGACAGTCCTAACATTCCTAGCGATGCATCCTTTGCTATAAAAAATATAGAGAGCCCGTCATTTTTAATCAATTTTGTTTCTTCTAACTTAAATATTTCAGTAGCAGAAAAGCAGAAACTATTACAAATTAATGATTTGCAAGAAAGAGCTTTGGAGACTCTTCGATACATGAACCTGGAGTTGCAAAAACTCTCTTTGAGAAAAGATATTCATACAAAGGTGCATAATGATATAAACAAACAACAGCGTGAGTATTTCTTGAATCAGCAAATGAAAACCATTCAGGAAGAATTGGGCGGAAGCACCTCTGAGGCAGAGATTGAAGCAATGCGAGTGCGTGGTAATGCAAAAAAATGGAATAAAGACACCGCAGCACATTTCAAAAAGGAATTATCTAAAATGCAACGCTTAAATCCTCAAGTTGCTGAGTTTAGTATTCAAAAAAATTACTTAGACCTACTTTTAGAATTACCTTGGAATGAATTTAGTAAAGATAAATTTGATTTAAAACGTGCCAAGAAAATTCTTGATAGAGACCACTACGGTCTAGATGATGTTAAAAAACGCATTATAGAATACCTTGCAGTTTTAAAGTTACGTAATGACATGAAATCGCCTATTATTTGTTTGTATGGCCCTCCAGGAGTTGGTAAAACTTCTTTAGGAAAATCTGTAGCAGAGGCACTGGGAAGAGAGTACATACGTATCTCTTTGGGTGGTTTAAGAGATGAAGCCGAAATAAGAGGACACCGTAAAACCTATATAGGAGCAATGCCAGGTAGGATAATCAAGAGTCTGAAAAAAGCAGGTACAAGTAATCCTGTTTTTGTGCTCGATGAGATAGACAAGCTTTCTATAGGCAGTCAAGGCGATCCTTCTTCTGCACTTTTAGAGGTCTTAGATCCTGAGCAAAACAGTTCTTTCTATGATAACTTTCTAGAACTAGGGTATGATTTGTCTAAGGTTATGTTTATTGCAACCTCTAATAGTTTAAGTACCATACAACCAGCTTTACGAGACCGTATGGAGATTATCAATGTTACAGGATATACTATTGAAGAAAAAGTTGAAATTGCCAAGCAGCACTTATTACCAAAGCAATTAAAAGAGCATGGTTTAACAAAAGCGCATCTTAAAGTAGGTAAAGCGCAATTAGAAAAAATTGTAGAAGGGTATACAAGAGAAAGTGGTGTTCGTGGTCTAGAAAAGCAAATTGCAAAAACAGTACGCTATGCTGCTATGAAAATTGCCATGGAGGAAAGTTATAATGTTAAAATCAGCAATGAAGATATTGTTGAAATATTAGGAGCTCCAAGACTCGAGAGAGATAAGTATGAAAACAACCAAGTAGCAGGTGTTGTTACTGGCCTAGCCTGGACACGCGTAGGTGGAGATATTTTGTTTATAGAATCTACCATAAGCAAAGGAAAAGGAACTTTAAATATGACAGGAAATCTTGGTAAGGTTATGAAAGAGTCTGCCACTATAGCCTTAGAGTACATAAAATCTAATGCAGAAACCTTAGGCCTTAAACAAGAGATTTTCGAAAAGTACAATGTACACATCCATGTACCAGAGGGAGCTACTCCAAAAGACGGGCCAAGTGCAGGAATAACGATGCTAACCTCACTAGTGTCTTTATTTACCCAGCGCAAAGTAAAGAAGAGTTTGGCCATGACTGGCGAGATAACACTTCGTGGAAAGGTGCTACCTGTTGGAGGAATCAAAGAGAAAATACTTGCAGCAAAAAGAGCACGTATCAAAGAGATCTTGCTGTGTGAGGAAAACAAACGAGATATAGACGAGATTAAGCCAGAATATTTAAAGGGCTTAACCTTTCATTATGTAAAGGAAATGAGTGATGTTTTAGCTCTTGCTTTAACAAAGGAAAAGGTCAAAGGAGCTAAAAAATTATAAGATGATATTTTAAAAGCAGTTAGTGGTCTGTTCTCTAGCTGCTTTTTATTGTAAAACTCTTTTCTTTTCTCTCGAAAATAAATTATACTTACACTCGTTATTGTACTAAAGAATTCTTTGCTACCCTCTATGAACCAAAAGGTTTTATTTTTACTAACCTCACTCATAACTTTTTCTGCCCTTGGGCAAATAGGAGGGCGCGCTACCTATCAATTTTTAAATTTGGTTAATGACCCTAGACAAGCTGCTTTAGGAGGCAAGATAGTTACTAATTACGATTATGATCCAATTCAAGGATTATTTAATCCCGCTGCCATTAATCCTCAAATGGATAAACAGTTATCTGTTAATTACAATAATTATTTAGCAGACGTTAATTACGGTACGGTTGCTTATGCCTATTCTTGGGATAGATACACCCAGGTAATACATGCAGGGATTTCATATATAAATTACGGAGATTTTGCTGGCTACGATACCCAAGGAAATGCTACCAATAATTTCTCTGGTGCAGAGGTAGCAATTTCTGTGGGCCATGCGCGTAACATTCCTTTTACTAATTTCCATTATGGGGGTAATATTAAGTTTATATCCTCTCAACTAGAGCAGTACAGCTCCTTTGGGATCGCTGCAGATATAGGTATCATGTATGTTCATGACCAGTGGGATTTGCAAATAACAGCAGTAGCCAGAAACATAGGAACCCAGCTCACACCTTATGATATAGAGATAGAGCCGCTTCCCTTTGAAATCATTCTGGGGGCATCTCAAATTCTAGAGCGCATACCAATTAGGTGGCACATTACTCTAGAAAACATGCAGCGGTGGGATTTGGCTTTTTCAAACCCAGACAGAGAAATTACAGATTTGGAAGGAGTTGTTACCAAAGAAAACATTAATTTTATAGATGAGGCATTTCGTCACGTTATTGTTGGCCTCGAGCTATTTCCTGAAAGTGGTTTTAATATACGGCTTGGTTATAATTTTAGACGCGCAGAAGAATTACGTATTATAGATACACGAGCATTTTCGGGCTTGAGTGCGGGATTTGGAATTAAACTTAATAAAGTGAGATTAAATTATTCGTTTTCAAAATACAATACCGCTGCATCAAGTAGTTTTTTTGGACTTAACATAGATTTACAATAATGAAAAAAATCACCATCGCCATTGACGGTTTTTCTTCAACAGGAAAAAGCACTCTTGCAAAGCAATTGGCAGATTGGCTTGACTACATATATGTAGATACAGGCGCTATGTATCGTGCAGTAACTCTTTTTGCAATGCAACAAGGGTTTATTACAGATGCTAAAGTAGATCAAGGTGCTTTAGAGAATGCATTAAAGGATATATCAATTGATTTTAAAAAAAATGAAAGCACAGGTATGGCTGACGTTTTTTTAAATGGTGTTAATGTTGAAAAACAAATACGAACACTCGCTGTATCAAGTCTTGTAAGTCCTGTTGCTGCCATTTCTGCGGTGCGCGCAAAATTGGTTTCTCAACAACAAAAATTAGGGCAAAACAAAGGGGTTGTTATGGATGGTCGTGATATAGCCACTGTGGTGTTCCCAGAGGCGGAGCTTAAAATATTTTTAGATGCATCTGCAGCTACAAGAGCTCAGCGCCGCTATAAAGAACTTATAGACAGTGGAGATAAGGTTTCTTTAAAGGATGTTTTGAAAAATGTGGTAGAGCGAGACCGTTTAGACTCTTCGCGCAAGGATTCTCCTCTTGTAAAGGCAAAAGATGCCATCGCTATAGATAATAGCCACATGAATCTGGAAGACCAGTTTCATGTCATT
>CBFHMO010000080.1:0-7381 GCA_965656925.1 Patiriisocius sp.
CCTAAGTATAGAAGCAAAAAACATGCAGTAACACACTGTGCACAACATAAATTATCCAAAAAGACCTTGCGCTTCTGTAAGGTTTTTTTAGTATACCAAAATCATTTTACCTTTTTTAGCGTATCTCTCACCGAGTCAAAAAGCAGGACTTAGCCTCATATTTTAAATCAAATAATAATGTTATTTTTGTCTACGTTACTTATACGCCATGACCCTAAAAAAATCCATCCTTCTTATAGTTTTGATCTTATTGATTGATCAAATTTCTAAAATATATATCAAAACAACTTTTCAGCTTCATGAAGAGGTAGGGGTGTTTTCTTGGTTTAGAATTTTATTTGTTGAAAATGATGGAATGGCTTGGGGGGCAAAAATTCCTGGAACCTACGGTAAATTAATACTCACATTGTTTAGGCTTGTTGCCATATGCGGAATTGGATATTGGCTTTGGGATAGTGCTAGAAAAAAAAGCGCAGGGATTCTTCTTTGTGCTGTTGCATTAATTTTTGCTGGCGCGCTAGGAAACATTATTGACTCTGTATTTTATGGTCTTATTTTTGACGCTAGTTACGCCAACGTTGCTACTGCCTTTGCAGATCAGCCATACGGCACATTGTTTCATGGTAAGGTGGTAGACATGCTATCTTTCCCGCTATACGACGGGGTATTGCCTAACTGGATACCTCTTTGGGGAGGAGAGCGTTTTACCTTTTTTGACCCTGTATTTAATGTTGCAGATGTAGCCATTAGCACTGGTGTTGGAATGCTTGTAGTGTTTAATAAAAAGACATTTCCAAAGTAGATAGCGCTTTTGTCTAAAAAAGCCTTTTATTGAACCCCTTTTTTAATAAAAGCAATACCCAGATTTTTTAAAGCATTAAAAAGTATAGCTGTTTTTTGGCGTAACACAATAATCAAGAGCAATATCATGTGAGGCGCTAGGGATTTTGTTTTCTGGGGCAAAAAAGGACAGCCCAACAAAGCGAGTATTTGGTCCGCACTGCTTTAAAAACCGATCATAAAAACCTTTTCCATACCCTATTCTATGCCCTTGTTTGTCAAAAGCAAGAAGGGGTACAAAAACCACATCTATGCTTGAGGGGGCAACCTCTATACCCTTTTGGGGTTCTGGAATGCCAAATTTTGATACCGCAATACGAGTGTTTTCTTGCAACAAGATGTGCTGCATGGTGTGGGTATCAAAATTAGATTTTGAGAGAATAACACTTTTATCTTTTCCTTGTAAAACACTTAGCAAATAACTAGTATCTACTTCTACCTTATTTTCTATGGGTAAAAATACATGGTAGTTGGTGAATTCCCAAATAGGCAGTTTCAAGACCTGGTTTGCAATGGCAAGGCTTTGATCTGCAACATTAGATGTATCCATGCAGGCTCTAAGTGATTTGTAGTGTTGTCTAAGTGTTTCTTTGGTCATTATTTTATGTTTTCTTGTAGCGTCTTTTCAATGGTTTTGCTTTGTGTAGAAATATGAAAAATGGCATCTCCTTGATATACAATAGGCGATTGGTTTACATTTATAATATACCCTTTGTTGGGCGCCAAAACCTTGAAGCGCATGGTGCCATAAGGATCTGTGATGGTCGCTAAAAATTCTCCCTTCTCCACATATTTATTGCAAGGAATTTTAAGATGCAATAGCCCGCTTTTTTGCGCTCTAATCCATCTGCTGGAATTAATAACTATAGTAGGAGTCTTTTTTTTAGGGACATCAACACCCAGGCTCAACATCCCTAGATGATTTAAAACACGCATAACTCCCTCTACACCTTGAGTGACAATATTCTTATTGCTACTTTGTGATTTCCCTCCCTCAAAAAGTAAAATGGGAGTTCCTATTTTATGACACGTAGCCCGGTATGATTTTGAAATATTTGAGGCATATACGGTAAAAGGAGCATTAAATATAGCAGCTAATTTTAATAATTCAGGGTTTTTCGGGGTGATGCGTACTTGTGGGGCGTTAAAGCGTTGGGCACCTCCCGTATGAAAATCGAGACAATAATCTGCAAAAGGCAGTATTTCTTTGGTGAAATAATAAGCTACTCTGCTGGCCAACGAACCTGTTTTTGTGCCAGGAAAAACTCTGTTGAGGTCTCTTCCATCTGGGAAAGTTCTATCTGCATTTAAAAACCCAAAGGTGTTTAAAATAGGAATACATATGGTAGTGCCTGAAAGAGGAATATTAATTTTTTTCGCAATGATTTGCCGTACAATTTCTACTCCGTTAATTTCGTCTCCATGAATACCTGCTGTGATAACAACCGTTGGCCCAGGTATTTTAGCCCGATGTATAACAACAGGGATTTCTACTTTGCTTGAGGTGTAGAGTTTCGCAAAGCTAAAATTGATGGTTTTATGTTGTCCTAAGGCTATTTTTTCACCAAGAATAACTAGGTCTGTGTTGTTATATGCCATAAAAACGAGAACGAATTATTTTTTTTGTTGTTCTATAAATGCTATGATTTTTCCTGATATGTCAATTCCTGTAGCAGTTTCGATGCCTTCTAGACCCGGGGTAGAATTTACCTCCAAGACCAAAGGTCCTCTTTTTGAAGATAATATATCTACACCACAGAGCTGTAAATCTAATGCTTTTGCCGTGGCAACTGCCAGTTGCTTTTCTGCCTTCGATAATTGTAAAACACTTGCACTACCTCCCAGATGAAGGTTAGACCTAAAATCTCCATCTTTAGACTGCCGCTTTATCGAGGCAACTACTTGGCCATCAATAACAATGGCCCGTATGTCTGTGCCTTGGGCCTCTGCAATGAATTCCTGCATTACAAATTTAACATTTGCAGACTGCAAGGTCTGTGCCGTAGCTAATGCGTTTTTATAGTTTTCGCATAAAATAACTCCTTGGCCGTGCGTGCCTTCCAGTATTTTAATAACGATGGGTTTGTTGCCAAAATCTTTCACAAAAGCTTCTAGATAAGGGTATGAGCCAAGTATGGTTTTAGGCATAGCAATGCCTTTTTGTGCTAGTATTTGAAAACAGGTCCACTTATCTCTGGAGTTAATAATACCTTGTGAGGATGCGATACTAAAAACACCCATAGATTCAAAATGCCTCACAATAGAGGAGCCCCTGTAAGTGTTTGATGCGCCAATTCTAGGAATAATAGCATCAAGATCATCAATGATTTGATCGTGGTACTGTAAAACAGCTTTGTTGTTAACAATCATTAAATTACAGTAGGTAGGATCAATGATTTCTATATCATGGTTTTGAACCTCTCCAGCCTTTAAAAGACTTTGTGTGGAGTACAGTTGTTCTGCTCGAGAAAGAATAGCAATGTTCATCTATGGTGTCTTGGTTGTTGCAATGTACTAAAAAAACAGCTTTTATATTCCATAAAGCCACCCTCTAGCATTAAATAATAAATGGGTTAATTTCATTAGAGAATACCTATCAATATCACAAAATGCTTTTATCTTTACCCTATGGCACACCCACCAGTAGTTCTTCAAGTTTCTACCCTACCAGATACCCCTGGTGTGTATCAGTATTATGATAAAAACGGGCAGCTTCTGTATATTGGGAAAGCTAAAAATTTAAAAAAACGGGTTGCCTCTTATTTCAATAAAACCCATGAAATTGCGCGTACGCGCATACTTGTCAAACAAATTGTTGATATTAAGCATATTGTGGTTGCCACAGAGACAGATGCACTGTTGCTAGAAAACAACCTTATTAAAAAATACCAACCCAAGTATAATATCTTGTTAAAGGATGACAAAACCTATCCTTGGATTTGTATTAAAAAAGAACGTTTTCCAAGAGTGTTTTCTACCCGTAGACTCATCAAAGATGGCAGTGAGTACTTTGGTCCTTACACCAATTTTAAAACCGTACACACCCTTTTGGATTTAATAAAGGGATTATACCCTTTGCGAACCTGTAATTATGATTTGGCTCACGAGAAAATAAACAATGGGAAATACAAAGTTTGCTTGGAGTACCACCTAGGAAATTGCTTAGGTCCTTGTGAAAATTTACATTCTGAAATATCATACAACACAGCCATTGATGCCATCAGGAATCTTTTAAAAGGAAATTTCAAAGAGTCTTTGGGCGGGTTTAAGCAGCAGATGAATCAATACGCTGCCAATTTGCAATTTGAAGACGCCCAACGTATAAAAGAGAAAATACAAACCTTAGAAAACTACCAAAGCAAGTCTACTATCGTAAATCCAAACATAAATAATGTTGATGTCTTTAGTGTGATTAGCGACGAGAGTTATGGGTATGTCAATTTTTTGCAACTGTCTTTTGGTTCTATCATTAGAAGCCACACTCTTGAGGTAAAGAAAAAATTAGACGAGACAGATGCTCAGTTATTAGAGCTTTGTGTTGTGGAATTGCGCCAACGATTTAACTCTCAATCCAAAGAGGTGTATGTGCCCTTTGCAATTAATGTTGAAGCCGGGGTGAAGTTGCATATTCCTAAATTAGGAGATAAAAAGAAAATTCTGGACCTATCAACGCGCAATGCCAAATATTTCAGAATGGAGCGTTTTAAACAGGCCAAAATTGTAGATCCAGCTAGACATGCAAACAGGATTATGGCGCAAATGAAAAAAGATTTACGCCTCTCACAAGAACCTCGCCATATAGAGTGTTTTGACAATAGTAATATTCAAGGAACCAATCCTGTGGCTGCATGTGTGGTTTTTAAAGACGGAAAACCAAGTAAAAAGGACTATCGCAAATTTAATATTAAAACCGTAGTAGGCCCTGATGATTTTGCGTCTATGGAGGAGGTTGTTTTTAGGAGATACAAGCGTTTATTGCAAGAAAAACAACCCTTGCCTCAGCTTATTATTATAGATGGTGGGAAGGGTCAACTATCTTCCTCTCTAAAAGCATTAGACGATCTTGGTTTGCGAGGCAAAATAGCCATTATTGGAATTGCAAAAAGATTAGAGGAGTTATTCTACCCCGATGATCCCATACCTTTGTATTTGGATAAAAAGTCTGAAACCTTAAAGATTATCCAACAACTAAGAAACGAAGCGCACCGTTTTGGAATTACATTTCATAGACAAAAAAGAAGTAAAGAGGCTTTAAATACAGCCCTAGAAACCATCGAGGGTATTGGAGAGAAAACAGTTGTTGACCTATTGCGTGTTTTTAAAAGCTCCAAACGTATAGGAGAGGCTTCTTTTGAAGAGTTAACAAAAGTAATAGGCCCTAGTAGGGCCAAAAAAATTAGAGTGCATTTTAACAACGCGCAAACAAAAGAAAAAACCTAGCATACCATCATGAGGCACACTTTATGTATTTTTTTTATTTTTTTAAGCACCTTAGGTTTTTCTCAAATTGAGGATTCTTTACCCCCAAACAACAAGGATGTATCTGTTGGGCTAGTGCTTAGTGGAGGCGGTGCAAGAGGGCTAGCGCACATTGGAGTTTTAAAAGCCATAGAACAAGCTGGAGTTAAAATAGACTATATAGCAGGCACCTCTACAGGAGCAATTGTAGGCGCGCTTTATGCGGCAGGGTATACAGCATCACAGCTAGATTTAATGTTTAAACAGGTAGATTTTTCGACACTAATTCAAGACCAAGTACCTAGAAGAGCTAAGACTTTTAATGAAAAAGACGAGCGTATAAAATATGCATTAACACTTCCCTTTGATGGGTTTGAAATTTCATTTCCTACAGGGCTCTCTAATGGGCAAAACATATACAACCTATTCTCAAAATTGACCAGTCATGTAAACCACATAACAGATTTTAGCAAGCTGCCTATTCCATTTTTATGTGTTGCTACTAATGCTGAAAATGGAGAGATGGTACTGCTAGAAAATGGATATCTACCAAGAGCTGTTTCTGCCAGTGGAGCACTCCCTACCTTGTTTAATCCTGTGGTCATTAATGATATGATTTTAATAGATGGCGGGATTGTAAACAACTACCCTGTAAAAGAACTTAAGGCCAAAGGAGTTGATGTTATCATTGGGGTTGATGTGCAGGATGGTATCAAGAAAAAGAAAGACCTCACCTCTGCTCTAGACCTTGTTTTACAGGTTAATAACTACACTTCTGTTAAACAAATGCAGCCCAAAATAAAAGACACAGATGTGTATATAAAACCCAATATAGAGGAGTTTTCGGTAGTATCTTTTGATGACGCAAATAGGATTGTTCAGGCAGGGTATGAGGCTGCCAATCAAGTAATCCAAAAGTTAGAGCGCATCGCCCAGCAGCAAACTCCCAGAGCCTTATTAAAACCTGTGCCCCACAGCAAAGAGGATTTGTATATAAAGCAAGTTGTTATAGAAGGGAACCAGCAATATACAGCTGCTTATATTTTAGGGAAGTTAAAGCTGAAAACTCCAGCTACCGTGAGTTACTCTTCTTTTGTTGAGGGAGTAAACAACCTCTCTGCAACAGGGAACTTTGATGATATAGATTACAGGTTTGTAAAAGACCAATTAAATCACTACACGGTATCTTTTAAAGTGACAGAGAGTAAGTCTAACATGGAGCTCCGCTTGGGCGCTCATTATGACCCATTATTTGATACAGGGGTGCTTTTAAATGTTACCAGAAAACAATTTTTAACCAATAATGATATTGCCTCTCTTGATGTTATCGTGGGAGATAACCTAAGATATAATTTTAATTATTACATAGACAAGGGTTTTTATTGGAGTCTTGGTTTTAACTCATCTTATGATTTTTTTGACAAAAATGTTTCCACAGACTTTGTTGCAAACGATCTAAATAATACCTCTGGATTTCCTGTAAATAAAATAGATTTCCAGTACAGTGACTTTACAAATCAACTCTATGGAGAGACTCTTTTTAATCGCATTTTTTTATTGGGAGCTGGAGTAGAGCATAAATTTTTAAGATACATTTCTGAAACCATTGGCACAGATGTGGATAATATACCTAGAACCATTTTTGATGCCACCAATTACTACAGTGGCTTTGGGTATGTAAAGTATGACACCTATGACAATGTATTTTTCCCTAAAAAAGGAGTTGTGTTTCAAGCAGACACCCACTTGTATTTATTTTCTCAGGGGAGTAATAGCAATTTTGAACCCTTTACAATACTCAAAGCAAATGTGGGGTATGCTCAAACATTTTTCAAAAAAATAACCAGTGTATTTACCGCAGAAACTGGTTTTAAAATAGGAAGCTCTAGCACCACTTCTTTAGATTTTATGCTTGGTGGATATGGGTTTAAGCAGGTAAATAACATACTTCCTTTTTATGGGTATGAAGCCCTAAGCTTACGTGGTGACACGTATTTAAAATCAAGCATTACACTAGATTATGAACTAATAAAAAACCACCATCTTAGTCTTTTTGCAAATATTGCAAATGTGGATGATGCCC
>CBFHMO010000081.1:0-7340 GCA_965656925.1 Patiriisocius sp.
GTCCAGATGGTGTTGAGATATAGGTATACAATAATGAAGGGGAAACCTGTATTGGAATTTCCATTTCGTATTTTATTTTTTCTTCCATTGTTGTTTGTTATTGACTCCAATATAGATATTAAATATAATAACCAAAAGAAAGAAACCTATTATTTACGGCTAAGAAATGATATCCTATCCAACTAGATTATTTCAATAGCTATAGTGGTATGTTATCTTCTAAATTTACGTCTCTTTTTTGCACCTTCTTGAGAAGATGTATTTGATTGAGAACGCCCTTTGTTTCTTCTACCTCTATTATGAGCTGCTTTATTTTCTGCCTTTTTAGATTCAACTTCATGTAGTGATTCTGTTGGCTCAAATCCTGGGATGATTGTACTTTCTAACTTAATATTCAGCAATTTCTCTATCCCTCTTGCATAGGCATATTCATCAACACTTACAATAGAAATCGCTTTTCCGCTGGCTCCTGCCCTACCTGTTCGTCCAATTCTATGAACATAGTCTTCTGGTATATTAGGCAACTCAAAGTTTATTACATGAGGAAGCAATGGGATATCAAGCCCACGTGCTGCTATGTCTGTAGCTACCAAAACAGATATGCTACCTTCTTTAAAACCAGCAAGGGCTCTTGTTCTTGCCCCTTGACTTTTATTACCGTGTATAGCCGCAGCCTTAATGTCTGCTTTTTCTAATTTTTGAGAAAGTTTATTGGCACCATGTTTGGTTCTGGTAAACACCAAAACTTGATTCCAGTTACCCTCTGTAATGAGCTTTATTACAAGAGCTGTCTTTAAACCTTTATTTGTTCTGTATATGATTTGATCTACTTTCTCAGCTGTCGTGTTTTGGGGAGCTGCCTCTACCATAGCGGGGTTGTGTAAAAAGCTATTTGCGAGGGTTTTAATTTCTTTAGAAAAAGTTGCAGAAAACAATAAGTTTTGTCTCTTAGATGGTAACAGGGCTAAAATCCTTTTAATATCTCTTAAAAAACCCATATCAAGCATGCGGTCTGCTTCATCCAAAACTAAGAACTGAATTCCAGAAAAATTAATCACACCTTGACTATGCAAATCTAATAACCTACCAGGAGTAGCCACTAAAATATCAACTCCTTGACGTAATGTTTTTATTTGAGGATTTGCATTCACGCCACCAAAAACTACAGTGCTTTTAAGATTTGTAAACTCTGAGTAGGTCTTTACATCATCCAAGACCTGAGCAGCAAGCTCTCTTGTTGGGGTTAATATCAATGACTTTATCTTTCTTCTTCCTTTATGTTGGGCAGGGTTGGCTAGAAACTGCTGTAGCATTGGCAATGTAAACCCAGCCGTTTTACCAGTTCCAGTTTGTGCAGATGCCAAGACATCTCTACCATCTAGTATTTTTGGAATTGCTTTTTGTTGAATTGGACTTGGTGTAGTGTATCCTTTTTTGCTAATTGCTTTTAGCAAGGCATCGTTGAGCCCTAATGATTGAAATGACATAAATAATGTTAAAAGACAAGATAAGAACCCAGTCTTAATGAGCCACAAATGTACGGCTTATTTACTGAGAAATTTTAACAGAAATAAAATAGAATAAAAAATGGTGGATTGTTTGCCCTACACTTTTTTGTTTTTATCTTTGCAGCCGCTTTAATGCACAATATCTGCAACAAAGCACAACCAGTAACATTTGGCGAGGTAGCTCAGCTGGTTAGAGCACTGGATTCATAACCCAGAGGTCGGCAGTTCAAGTCTGCTCCTCGCTACAAAAAAAAAGCCCATACATAGTGTATGGGCTTTTGTTATTTATGTAAAATTCTTACTTAAAAACTTCAATTAATTCCTCGAGCCCTACTGTTTGTTTATCACCCGTTTGCATGTTTCTAATGATGTAGGTATTATCCTGTATCTGTTGGTCTTTTAACAACACAATGTATGATATCCCCTTTCGCTCTGCATAGGTGAGTTGTTTTCTTTCTTTCTTTTGATTGGTTGCAATATCTGGATAAAGTTCTGCAGAGATCCCGTTACTTCTTAATTGCTTGATAGCCTTCATAGCAAATAAAGCTTCTGTTTCGCCAAAATTAAAAAACAACACATCTGTACTTGCTGCTGTAGTTTCTGGAAATAGGCCAAGCTCTTCAAGAACTAAATAAATTCTATCCAAACCAAAAGAAATACCCACACCACTAACGTCTTTTAAACCAAAGATACCTGTGAGATCGTCATAACGACCCCCGCCCCCAATACTTCCTATAGTAACACCTTGTGGTGCACTAACTTCAAAAATAGCTCCGGTGTAATAATTTAAGCCTCTAGCTAGGGTAACATCAATGGCAAGAGTAGCTGTTTGAAGCTCTAAAGCTGAAACATTAGCAACAATAAACTCCAACTCTTGTATGCCCTGCATTCCAGTTTGAGATGCGCTAAGCATCGCTTTTAGGCTTTCTAACTGCTCTTTGGCAGTTCCTTTGAAGCTAAATAAAGGCTGTACTTTGTTAATTGCATCTTGACTAATACCTTTTTCAAGCATTTCTTTTTTAACTCCGTCAGGACCTATTTTATCTAGTTTATCTAGGGCTACTGTAAAATCAATAAGTTTGTCTTGTGCACCAATTACTTGAGCAATACCACTTAATATTTTACGATTATTGATCTTTATTACACTGCCTTTTAATTTCAAGGATGTAAAAACCGCATCATATAATTGCACCAACTCTACCTCCTGCAATAAAGAAGTACTTCCAACTACATCTGCATCACATTGGTAGAATTCTCTAAAGCGACCTTTTTGAGGTCTATCTGCTCTCCATACGGGTTGCATTTGAAACCTCTTAAAGGGGAATGTAATATCATTTTGATGCTGAACAACATATCTAGCAAAGGGCACTGTTAAATCATACCTGAGTGCTTTTTCGCTAATTTGAGTAGTTAGTTTTTGGCTGTCTTTAGTAGTCAGAAAAGTATCCGTTGTTTTTTTTAAATAATCACCACTGTTAAGAATTTTAAAAATTAAGCGATCTCCTTCTTCACCATATTTACCCATAAGGGTTTCGCTTTTCTCAAAACTAGGTGTTTCTATAGCCTGGAAACCAAAACAAGAGAAGTGTTGCTTTATAGTATCCATAATATAGTTACGCTTAGCTACTTGCGCTGGAGAAAAGTCACGGGTTCCTTTTGGTATAGATGGTTTCATACTACTTTCTTTAAAAATACAAATATCATAATTAGTGGGGTCTTTTTCTAGTATTGTAGGGCTAAATTTATGGATAGTGTTAACATTTAATAACCACAGAATAAAAACCTGAGTTAATATCACACAAAACTGTAACTTTACCCAAAGACTTTAGTCTAACAACAAATTACTATTTTATGTTTTCACTGTTTCGCGAAAATGTGCGCATTGCACTAGACTCTATAAAAACACAATTGCTTAGAACCATTTTAACCATTGTTATTATGGGTATTGGTATTTGGTCTCTTGTGGGTATTTTAAGTGCAGTAAAGGCACTTGAAACCAACATTGCAGGTAATTTTGCCTCTATGGGTAGCAATACTTTTAATATTGAGAGATATGAATTTTCTGTCAATAGAGAGGGTCGCGGAGAACGCAAAAAGATAAATCCCATCATTAGGTATGATGATGTACGTAATTTTATAGACATCTATGAGTATCCTTTTACAAGTACTTCGGTTTCATTTGCAGGAACTCGTTCTGCAGAGGTACGCTATGAAAGTAAAAAAACAGACCCTGAGGTACAAGTATACGGCGTTAATGAAAACTACCTAGACAATACAGGAACCCTAATAGATCAAGGAAGAAATTTTACTGTTTTTGATATACAGAACAACACCAAGGTATGCCTTATTGGGCCAGATTTTTTAAAAAGCATTTTTGAAAATGAAAACCCTTTAAATAAAACCATTAGTATTCGTGGCGTGAAATTCAAAATCATCGGTATACTAGAGTCTAAGGGAGCAACCTTTGGAAACAACCAAGATTTAAAAGTCTTACTCCCTATACAGGTGGCGAGAGGAATTTTCACCCAACCAAATATTAACTACACCATTAGTGTAAAAGTAGTGGACAAGGCAATGATGCAAGGAGCCCAAGATGAAGCTTTGGTTATATTTCGAAACATTAGAGGCCTGAGTCCTATTGAAGAGAAGAATTTTGGAATCCTGCGCAGTGATGATTTATTGGCACGTGCTTCAGATATTGGTGGGGTATTAGAGACCGCGGCCTGGATTATAAGTATTATTACAATTTTAGGTTCCTCAATAGCGCTTATGAATATCATGTTAGTATCTGTAACAGAAAGAACTAGAGAGATTGGCGTACGTAAAGCTTTAGGTGCTAAAAACGGAACGATATCCACTCAGTTTTTAATCGAAACGATTGTTATAGGTCAGTTTGGATCTGTACTTGGGATTATTTTAGGAATTCTCACTGGCGTAGGATTTGCTGCTGCCTTTGATTTTGAATTCACCCTACCCATTGTAGCTATGACTTGGGCAACTATTATCACATTTGTTGTGGCTGTGCTTGCTGGTGCATATCCAGCCGTTAAAGCGGCAAGGCTTGATCCTATTGAGAGTTTGCGATACGAGTAAAAAGGATAGAAAAATTAAACGCTTCTTACTAGCTATTTAAGATTCCTTGAAAAAAACCATATAAGTCTCCTTTGGTAATAGCAGCCCCTTGTTGTATGAGCTTAAATATATCCAGGTTTTTATCTTCTGTGTATTGTTTTGTAGCCGTGTAAAACTCCACATCGTCTGTGGTGTAATTTTTTTGAAGCCAAGCGTATCCATCCTTAGTTGTTATGTCTATACCCTCTTGAACCACCTTTACAGAGATTAAAGACATCTGCTGGGCATCTAGTTTAAACAAAAACAACAATTTTGGAGAAATATTTTCTAAAAATTTGGCCTGATTTAACGCTCCTTCCCAAACTAGATCGCTAAACACATCAAGTTCTTGCTGTGCAACTTCTGGGGTTTCTTTTTTAATAGTTTGCCACTCTTGCCCTGTAATGGTCTGGGTGGCTAAAAAGTTGATAAACTCCTGTTGTAAACTATCAAGCTGCTCTTTGGTAAGTCTTGCGTATTTCATACTGTAAAAATAAGGGTACTATAATTTCATAAAAAAAACCTCTCACATTGCTGAGAGAGGTTTAGTGTATTGTAAAATAATATTACTTGCTTGCCTGGGCAACCACGTCAAAGGTGAATGTAGAAATTACATCTCTATGAAAACGTACACTTGCCTCATATTGACCAGTACGCTTAATGATTCCACCAGCAATGGTAATGTATTTCTTTTCTAGCTCAACACCTTCCTTAGCAAAAGCTTCAGAAAGATCTGCGTTAGAAACAGATCCAAATAATTTGTCTCCTTCACCTGTTTTAACTACAATTTTAAAGTCTGCTAGTGCAGAAAGCTTTGTTGCCTCAGCCTTTGCTGCATCTATAACCTTTTGCTCTTTGTGAGCACGTTGCTTTAATGTTTCAGCAAGCATCTTCTTTTGAGAAGGTGTCGCTAACACAGCATGACCGTTTGGTATTAAGAAATTTCTTCCGTACCCATTTTTTACATTTACTAGATCATCTGCAAAACCAAGATTCTCAACGTCTTTTTTTAATATAAGTTCCATAATCCTATCTTGTTTTTATTTTAATAAATCGGCAACATATGGCATAAGTGCCAAATGACGTCCTCTTTTTACTGCAACAGCTACTTTACGTTGGTACTTTAATGAAGTTCCTGTAAGTCTTCTTGGTAACAATTTACCTTGCTCGTTTACAAATTTTAGTAAAAAATCTGGATCCTTGTAATCTACATATTTGATACCAGACTTTTTGAAACGACAATACTTCTTAGCTTTTGACGTTTCTATATTCAGTGGAGTTAAATATCTAATTTCTCCATCTTTTTTTCCTTTTGCTTGTTCTTGTATAGATGCCATAGCTTATAGTGTTTTAATATTATCACGCTTTCTTCTTCTCTCTGCCCAAGCAATTGCATGCTTGTCTAGAGCTACAGTAAGATAACGCATTACACGCTCTTCTCTTCTGAAAGCTACTTCTAATTCGTTGATAGCCTCACCTGTTACAGTGTATTCTAACAAGTGATAAAAACCACTTTTTTTGTTTTGAATGGCGTAGGCTAATTTTTTTAGCCCCCAATTCTCTTTTGATATCATCTTAGCACCTTTAGAAATAAGAATATCTTCAAATTTCTTTACTGTTTCCTTTATCTGTTCTTCAGATAAAACGGGATTTAAGATGAAAACAGTTTCGTAATGATTCATTTTAAAATCTATTATTGATTAATATTAACTCCTAGCATGATGCTAAGAGTGTGCAAAAATACTATATATTTTACAATTAACACACGCCTTGTTAAATAAATAATGATTTCAACAAAAAACAGATAAAGAGCATTTTTTTACGATTAAAACTAAATAACTTGTATTTCATCGATAAAAGACTTATTTTTGGTGCCATAATCCCCGATAAAATGGAAAAAACATTACTTAACTGCGCGGTTGTTGATGATTCTACTTTACAAAGATTATCTATTGTAAAATTGATAGAAAATCATAAATCCTTGAATTTGGTTGCACAGTATACTAATGCCATTGAGGCAAAAGAAGGTATTGCAACCTCAGCGATAGATTTAATATTTCTAGACATTGAAATGCCTATTCTTTCTGGTTTTGATTTGCTAGATGATTTAATAGAAAAGCCACAGATAATTTTTGTTACAGGTAAAACAAAATATGCCTTCAAGGCTTTTGATTATGATGCCATTGATTACCTGCGTAAACCTATTTCAAAAGAACGTTTTTTAAATTCTGTACACAAAGCAGTAACAAATCACAAACTCAAAAACGAAGAAGGTTTTGATGATGAAGATTTCATTTTCGTAAAAAGTAATTTAAAAAAACGTAAAGTATTTTTAAATGAACTACGCTACATAGAGGCCTTAGGAGATTATGTTAAAATGGTAACAGAGCATGACTCTCTTGTTGTACTTTCAACAATGAAAGCATTTGAAGCAATTTTACCTAAAGATCGTTTTTTAAGAATACACAAATCTTACATTGTAAATCTTGATAAGGTAATACGATACAACAGTAAAATAATCGAGTTAGAAAAAGAAGAACTTCCACTTAGTAGAAATAGAAAAACAGATCTTGTTCAGGCATTGGCTGCCAACAACAAAGACTAATTAAACTATTTAATACCCAGCTTTTATTTTAAATAGAAGCTGGGTATTTTTTTTTAATAATTATCTACATCTATTGTTACCCGTATTGATGAAAACTGTTTTGTGGCATTAAAACT
>CBFHMO010000082.1:0-7338 GCA_965656925.1 Patiriisocius sp.
AGCCCCTTACTGGTTTTATATCTAGAGTCATATACCCGAAGGGTGTTTATGGTAGCATCTGGACTGTTTTGATTATTTGGAGATAGCCCCAGAAGTTTGTTACCCTGTTTTGAAAACACCTCTACATCTCCTTGAAGGGCATCACTCGGGTTTATCCTTGCAAGGGGCACAATACTATCATTTGCAAAAACAGTCTTTAGTTGTTTAAGGGTAGTTTGGCTTGTAAGGGTGCCAATTTTACCATTTGTTATGGTAAAGACGTCTTTTTTGTTTGTGCATTGTACAGAGAGTAAAGTGGCTAAAGCTGTAATGATAATAGCGTTTTTCATTATTTGGTTTTGATTGTTTGAAAGTTATTCTTGCTCTTATTTTTTATAAAAATAACAATTGTATCCTGTCTTGTAAAACAATATAGTCTTTAGTTTTAAGCCAAGGTGTATTACAGTGTTTTATTGCGGAAATTTAAAGACAGCTGCTGCTGTTTTGCCTTGAATATATGTGTACCCATCGTAGATAATTATACTATCTTTGCTGGGGTATGCAAAAAGAGATTCAAGAGCAAGTAAATAAAGGTGTGATGCTTCCGCTTATGGAAGAGTTTTACACCATTCAAGGAGAGGGTTTCCATAAAGGGACTGCAGCTTATTTTATAAGAGTTGGAGGCTGTGATGTTGGCTGTCATTGGTGTGATGTTAAAGAAAGCTGGAATCCTGAGAGTCATCCCCCAACAGCCATTAAGGCTATTGCGCAAAATGCAAATAAATACTCAAAAACTATTGTTATAACTGGCGGAGAACCACTTACCTGGGATATGGGCCCCCTAACCTCACTGTTAAAACAAATGGGGATGAGTACTCATATAGAAACCTCTGGAGCCTATGCTTTGTCTGGCACCTGGGATTGGATTTGTTTGTCACCAAAAAAAATGAAGTTGCCTACCCAACAAGTGTATAAGGCAGCTCATGAATTAAAGGTAATTATATACAATAAAAACGATTTCAAGTTTGCAGAAGAGCAAGCTGCAAAGGTGGGTAGTGATTGTATTTTATACCTGCAGCCAGAATGGAGTAAAAGGGATACTATGATACCTCAAATTGTAGATTATGTTATGGCAAACCCTAAGTGGATGGTATCTTTGCAAACACACAAGTATTTAAATATTCCGTAGGCTATTTTTCTTGGTATAATTGCCCTCTGTGTGGTTTAAGCCGCTCTCTTAAATCATCCATGTGTTTTTTCTCTACCACCAAATATGCAATATGATGCATATCATGTATATTTTCTAGACCACAAAGGGTGTTTTCTAGTTTTTCTGAATCTGTAAATTCTTCCAGGTGGATAATGTGGTGCGCCGCAGTTTGAGAGGCGTTAGGGCCTTTAAAGTCCCAAATTAATTTAATGCGTTGGCTCATGTATTACTGTTTCAAAGACCCTTATGGGGTGTTTTTTGTTTTTTAAAAATTACAATACAAAAGTACTTCTTTTTTTAAAGTGGGAGGTATGTACTTTAGTGCATACTATTGCGTTATTAATTTGATTTGTTTACTAGTGGCAAATTGTTATTTTTGTTTGCTTAATTGCATCTTTAACCTATTAGAAAAATAGATCTTAAAACACGCTCTTTTTATGAAAAAAATTATCCTTGTATGCGCACTATTCTCTTTTGTGTTTACAGCACATTCTCAATCCCAGAAAGATGTTATTCTTACCATTGAAAATACTCCTGTTTACAAACAAGAATTTTTAAGGGTGTACAAAAAAAATCTAGATTTAGTAAAGGACGCGTCTCAAAAATCTGTGGATGGTTATTTAGATTTATTTATAGACTATAAGTTAAAGGTGCAAGAGGCCTATGCTCAAAAACTGGATCAGGGAAAGGCCTACAAAAAGGAGTTTGAAAAATATCGTGCTCAATTATCTAGAAATTATTTGTTTGAGCAGAAGATAGAAGAAGATATGGCCCGTGAGGCCTACGAGCGTTCTAAGGAGCAGATAAACGCGCAACACGTTTTGATTATGGTTGGCTATGATGCCTTGCCACAAGACACCTTGCAGGCCTACAATAAAGCCGCACAGGTAATGCAAAAGGCTAAAAATGGGGAAGATTTCACTGATTTAGTGCTTCAATACTCAGAAGAGCCAAACACCAAGGAGCAAAATGGGAACCTGGGTTATTTTTCTGCTTTTTCTATGTTATATCCATTTGAAAACGCTGCCTACAACACTAAGGTGGGTGCCATTTCTGATATCACAAGAACCAGTTATGGGTATCATGTTATTAAGGTTTTGGACAGAAGGCCAACCGGAAATGAAATTACCGTATCTCACATAATGGTGTCAAATAAAAATAAGGATCCTAAATTTGATCCTCAGGTGAGAATAAACGAATTATACCAATTATTAAATCAAGGACAGAAATTTGAAGACTTGGCAAAGCAATTTTCTGAAGACAAAAACTCTGGTGTCTCTGGTGGTAAATTAAAACCCTTTACAAGAGGAAAGTTAAGAGCTCCTAAGTTTGAGACTGCTGCTTTTAAGTTAACTACTCCTGGAGATATTTCTAGGCCAGTTTCATCCACTTTTGGTTGGCACATTATACGTTTGGAGGCGATCAGTGAATCAAAAACCTTTGAACAGCAAAAAGACAGGCTCCTAGCTCAAGGAAATAGAGGAGAAAGGTTGTTGGCTGTCACCTCAGAGATAAGAAGTAACATAAAAGACAAATACGGTTATACAAATGATGCTTCCTATGCTAGCTTTTTTAACCAATTT
Organism: Patiriisocius sp.; assembly: GCA_965656925.1. GTDB lineage: Bacteria > Bacteroidota > Bacteroidia > Flavobacteriales > Flavobacteriaceae > Patiriisocius. The sequence continues at coordinate 2,773 of CBFHMO010000082.1, forward strand.
GTAGACAAAGAAATTTTCAATAGAAGGTGGAGCTATGATAGCCTAAACCCTACACTAGATAAGGTTATTTTCACTATTGGAAGTACACGTTTTTACTACAGAGATTTTGCTGCACATTTGGCAGTTAGACAAAAAAGACCGGTTCCAACAACTGTTAAGACTTTAGAGAGTTGTGTAAGGTACATGTATGATGATTTTGAAACGGTAGTACTTCAAGAGTATTTTAGAGATAAACTAGAAGAAGAAAATCTTGACTACGCCGCAGTGATTAGTGAGTATAGAGATGGCCTGCTTATTTTTGATGTGATGGAAAATAACATCTGGAATGCCGCAAAAACAGATACCTTAGCCCTACAAAACTTTTACCAAAAAAATAAAGCAAGCTATCTATGGCAAGATAGAGTGGATGCTACTATTTTAACTAGCAATGAAAAAGCAGCATTAGAAGAGTCTAAGGTTTTATTACAACAAGGAAAGACAGCCCAACAAGTAAAAGAATTGCTTAACAGCGATGCCTCTTTAAGGGTTTTACTCTCAAAAGGGATGTTTGAAAATGGGGACAAACAACTACCAGATAATTTTGAGTTTGTTGCTGGAGTATCAAAAATATACAAAGGTCAGGACGGCTATACCTTGGTGCAAGTAGACCAGGTGTTGCCTTCTGGAGAAAAATCTTTTGACCAGGTAAGAGGTAGCGTGATGAGCCAATACCAACAACAGCTTGAGGCCTCTTGGATGCAAAGCCTTAGAGAGAAGTATCCTGTGGTGATACATAAAAAAACACTTAAAAAAATCAAGAAAGAACTTAAAAAATAATGCATAAACTTCTTTTTATATTTACGTTGTGCATGGGGGTAGTTGCCTGTGATTTTTTGGAGCCAAAAAGCACCAAAGTGCCTGTAGCTAGGGTAAACGAGACTTATTTATACCAACAAGATATACAGGCATTAATTTCAGAAAACACCACAAAACAAGACAGTATTAGTATTGTTGCCAATTATATTCAAAGATGGGCAACACAACAGCTACTTATAGCTCAAGCAAATATTAACCTGCCACAGCAGCAAATAGAGGACTACCAAGGTATGGTAGCCCAGTATAGAAATGATTTGTTTGCACAGGCCTATAAAGGGGCTATTGTATCTAAGCTTTTAGACAGCACTGTAACCCAACAGGAGTATGACTTGTTTTACCAACAAAATAAAGCGAATTTCACGCTAAAGGAAGAGATTTACAAGTTGCGATACATACATCTAGATGCTAGTTTTCCAGCCATTTCTGAAACAAAGCAAAAACTACGTCGTTTTAATACCGAGGACATTGTTGCACTCCAGGGTAGTAGCTTAGAGTATAAGGGAGCTAATTTTAACGACTCTGTTTGGGTGAAAAAAGAAACCTTACTAAGGCAACTCCCTGTAATTAGAACCAAAGAATCTAAGGTTTTAAAAAAAGCAACTTTCTCCCAATTAGAAGATTCATTAGGAGTATATTTGCTCAAAATTAAGGAGGTGCTATCTCCCAATCAAACAGCACCTTTGCAATACATTAAGCCTATTATTAAAGAAATTATTTTAAATAAAAGAACGCTAGAACTTGTCAAGGAACTAGAAAAAGACATTACTAAAGATGCTGTTAAAAACAAAAATTTTGAAGTGTATTCCCAAAAATAGTATTGCAATACTTTTGTTGCTAAGTGCTCAAACCTTTATGGTTGCTCAACAGGTGGTTGCTGTAGATAGTACAGGTGTTGCAAAAGAAAACCCATTACTAGAAGCCCCTAGCCAATTAAAGCAAAATGATTCTGTACTGCCTTTTAAAAGGTACAAGGCAGAGGGAGTGTCTGCCGTTATTGGTGAGTATGTGGTTTTGGATAGTGATATAGACAAGAGTTATCTAGAATTTAAGCAAAATGGAGTCTCTGTAGAAGATATTACCCGTTGTGAACTTCTAGGTAAGTTAATGGAAGACAAGTTATACCTTCATCAAGCAAAACAGGACAGCATTACCATCTCTGATGCAGAGATAAACCCGCAAGTAGATCAACTTGTGCAATATATGGTTGGGCAACTGGGTAGTGAAGAAAAGGTGGTTGCATACTACCGTAAAGACAATCTATTGCAGCTTAAAAACGATTTGTTGAAAGCCAAAAGAGATATAGAACTAGCAAAACGCATGCAAGCCAAAGTGGTTGATGCGGTTGAGGTTACTCCAGAGGAGATCTCTGTTTTCTTTACTAATATTCCTGAGGATGAACGTCCAGTATTTAGTGCAGAGGTTGAGGTGGCTCAAATTGTAGTGGAGCCAAAGTTCTCTAAACAGGCCATACAGGGGGTTTTGGATAGACTCAATGAATTGAGAGAAGATATTGTAGAGGGAGGTTCTAGTTTTGCTACCAAAGCTGTTTTGTATTCTAAAGATGGAGCTGCCTCAAGGGGAGGTCTACTGCCAAGTATGCGCCGAGGAGATCCATATTCTAAGATATTTAAAGATGTTGCTTTTTCTTTGTTAGAGGGCGAAGTGAGTGAGCCGTTTGAGTCAGAATTTGGCTATCATATCCTAAAGGTTGATAAAATTCGTGGGCAAGAAATAGATGTACGTCATATCATTTTATTTCCAGAGTTAACCAATGATGCTATTAATGAAGCAAAAGACCGAATTGAAAAAATTAGAACCAGTATTATTAATGACAGTATATCCTTTACTAGAGCTGCTCGTCTATACTCTGATGATAGTAATACAAGTAACAATGGGGGGCAATTAGTAAATCCTACAAATCAAGATACCCGTTTTGATTTAACAAAGATGGATCCTACTTTGAGCGCTCAGGTTTACAATCTAGCCGAAAATGAAGTTTCAAAAATATTTATTGACCAAGACAGAACAGGTAAAAAGACCTATAAGTTTTTAACGGTAACAAACAAGTATGAGGAGCATCCTGCAGATTTTGTAAAAGACTACGAGAAAATTAAATCTCTTGCCCTACGTCAAAAACAAATCAAGACCATTGAGAGATGGCAAGCGCAAAAAATTAAAGACACCTATGTAAATGTAAATAAAGATTACAGAGACTGTGTTTTTGCAAGTGATTGGGTAAAGAAATAGCCTTTATTTTTTTAAAGGTGTGTTTTTGATCTTGTTTTGTACTCGAAATTAATTAAGAAAATTTTATTTTATAGCATATGTCAGACGTAGCATTAGTACAGCAACTCGTCACAAGGTATGAAGCCTTGCGCCAAGAAATTAAAAAAGTAATTGTAGGACAGGACCAGGTTGTAGCAGAGGTTTTACTATCTGTATTCTCTGGAGGGCATGCACTTTTAATTGGTGTTCCAGGGCTTGCTAAAACATTACTTGTAAACACCGTTTCTCAGGCCTTGGGTCTTGGGTTTAAACGTATACAGTTCACCCCAGATTTAATGCCTAGTGATATTTTAGGGTCTGAAATATTAGATGAATCTCGTAATTTCAAGTTTATAAAAGGGCCTATTTTCTCTAATATTATATTGGCAGACGAAATTAACAGAACACCACCAAAGACCCAGGCGGCACTTCTAGAGGCTATGCAAGAGCGCAGTGTAACTGTTGCAGGACATAATTACAAACTAGATTTACCTTATTTTGTATTGGCAACTCAAAACCCCATTGAGCAGGAAGGAACCTATCCTTTGCCAGAGGCCCAGTTAGACCGTTTTATGTTTGCCATTAACCTAGATTACCCAAGCTTTGCAGAAGAGGTCGAGGTGGTAAAGGCAACGACCTCTGGAGCTCCACAAAAAGTAAACTCACTATTTACAGCTCAAGAAATTATAGATTTCCAGGAGCTTATACGCCGCATACCTGTGGCAGATAATGTTGTGGAGTATGCTGTTACACTTGTGGGTAAAACAAGACCAAAGAGCCAAAGCGCTCCAGATTTGGTAAAAAAATATATTGATTGGGGAGCCGGTCCAAGAGCCTCTCAAAACCTTATTTTGGCCGCCAAAACACATGCTGCATTACAAGGTAATTTCTCTCCAGATATTGCAGATGTACAAAAAGTAGCCATTGGTATATTGCGTCATCGTTTGATAAAAAATTACAAGGCAGAAGCCGAAGGACTTTCTATTGAAGATATAATTACTAGTTTGTTATAACAAGAGCACCTTATTTTTTACTGAAAAGCATAATGAAACCTAATTTGTGGTGCTTTATATATTTTTAAATCGATAATTTTCATACCCTGAAATTATCGATTTCGTTTTTTTTTAAGAATATGACTGCTAATTATTGAGTTTTGTACAATTTAAAATCAATTTTGTTGTGTAATTTTAAATAATTCATATTTTTTGTATCTTCGCAACACTTGTGAATAAAGGGTTTACCGGTACTTATTGTATACATAATTTAAAACCAAATACTATGGCTTTTGATATAGAAATGATTAAAAAGGTGTATGGGCAAATGGCTCATCGTATAGATGCTGCTCGCAGTGTTGTTGGAAAACCGTTAACACTCTCAGAAAAAATATTATACAACCACCTATGGGATGGCGCTGCCACCTCAGCTTTTACAAGAGGTGAAGATTAC
>CBFHMO010000083.1:0-7327 GCA_965656925.1 Patiriisocius sp.
ATCCATCATTTATAGACCCTTACACAAACTTTGGTGTTAAGAATCCTGAGCGAAGCTCTGGATCAAGACGTTCTCCACAATATGGCGCATCACGAGAAGGGTTTTACTGGAATGACCATATTATGCCAGAGAAAAACGCCATAGACCATTTCGCCTATGATTTAAAAACGGCCAAGGCAATGCGTAATGAAGGTTTTGGTGTTGTAAATACCCACAGCATGGATGGTATTGCTCGTGGTACTGGAGTGCTTGTAGCCCTTAACGATCAAGCAAGCCAGGCTATTCGCATTATAGATGATGCTTTAGGGCAACACTACTCATTCTCTAAAAGTGTGACTAGTAGACAGTCTTACCCAGGTTCTTTGATGGGAGCCATGGCGCTGTTGCGTCAAGTATACCATGATGCAAATTGGTATGAAAAAGGAAACATTCCAACCAAAGACAGATCTTTAGAAGCATTACTAAAGAATAAAAACAAAGTTTCCATCTTTGAGGCAGGAAACAAAAGCAACAACCTAAGAGCCGCTAAAATTGGAAAACAGTTTGGAATTAACTACCTTATTGTTGGTGGCGGTGATGAGTATGAGATGATGCAACAAACCAAAGCCAGTAATGCTAGTTATATCATCCCGTTAAATTTCCCAGATGCTTATGATGTGAGTAATCCTTATATGGCTAGTTATTTATCTCTAGAGGATATGCGCGCTTGGAATCAAGCCCCAATAAATCCAAAAGCATTACAAGACAACGCCGTGCCTTTTGCTCTTACCACCTTTAAATCTAAAAAACCAAAAGATTTTACTAAAGATCTTTTAACAGCTATTATGTACGGTTTAGATAAAACAAAGGCGCTTGAGGCATTAACTACTGCTCCCGCAAATATGCTTCAAATAAACGATAAGGTAGGAACTCTAGAAAATGGTAAGTATGCAAACTTTTTAATTACCTCTGGCCCTTTGTTTGAAAAAGGCACTACACTTTACGAGAACTGGGTACAAGGAACAAGAAGTGTTATCAATACCATGGATCAAACAGATATAAGAGGATCTTACAACCTGGCCCTTGCCGGGGTAAGTTATACTCTAGAAATCTCTGGAGAAGCTTCAAAACCAAAAGCGAGCCTTACAAAAGGAGAAACAGAATTTTCTGCAAAACTCACCTATAAAGACAATTGGATAACCCTTTCTTTTACTGATAAACAAAACAATGATAGGTACCGTACCACTGCAATTATTGAGAAAAACACCATGAGCATTTCAGGTAAAGCAGTGCTGCCAAGTGGTGTAGAAACCACCTTTACAGCAAATAGAAACATGGGAGCTGCCAAAGCTATTTCAGATAAAAACAAAGACATCACAAACACCGATGTACTGCGTGAAATTATGCCCATAACCTACCCAAATGTAGGGCTTGGAAATAGCACCCAACCAAGCCAGCAAACGCTGCTGTTTAAAAATGCAACCGTTTGGACTAGCGAAGAAGAGGGGATTTTAAATAATACCGATGTGCTAGTAAAGGATGGTAAAATTTCCAAAATTGGAAAAAACCTATCTATTAAAAATGCCATAGAAATTGATGCCACCGGAAAACACCTCACTGCAGGTATTATAGATGAACACAGTCATATAGCTGCGCTATCTATTAATGAAGGAGGGCAAAACTCCTCTGCAGAGGTTACCATAGAGGATGTTGTAGACCCTGAAGATGTAAACATTTACCGCAACCTAGCGGGTGGGGTTACCTCTATTCAAATACTACATGGCTCTGCAAACCCTATTGGTGGACGTTCTGCCATTTTAAAACTAAAATGGGGAGAAGATGCAGATGGACTACTTTATGATAACAGTCCTAAATTTATCAAGTTTGCACTAGGAGAAAATGTAAAGCAATCTAACTGGGAGAGTTACAGCCGTTTTCCACAAACGCGTATGGGTGTTGAGCAGTTGTATGTTAACTACTTTAACAGAGCTAAAGCCTACGATGAATTGAAAAAAAGCGGCAAGCCCTACCGCAAAGATGATGAACTGCAAACCTTAGCTGAAATATTAAATGGAGAGCGATTTATAAGTTGCCACAGTTATGTACAAAGCGAGATTAACATGCTCATGAAAGTTGCCGAGAAATTTAATTTTCGCATCAACACATTCACACACATATTAGAAGGCTATAAAGTAGCAGATAAAATGGCTGCTCATGGAGTAGGCGCCTCTACCTTTAGTGATTGGTGGGCCTACAAGTATGAAGTAAATGATGCCATCCCTTATAATGCTGCAATTATGGCATCTCAAGGGGTTACCGTGGCCATTAATAGTGATGATGGAGAAATGTCTAGACGCCTCAATCAAGAGGCTGCAAAGACCTTTAAATACGGAGGTATGAGCGAACAAGAAGCTTGGAAAACAGTAACCATAAACCCTGCTAAGCTATTACACCTAGACCATAGAGTTGGAAGCATTAAAATAGGAAAAGATGCAGATTTGGTGCTATGGAATGGCCATCCGATGTCTGTGTATTCTAAAGCAGAAAAAACAATTATAGAAGGAAAAACCTATTTTGACTTGGCCTTAGACCAGCAAAAAAGAATCGCCATACAACAAGAGCGAAATACCCTGATGACCATGATGCTTAACGAGAAAGAAAATGGAGGTAAAACGAAACCCCCGGTCAAAAAAACAAACAAGAACTTTCACTGTGATACAGAATTTTAATAACCATAGCACGTAAATATTATGAACACTTTAAGACACTTACTAATTGTAATAACGGCTATAACTGGAATATCTGTAGCCGCACAACAGACCCCTGCCCCTTCTCAAAAAGGAGCAATCACCATTACTGGAGCCACAGCGCATCTTGGAAATGGAAACACCATAGAAAACGCAACTATTATTTTTGAAGATGGAATTTTAATCGCTGTTGGAAATTCAAGTATAAACCCAAAAGGGACTCTTATAAACGCCACAGGAAAGCATGTGTATCCTGGCTTTATAGCACCTGCAAAATCATTAGGGCTTATTGAGGTGAATGCGGTAAGGGCTAGTAATGATCAAGATGAAATTGGTGATATGATTCCTCACATTAGAAGTATCATTGCCTACAATGCTGAGAGTAAAGTGGTAGAATCTATGCGTCCAAATGGGGTGCTTATTGGGCAAATCACACCTCAAGGCGGCACCATCTCTGGAAGCTCGTCTATTGTACAGTTTGACGCTTGGAACTGGGAGGATGCTGCTATTAAAACAGATGATGGTATACACCTTCATTGGCCGAGTACCTTTAGAAGAGGAAGATGGTGGGCTGGAGAACCAAGAGGATACCAGCCTAATAAAAACTACACAAAACAAACACAAAAAATAACAAGCTACCTTAGCAATTCTAAGGCTTTTGGAATGGGAGAAGACCAACCAGCAAACGAATCTTTTAAAGCGATGCAAGGACTCTTTAACGGGTCTAAAAAACTGTATGTCTATGCAGATGCAGAGAAGGAAATTATAGATGCTATTACACTAAGTAAACAAGCGGGTGTAGATCAAATTGTTTTAATTGGTGCCTACCAGGGATACAAAGTAATTCCTTTTTTAAAACAGCATAATATACCTGTACTAGTGCAACAAACACACGCACTCCCAAAAAGTGCAGATGATCATTATGATTTGCCGTACAAACTCCCTAAATTACTAGTAGATGGCGGCTTATTGGTAGGGCTACAAAATAGTAGCATGTCTAACTTCCAGACCAGAAATCTACCCTTTTATGCAGGGCAATTGGTTGGTCAAGGCATGGACAAAGAAACAGCATTGCAGCTCATATCTGGTAATACAGCAAAAATTTTAGGTCTTAATAAGTATGGAAGTCTTGAAGTAGGAAAAAGTGCCACACTATTTATTAGCGAGGGAGACGCTCTTGATATGATGGGAAATAGGTTAATTAAAGCTTTTATTGATGGGCGTGATATTTCTTTACAAACCCACCAAACTGAGCTTTGGAAACGCTATATGGGTAAATACAACCAAAAATAACAGTCCTTAAAACACCATTAACAGTTTTAGAAAGTTATGTATAAAAAAATAGACAGCAGCCAAAACAGCTTGATTAAACAGTCTTTGGTATTGCTAGATAAATCAAGAGAGCGCCGTAAAAAAGGTGTTTTCTTGGTAGAAGGGCAACGAGAAATACAACTTGCTATTGAGGGAGGCTATGAGATACAAACCCTGTTTTTTTGTGAGACGCTGTTTTCAAATAACGTGAGTGAGTTTGCCACTGTAGCTACTCAAATTATTGAAATTTCTTCAGAGGTATATCAAAAACTGGCCTATCGCAAAACCACCGAAGGGGTGCTGGCCATTGTAAAAACAAAAGAACTCTCTTTAAACACATTAGAGTTTAAAAGCAAAAACCCTTTGATACTCATTGCAGAGGCTCCAGAAAAACCAGGAAACATAGGCGCTTTACTACGCAGTGCAGATGCAGCAAATCTAGACGGTTTTATTATTGCCAATCCTAGGACAGACCTCTATAACCCTAATATTATTAGAAGTAGTGTTGGGTGTTTATTTACCAATAACATTGCAACGGGAAGCACTCAAGAAATTATTGATTTTCTAAACCAGCATAACATCCAACTCTTTAGTGCTATTTTACAAGAGTCTAAACCCTACCATAGTCAAGATTTTACCAAAGCTACTGCTATCGCTGTAGGTACAGAAGCAACTGGTTTGTCTGAGCTTTGGCGTACTCAAAGTTTCCAAAACATTCACATCCCAATGCAAGGTGCCATTGATAGTATGAATGTATCTGTGGCTGCTGGTATTTTAATTTTTGAAGCAAAAAGACAACGAGGCTTTTAATTTTCTGGAAATTAGTGTCTTTTAAACGCGTTTTTTTTTATTTGAAAATTAAACTCTTATAATTTTTTTTAAAAATTGGAATTTGTATTTTTAATCTATGACAGAAATTGATATAGAGCAGGAAAACAAAGCTATAGCAAAACAGTATAAGGCGCTTCTTAAGATAAGTTATCGTATTTTATCTAAGGAAGATAAGAAGCTCATACGTTCTGCCTTTGATGTTGCTGTAGATGCACATAAGCACCAGCGCAGGAAAAGTGGTGAAGCCTATATTTTTCATCCTATTGCTGTAGCTAAAATTGTGGCCAGTGAGATTGGACTTGATGCCACATCTATTGCCGCTGCCCTACTCCATGATGTTATTGAAGACACCAAATACACTTTTACAGATCTTGAACAGTTATTTGGAGAGTCTGTTGCGCGCATTGTACAAGGATTAACCAAAATCTCCAAAATGCCTTATGAGGGCGATGTATCTTTGCAGGCAGAGAATTTTAGAAAAATGCTATTAACGCTTAATGAAGACATTAGAGTTATTATCATAAAAATTGCTGATCGATTGCATAACATGCAAACCATGGATGCAATGCCAGGTTATAAACAAGAAAAAATTGCAAGTGAAACCTTGTATATTTATGCTCCAATGGCGCATCGTATTGGTTTATATAAAATAAAATCTGAATTAGAAGATTTAAGCTTAAAATATACCGAAAGAGAAATATACGATGATATTTTAAGTAAAATTAAAGACAGTAAACAAGAGCAAGATGCTTACATAAGAGCCTTTTCAAAAACTATTAAAGATGCTTTAAACGCCGAAAATTTATCTTACGAAATAAAAGGAAGACCCAAATCAATTCATAGCATACGTAGAAAAATTGTGGCTCAAAACGTAAGCTTTGACGAGGTCTATGACAAGTTTGCGGTACGTATTATATACAAAAGTGATCTTGCCAATGAGAAATTCTTGGCCTGGAAAATCTATAGCATTGTTACAGATAATTTTAGACCAAATCCCGTACGATTAAGAGATTGGATTTCATCTCCTAAATCTACAGGTTATGAGGCCCTGCATATCACTGTAATGGGGCCAAAAGGAAAATGGGTAGAAGTACAAATACGCAGTGAGCGCATGAATGAGATTGCAGAAAAAGGGTTTGCTGCACACTACAAATACAAAAACAATGATAGTGATGAGGGAGGTCTTGATCTTTGGCTTAATAAATTACAAGACACCCTAGAGAATCAAGATATCAGCGCAGTAGATTTTGTAGAGGAGTTTAAACTTAGCTTGTATGCAAAAGAAATTTTTGTGTTTACGCCTAAAGGAGATTTATATTCATTGCCAAAAGGAGCCTCTGCCTTAGATTTTGCATTTCATATACACACAGAGGTAGGCATGCATACAAGAGGTACAAAGGTGAATGGGAAATTAGTCCCACTTAGTTATCCTCTAAAAAGTGGAGACCAAGTAGAGGTAATAACTTCTAATAACGCAAAACCTACAGCTAACTGGCTAGATTATGCCTCAACAAGTAGAGCGCAATCAAAAATAAAATCTTCTCTCAAAGAAGAGCGAAAGCAAATTGCCAATGAGGGGAAAGAAGTACTGCGTCGTAAATTAAAATCACTAAAAATAACCTTAGACGATAAAACAATCTACCAACTAATTCAATTTTATAAAGTAAAAACAAGTCTTGATTTATTTTTTAGAGTAGGTGCTGGCATTATAGATAATAAACAACTAAAAGATTTTGCAGCCTCAAGATCAAATGTGTTGGTGAGTTTTATTAAAAATAAAATCAGAAAACAACCCAATCCTAGCGAGGTAAAAAAAGAGGAAATTACAGAGAAATTTGATCAATTGGTTTTTGGTAAAGAAGAACAACAATTAGATTACAAAATAGCTAGTTGCTGCAATCCAATTGCTGGAGATGATGTGTTTGGTTTTTTAACTGTTTCAGAGGGTTTAAAAATACACAAGAAAAATTGTCCAAATGCCGTGCAACTTCAGGGAAGTTATAATTACAGAATTCAAAAAGCAAAATGGATAGACTCTTCCCAAAGAGACTTTAAAGCTGAATTACTCATCACGGGAATTGATGGGCTTGGTTTGGTTAATAACGTAACAAAAGAGGTGTCAAACAATTTAAATATTGACATGAAACGGGTACATTTTGATACTGATGACGGTATATTTAAAGGAAAGATTGTAGTGGTAGTAAAAAACAAAAATATTCTTGATAACTTAGTTCAAAACATTAAAAAAATAAACGGAATTGATAAAGTAACTCGTTTGTAATTTTGCTATTTTTGACCCTTAAGACCTAAAATAATTTAGGTGTACAATTTCTAGTTGTTCCTGTAATTATATGTTACTTAAAGGATCACTAAAATTGCATTAATATAGCTAAGCGATTCATTGCCAAACCATGAGTGCAAAAACTGAAGCAAACAATCAAGATATTGTAAAAAATGTA
>CBFHMO010000084.1:0-7183 GCA_965656925.1 Patiriisocius sp.
TTCTATTGCTACTTGCCATAATGGTAGTAAGCTGTAATGCAAATGCGCAAAAAACAGTAAAAAAACAAGTAGTTTTTCAGGTAGTAAAAACAGATGCCCAGTGGAAATCACAACTCACGCAAATGCAATATTATGTGCTACGCCAGGCAGGAACAGAGAGAGCATTTAGCAGTGATTTAAACAAAAACTACACCAAAGGAACCTACTATTGTGCTGCCTGCCAGAGTCCTTTGTTTGAGAGTAGTCACAAGTTTGACAGCGGTACGGGATGGCCAAGTTTTGATCGTGAAATAAAAGGCAATGTGAGTTTTGATGTAGACTACAATCTTGGCTATGCCAGAAGCGAAGAGCATTGCGCTACTTGCGGAGGCCATTTAGGGCATGTATTTAATGACGGACCTAGAGAAACAACAGGAAAAAGGCACTGTATCAACGGTGAGGCATTACTATTTAAAGCAGAAAAATAATGAGCAACTATCCTATACAAAAAACAGAAGCTCAGTGGAGAGAAGAACTTGGAGAAGCCCGCTATAAAATTCTACGAGAAAAAGGAACAGAACGCCCTTACACTGGAAGCTACAACCTTACCTTTGAGGATGGAACCTATGGCTGCATGGGGTGTAAAAACAAACTATTTGATAGTAGTAGTAAATTTGACAGCGGCTGCGGATGGCCAAGTTTTGACCAAAGTATTGCCGGAAGCGTTAGTTACATTAAAGACATAACCTTAGGTATGCAGCGCACAGAAATAGTTTGCTCAAATTGTGGTGGTCATTTAGGACATGTTTTTAATGATGGGCCTACCAAAACAGGACAGCGATACTGCGTGAATTCGCTCTCTGTTGATTTTGAAAAATAGAGTGAAACATTCCTTGAAATCATCATGTGTTTTACAGACATACGCAGGTTAATTATTTGGAATGTTCTTTTTTCAAAAATATGTTATGTTTCCATTGCACATTTTGTAAATTTGTACCATAAATTAACTAGCAAATAAAGTACCATGAGTAAATATGATGTAATTGTATTAGGAAGTGGCCCTGGAGGTTATGTAACCGCTATTAGAGCTTCACAACTAGGATTAAAAACCGCTGTCATTGAAAAAGAAAGTCTTGGAGGGGTTTGTCTTAACTGGGGTTGTATCCCAACAAAAGCATTACTTAAAAGTGCACAAGTTTTTGATTACCTAAAGCATGCAGAAGATTATGGTCTTTCTGTAAAGCAATACGATAAAGACTTTACGAAGGTTGTGGCACGTAGTAGAAACGTTGCTGATGGAATGAGTAAAGGAGTTCAGTTTTTGATGAAAAAAAACAAGATTGATGTCCTAGAAGGTTTCGGAAAACTTAAGCCAGGAAAGAAAGTTGATGTAGACGGTACACAGTATAGTGCAGATCATATAATTATAGCAACCGGTTCTCGCTCTCGTGTGTTGCCAAATCTTCCACAAGACGGAAAAAAAGTTATTGGATACAGAGAGGCAATGACCCTAGAAAAGCAACCAAAATCAATGATCATTGTTGGGAGTGGTGCTATTGGTGTAGAGTTCGCCCATTTTTACAATACTATGGGTACAGATGTAACCCTTGTAGAATTTCAGCCAAATTTGGTTCCTGTAGAAGATATAGATGTTTCAAAACAGTTTGAACGTTCTTTCAAAAAAGCAGGAATAAAAGTAATGACTAATTCTTCTGTAGAAAAAGTGGATACCTCTGGCAAAACAGTAAAAGCAACAGTAAAGACAAAAAAAGGAGAAGAAATAATTGAAGCAGATGTTGTTTTATCTGCCGTTGGTATTGTATCTAACATTGAAGGTATAGGCCTTGAAGAGGTTGGTATTGTTGCAGACAATGGTAAAATCATGGTTAATGACTATTACCAAACCAACATTCCTGGATATTATGCAATTGGTGATGTAACACCTGGACAAGCATTAGCCCATGTAGCTTCTGCAGAAGGAATTACATGTGTAGAAAAAATTGCAGGTATGCAAGTAGAGGCTATAGACTACGGAAATATCCCTGGATGTACCTATGCAACTCCAGAGATTGCAAGTGTTGGTATGACAGAAAAGCAAGCAAAAGAAGCAGGCTATGAATTAAAGATCGGTAAATTTCCTTTTTCTGCCTCTGGAAAGGCAAGTGCAGCTGGTACAAAAGATGGTTTTGTAAAGGTTATTTTTGACGCCAAGTACGGAGAATGGCTTGGATGTCACATGATTGGTGCTGGAGTTACAGATATGATTGCAGAAGCGGTACTAGGTAGAAAACTAGAAACTACAGGCCATGAAGTATTAAAAACCATACACCCACACCCTACTATGAGTGAAGCTGTTATGGAAGCAGTAGCAGATGCCTACGGTGAAGTTATACACCTATAATTTTAAATAAAAAAAAACCTGCTAAGTATAGCAGGTTTTTTTTTATTTAAAAATGCAATCCAGCAAGTTATTTAAAATGCATAAAAGCTTGTTTTCCAAGTAATGCTTCTTCGGTTTCAACATTAGCATCATCTGGCACACAGCAATCTACAGGACAAACAGCAGCACACTGCGGCTCATCATGAAAGCCTTTGCATTCTGTACATTTATCTGCAACTATATAATAAATTTCATCGCTAATAGGCTCCTGAGTTTCATTGGCATCCACAGCTTTACCATTAGTAAGCACAAGAGATCCTTCAAGATCTGTTCCGTCTGCATAACGCCAATCATCTGCACCCTCATAAATAGCTGTATTTGGACATTCTGGCTCACAGGCGCCGCAATTAATACACTCATCAGTTATTATAATAGCCATGTAATATTTTTTTAATTACTGCAAATTTAAGTCCTAGTAATGGCAACTACAAATACATCTTGATAAATTGTGAAAACATTTTGTTTATGACCCTTGTTTGAGGTAAATAGTTACCTGAGTTTTTTTTACCTTTGAAAATCATATGAATTAAAATGAATCTAGACCAAAAAATAGACGCTTTTGTAACCTTAGGACGTTTTTTAGGGCAGTTTGTTTCTCCTATTGATGACAACACAAATACCCTGCAGGCAAAAGACTTCGCTGTAGATTCATCATTGCCTGATACTGCCGTTTTTTGTGAAAGGATGATACAAACCCTTCAAGATGCACATCATCAGAACACTTGGTTTACCTATGACAACCTTGCTTTTTCATGTAAAAGTTGGAGTGATGCGCTCACCAAAGAAAACCTGACCAATTGGGTATCTAATTACGCTATTGATAAGGTAAATTCACCCAAAACAATTGCAGTTGTTATGGCAGGGAATATTCCACTAGTTGGGTTTCATGATTTTTTATCTGTACTACTGTGTGGTCATAAAATACAGGCAAAACTATCCTCTAACGATAAAAAACTGCTGCCTTTTTTAGCTAGCTATCTATGTGCTGTAGCTCCAGAGTTTAAACCCTTTATTGCTTTTACTGAAGACACCCTAAAAAACTTTGATGCAGTAATCGCTACAGGCAGTAATAACACCGCTACATATTTTGATCATTATTTTAGTAAGTATCCTCATATTATACGTAAAAACAGAAATGCTGTTGCCATTATTACGGGTAAAGAAACTCCAAAGCAAATGCAAAGCTTGGCAGATGATGTATACCGCTATTTTGGACTAGGGTGCCGCAATGTTTCAAAAATATATATTCCAGAGCAATATAATTTAGATCACTTTTTTAATGGCATGTATGCTTGGAAACAAGTGATAAACAATCATAAATACATCAATAACTATGATTATAATAAAGCAGTTTATTTGATGAGTGATATTAAATTATTTGATAACGAATTTATGTTACTTAAAGAAGATACAGGGTATAGCTCCCCTATCTCTGTGGTATTTTATGAACGCTATAAAGACATAAATGATGTGAAAGCGCAATTAGAGGATCAAAAACAAAACATACAATGTATTGTTTCTCTAGAAGATGTGCCTTTTGGAGTTGCACAAACACCTTCGCTTTCAGATTATGCAGATGGCGTTGACACTTTAGATTTCTTAATAAAATTATAATAACTTACTACTACAATAAATATCCTTTCTACTATTTTTTACACCTTTGAATTACAATTAAACACTCATGAAAAAACATAATTTTAGCGCCGGGCCATGCATACTGCCTTCATCTGTATTAAAGCAAGCAAGTAATGCAGTAATTAATTTTGATAATCTTGATTTATCTCTTTTAGAAATATCACATCGTAGCAGCAGTTTTGTTTCTGTTATGGAACATGCCAAAGAATTAGCCTTAGAACACCTAGGACTTCAAAATAAAGGCTACAAAGCACTATTTCTTCAAGGTGGAGCAAGTATGGAGTTTTTAATGGTAGCCTACAACTTTTTAGAAAACAAAGCGGGGTATACAAATACCGGAACTTGGTCAGACAAGGCCATTAAAGAAGCTAAGTTATTTGGAGATGTAGTAGAGCTTGCCTCTTCAAAGCATGCAAACTTTAATTATATCCCTAAAGACTTCACAATACCTAGTGGTTTAGATTTTTTCCATTGCACAAGTAACAACACTATCTTTGGTACTCAAATGAATGAATTCCCTCAGACAGATTGCCCCTTAATTTGTGATATGAGTAGTGATATTTTTTCTCGAAAGTTAGACTTCGAAAAATTTGATTTGATTTATGCAGGAGCGCAAAAAAACATGGGTCCTGCCGGTACAACGTTGGTTGTGGTTAAAGAAGATGTGCTAGGGCAAGTTTCTAGAAAGATACCTTCTATGCTAGATTATAAAGTACATATTAGCAAAGACAGTATGTTTAACACACCAGCAGTGTTTCCTGTATATGTTTCAATGCTAACCCTATCTTGGTTAAAAGAACAAGGAGGCATTAGCGCAATTGAAATATTAAATAATCAAAAAGCTGAATTACTTTACACTGAAATAGACAGAAATCCACTATTCAAAGGTTTTGTTGCCAATAAAGAAGATAGATCAAAGATGAATGCAACCTTCAGCCTTACAGATGATAGCCTTACAGACTCTTTTGACACCCTTTGGAAACAAGCAGGCATAAACGGATTAAATGGCCACAGAAGTGTTGGTGGCTATAGAGCCTCTATGTATAATGCCCTATCTATAGAGAGTGTACAGGTGCTTGTAGATGTGATGCAAAATCTAGAAAACAAAGCTTAAAAAAAATAACAGTATTAAAAAAAATGTGAGGATGTAGGTCTTTACAAAAATGAAAATTATCTCTATGAAAGTATTAGCAAACGACGGAGTTTCTCAGTCTGGTATTGACACATTAACTAGCGCAGGTTTTGAGGTTATCACCACAAAAGTAGCTCAAGAACAATTGGTGAATTACATCAACCAAAACAACATCAGTGTTTTGTTGGTGCGTAGCGCGACTACCGCTAGAGCGGCACTGATAGATGCATGCCCATCTTTAAAGGTAATTGGACGTGGTGGCGTGGGTATGGATAATATAGATGTTGCATATGCACGTGAAAAAGGTTTAAGTGTTATAAACACACCCGCTGCATCTTCATCATCTGTGGCAGAATTAGTTTTTGCTCATTTATTTGGAGGGGTTCGATACCTTTTTGACGCCAACAGAAACATGCCTTTAGATGGTGATACAAGATTTAAAGACCTTAAGAAAAACTATGCCAAAGGGAGTGAACTTCGCGGAAAAACAATTGGTATTATAGGTTTTGGACGCATAGGCCGTGAGGTAGCAAAAATTGCACTTGGTTGCGGCATGAATGTTATTGCAAGCGATAACTATGTAGATACTGCAGATATAACCTTAGACTTTTTTGATGGTCAAAAAGTAACCATAGAGGTTAAAACAAAACCAATTGATGATTTAATTCAACAAAGTGATTTTATAACACTTCATGTTCCTGCTCAAAAACAATATGTTATTGGCAGAGCACAAATTGCAAAAATGAAAGATGGAGCTGCTATTATTAATGCAGCACGTGGAGGTGTTATTGACGAGGTTGCCTTAATCGAGGCCTTAGATAGCGGTAAACTTTCTTTTGCAGGTCTTGATACTTTTGAAAAAGAACCAACACCAGCGGTTAAGGTGCTTATGAGTCATAAAGTATCTCTAAGTCCTCATATTGGCGCTGCAACCAACGAGGCTCAAGATAGAATTGGAACAGAGTTGGCTACTCAAATCATCAATATATTTAATAAGTAACCAAAAAAACTCATCAAAAACTCACAATTAGCAACATTATTTTTCAAATTATCATAATATCATTAAATTAGCTAACAGAAATAATTAACCAAAAAAAAAATAATGAAAAGATTACTACTTTTAAGCTTAATGTTGATTACCATATCGGTAACATCTCAAGTAACAAACCAAGGATCTCCGCTAAGTTGGAAATTACTTAGTGATCAAGATCAAATAGCAGCTAAAGCGCTTCCAAGTTTTGACATAGAGCAAGTAAGAGCTGAAGATGCCTTAAATGATTATAAATTCGATAAACCATGGAGGTTTGGATTTATGCACAGTGTAGATTTCGGTTTTGAAGATGGACAGTGGACCACCTTAAAAAATGGAGACAGATTATGGAGACTAGCTATTGAGTCTAAGGATGCCTTATCTCTTAATTTCATTTTTGATGAATTTTCTATTCCTCAAGGATCTTCTGTATACCTATACAATGATGACAGAAGTGATTTACTAGGTGCCTACACAAGCATACAAAACCAAGAAAGCGGCATATTAGGTACTTGGATTGTTAAGGGTGAGAAAGTGTGGATAGAATATTTTGAGCCTGCAAATGTATCAGGACAAGGTCAATTACACATTGCAAAGGCTACCCACGGATATAGAAACGCAGACACATTTCAAGCTGCGAAGGGTTTAAATGATTCTGGTAATTGTAATTTGGATGTTGATTGTTCTATAGGCGCAGACTGGGAAGACAATAAAAACCACAACAAAAGATCTGTAGGTATTTTGTTATCAGGAGGACAAGGATTTTGTACAGGAGCACTTATAAATAATACTAACAATGATGGTACTCCTTTCTTTTTAACGGCAAATCACTGCTACAGTAATCCTAACGGATGGGCTTTTAGATTTGGTTGGATTAGTCCTAACCCTGTATGTGCTGCCAATACCAATAGTACAAATGGGCCAACAAACCAAACTATTAGTGGAGCGACCCTAAGAGCTAGAAGTA
>CBFHMO010000085.1:0-7120 GCA_965656925.1 Patiriisocius sp.
TAACTTCAACATACTCATCTTTTTGAATATATTCAAGCGCTTCTTCTAATGAAAATTTAATAGCAGGAACAATTTTTGCTTTGTCATCTGCACCACTAGATCTTACGTTACTCATCTTTTTAGTCTTGGTTATATTTACAGCCATATCATCTTGACGTGTATTTTCTCCAATAACTTGTCCTCCGTAGATATCCTCACCTGGCTCTACAAAGAAACGTCCTCTATCCTGCAGCTTATCAATAGAATAAGGAATGGCACTTCCGTTTTCCATAGATACTAAAGATCCATTTTGACGTTCTGGAATACCCCCTTTTAAGGGTTGGTATTCTAAAAAGCGGTGTGTCATAATTGCCTCACCTGCTGTAGCTGTAAGAAGTTGATTACGAAGTCCAATAATTCCACGAGATGGGATTAAAAATTCACAAATCATTCTGTCTCCCTTAGCTTCCATAGAAACCATTTCTCCTTTACGAAGCGATACCATATTTACTGCAGTACCACTTACCGTCTCTGGCAAGTCAATAGTTAACGCTTCAATTGGCTCACATTTTTTCCCGTCAATTTCTTTTATAATTACTTGTGGTTGTCCTATCTGTAACTCATACCCCTCACGACGCATGGTTTCAATTAGTACAGAAAGGTGCAATACACCACGACCAAAAACTAAAAACTTATCTGCACTACCTGTTGGTTCCATGCGCAGCGCTAAATTCTTTTCTAATTCTTTTTCAAGTCTCTCTTTAATATGTCTTGAGGTTACATATTTTCCGTCTTTTCCGAAGAAAGGAGAATCGTTAATAGTAAACAACATACTCATCGTTGGCTCATCTATTGCAATGGTCTTCATTGCTTCTGGATTTTCAAGATCAGCAACAGTATCACCAATTTCAAATCCTTCTAAACCAACAAGGGCACAAATATCTCCTGCTTGTACTTCTTCTACTTTTTTACGACCTAGACCTTCAAAAGTATGTAATTCCTTAATTTTTGTTTTTTTGATACTACCGTCTCTTTTAACTAAAGCAACTTGCATACCTGCCTTCAAAGTACCTCTTTGCAGACGGCCAATAGCAATACGACCTGTAAAAGAAGAGAAATCTAGTGATGTAATTAACATCTGCAGGCTTCCTTGTTTAACCTCAAAAGAAGGTACGTGCTCCAATACCATATCCAGTAATGGCTCTATAGAATCTGTTACATTTTGCCAGTCATCACTCATCCAGTTGTTCTTCGCAGAACCATATACTGTTGGGAAGTCTAACTGCCACTCTTCTGCACCCAACTCAAACATTAAGTCAAACACTTTTTCATGCACCTCTTCTGGTGTACAATTTTCTTTATCTACTTTATTAACCACAACGCAAGGCTTTAGGCCAAGATCTAATGCTTTTTGCAATACAAAACGTGTTTGTGGCATAGGCCCTTCAAAGGCATCTACAAGTAAACAAACACCATCTGCCATATTTAACACACGTTCTACCTCACCACCAAAATCGGCGTGACCAGGGGTGTCAATTATATTAATCTTTGTGTCTTTGTATACTACAGAAACATTTTTTGAAGTAATGGTGATACCACGTTCACGCTCTAAATCATTATTATCTAGAATCAAATCTCCTGTATTTTCGTTTTCACGAAATAGGCTACAGTGATGCATAATTTTATCTACCAAGGTTGTCTTACCGTGATCAACGTGTGCAATAATTGCAATATTTTTAATTTTCATACTCAAAGGGCTAAACACCTAAGGTGTTAATTATTAGCTTATTTACTGAAATAGCAGCAGCTTATAGAAGCTGAATGTTTCAGCGTGCGAAATTAGTGTTATTTAATGGATTTATTTCAACAATAGGCTATTAATATTTTTGATTAAAAACACTCTCAAAACCAATCCTTAATATAGTACATACAAAAACCGTCTTTAATTTAAATAAAGACGGTTTTTAAAATTTTTAATTAAGGGTATTAATTATTCCCTAAAATTAAGGGTAATCCACCTTCACCTCCACCTATAACGATTACTTTGGTGTTTGGAGATTCGCTTAATTTAAGTGTAGCATCAATCCCTTTATCTTGAAGAATTTTGTCTGTTAGAGAAGCACTTAAAATACGGTTAGCGTCTGCTTTACCTTTTGCCTCAATAGTTACTTTCTCTGCCTCTTTTAAAGCTGTCACTAACCTAAACTCATATTCTAAAGATTCTTGCTCTTGACGCAATTTACGTTCAATGGCCTCTTTGATGGTATTTGGAAGTGTTACATCACGAACCAAGACTTCATTTAATTGTACATACTGCTTTTCTAGAATTGTTTTTGTTTCTGCAAAAATTTCATCTTGTATTGCATCACGCTTACTTGAGTATAATTGCTCTGGAGTATAACGCCCTACTACACTACGCGCTGCAGAGCGAATAGCTGGTTGAATCACTCTACCTAGGTAATTTTTTCCTAAAGATTGGTGAAGATTACCAAGCTCACTATAAACTGGCTCATACCAAGCAGAAGCATCAATTTGTATTTCTAATCCGTTTGAAGATAAAACCTTCATTTTCTCGAAAAGTTCTTGTTGTCTAACCTCGTATACAAATACTTTATTCCAAGGGGCAATAAAATGAAAACCTTCACTTAGTGGTGGCTCATCCACAACAACACCATTGTCAAAAGTTTTATACAACACCCCAGCTTCACCAGAGTCTATAGTAATGGCAGATTTTGTTATAAGTACTAAAGCAAGTACGATAATGATAATAATTGGCAGGCCAATTTTTGGTAATTTTTCCATGAATTTTAATTTTTATATTAGTCCGTTAAATTTTCTGATAAACCATTCTATTGAAAGGCATAAAGCAATAAGCCCCAAGAGCCATTTAATAAAAATTAAAGGTACTGCTTTTTGCTGGCTTTTTTCAATAGAAACATAGCTTTGATTTGTAATTAATTGATTTATTAACTCACCCAACTGCTCTGGATAATATGCAGCACCATTTGTTTTTAATGCCAAACGCTCCAGAGATTTACTATTTGCGTTTAAAAACTGCTGCTCAATGTTAAACTCTAAAATCGTAAAATTTCCGCTTCTAGCTATTTGTTGATCTCTAACAGAAATAGTATAACTATAGGTACCAGGCTCTAAGGTATTTAACCCCACCTGGTAAAAATTGTTTTTCAACAGTAAAGGATACACCGTAGATTTTTTAGTTTTAGTATTAACAACAGTGATTGCTAGCTCAGCTGAAGGATCAAAAACAAAACTTTTGTCAAAATACTGCGCACTAATGTTAATGGGGGTGTTGTTATAATAAAAAGAGGTGCTACTTACCTCTAGCCTACTGCGCCTTTTATTAGATCCAAGGTATTGTACTAATTTCCCTATAAAAGAATCAAAATCTTCAAAACTTTTGGTGTCCCGGTAAGATTGAGCCCTCCATTTCCATAGATCTTCTCCATCCCAGATAGCATGTCTAGTATCATCTACTTCTATTGTAACAAGCATAGGGCTTTCATTAGCAATGCCATCCACATATTGCTCTAAAATGGTTTGATTAGGTGTATTAATGTAAAGTGACCCAAATTTGGTTTGCAAGGGCGGGAAATCTGAAAAACCAATAGGAGAAATCCCAAAGGCGCCATAGCCCTTATTTAAACTAGCAGTTACTCGCTCATTTTGATTGACTACTTCTTTGTTGTAATAACTTTGTACGCTATTTACAAAACTCCAGTCTGTTTGTACCCCTGTAAAAACAAAGGTGTTTTTTTTAAGTTTTTGAAGCTGCTTGTAAACAGAGGAAAATTCGCTATTTGGTTGGTATAAAATAACTAATTGATAGTCGTTTAGAACAGCGGCGGCATCTTGAGGCTTAATAAAGGTAACACTACGCTGCTGGTTTGTTGTAATCGCTTTTTTTAACATTCCTACATCTGGGTGTAGTATAGCGCTTACAATTAGCACATTAGTTGTTTGATCGATAACATCAACGGCAAAACGCTTGGTATTATTTACTTTGTTTTTTTCTTGCTCTAAAGCCTCTATACTAGCTGTATAGTCTTGGAATCCAACTTTTTGAGCAGGAAGAGAAAAAGAAACAATATGTGTGTTGTTTGTTCGAGAAAAAGAAATTGTTTTACGGTACACCACCCGTCCCTTTTTAGTTACCACAAAATCAGAAGTGATAGCATTTGTGCCACTATAGACCAAAACTGCCTCTACTGGAAATTTGTTTTTTAAAAATGAATACCGATTACTAGTAAGGCTTTGAATTTTAAGATCTTGGTACTTGATTGAGTCTCCAAGAATTACCGGATATACACCATGACGTAGTTTTGAATCAATATATTGGTAATCTGCACCAAAGGTTTGATTACCATCTGTAACTAAAATAATGGGAGCGATTTGCGAATCAAATAATTCTTCAACAGAGGTTAAAGCGCTAGATATGTTTGTGTTTTTTTTATCAAAACTAAGGGAGTCTAATGCTTGGAAATCTGTGCCAAATTTAAAGTAAGAGACATCAAACTTATTGTTTAAAACCTTGCTTTGTTTTAATATTTCAAGCACACTACTGGCCTGTTGAGTTTGGCCTAAAGAGGCAATAGAGTATGAATTATCAACCAGAACTGGAAGTTTTGGTTTTTCTATACTATAGGTTTGACTTTCAAAGCTTGGGTTAATTAATAACACCAATATACTAAAGAGCGTCGTAAAACGTAAGAGTCCAAATATCCAGGTTAATTTAGTACTATACTTGGTTTTATACCCATAGATAAAGACAGTAACTATTAAAGAAATAATTGCTGAAATTACAATATAAAGAATAGTTTCTAGATTCAAACTTGAGGCAATTAAGGGTATAACAGTGTACCTAGTGTAAAAACACACATTTCAATAAAAATACATTAGGTAAGCATACCTCCATCTACATTAATAACTTGTCCTGTAACGTAACTAGAAAGATCACTGGCTAGAAAAACACAAGCATTTGCAATATCCTGTGGAGAACCACCTCTTTTAAGTGGTATCGCATCACGCCATGATTGTACGGTTTGCTCATCAAGTTTACCAGTCATCTCTGTTTCAATAAACCCAGGGGCAATTACATTACTGCGTATATCTCGGGATCCCAGTTCTAGTGCTACAGACTTAGAAAAACCAATAATACCTGCCTTAGATGCAGCATAATTTGTTTGGCCAGCATTCCCCTTTACTCCTACAATAGAACTCATATTAATAATGGATCCTTTTCTTTGCTTTAGCATGGTGCGTTGTACCGCTTTAGTCATGTTAAAAACAGATTTTAAATTAACTTCAATTACTTGGTCAAAATCATCTTCGCCCATACGCATCAGTAGGTTATCTTTTGTAATTCCTGCGTTGTTAATCAAAATATCAATCCCACCAAAGTCTTCTAGTACTGCCTTCACTAAATCATGTGACTGCTCAAAACTAGCAGCATTGCTCTTGTAGGCTTTTGCTTTTACTCCCATGGCAGTAATCTGCTGCGCTAGGGCCTCTGCAGGTGCTGCAGACGAATTGTAGGTAAAGGCTACGTTAGCGCCATGCTTTGCAAATACTTCAACTATTCCTTTTCCAATACCTCTGCTTCCACCAGTAATGATGGCTGTTTTTCCTTCTAAAAGCTTCATACGTTTATTTTAAATAATCTATAATTTGTTCTCAAGTGATAAATATAATAATAACAATATCCAAAAGGAAATATAAACCCATTCAAATTCTTATAAACTAGGTTTTAAACACTAAAAAATATAATCTAAATAAATTACGCCCTCTTTAAACCAGATGGTCTTAGTAGTGTTGTCATTACTTATCATAAAAAAAACGTTTGGGTTTATTAAAAACCCAAACGTTATATATGGTTTACTAAAGAACTTATCCTAGTACTTCAGCAACTTTTTTTCCTATCTCTGCTGGTGATTCAACAACATGAATACCACAAGAGCGCATAATTTTCTTTTTGGCCTGCGCAGTATCATCACTTCCACCTACAATGGCACCTGCATGTCCCATTGTTCTTCCCGCTGGAGCAGTTTCTCCGGCAATAAAACCAATTACTGGTTTTTTACTACCACTTGCTTTATACCAATGGGCAGCATCTGCCTCAAGTTGACCTCCAATTTCTCCAATCATAACAACTGCATGAGTTTCTGGATCATTAATTAGCATCTCTACCGCTTGTTGGGTAGTTGTTCCTATAATTGGATCACCACCAATCCCGATGGCAGTTGTAATACCTAAGCCCTGTTTTACCACTTGATCTGCAGCTTCATAGGTAAGAGTTCCAGATTTTGAAACAATACCTACGTTTCCTTTTTTAAATACAAAACCTGGCATAATACCAACCTTTGCCTCACCTGGAGTAATCACACCTGGACAGTTAGGACCTATTAGTCTACAGTCTCTATCTTTAATATAGTTTGCCGTTTTAATCATATCGGCAACTGGTATTCCCTCGGTGATGGTAATTATAACTTTGATACCAGCGTCTGCAGCTTCCATTATTGCATCAGCGGCAAATGCAGGGGGTACAAATATAATTGTAGTGTCTGCTGCTACTTCTGAAACAGCTTCTGCCACGGTATTAAAAACAGGTCTATCTAGATGACTTTGCCCTCCTTTACCAGGAGTTACTCCACCAACTACATTGGTACCATATTCAATCATTTGACCAGCGTGAAAAGTACCCTCACTACCGGTAAATCCTTGTACTATAATTTTTGAATCTTTATTTACTAAAACACTCATGAATATATTTTGTCTATGTTAATTTATTTCTTGAAACAAAGCTGTGATTGGGTTAAAATTTCAGTTAAAAAACAACCAATACTATTGCTTTGCAAAGGTACTATTTTTGTTTTGGGTAAGAAGCAAAGTTTATACTTTTACTTTGTTGTATGTACCGTTAGAATCATCAATGCTCATAACGGGCTGACTAATTTGATGCCCTCTGTATAGCTTACC
This sequence comes from Patiriisocius sp., assembly GCA_965656925.1. Classification (GTDB taxonomy): domain Bacteria; phylum Bacteroidota; class Bacteroidia; order Flavobacteriales; family Flavobacteriaceae; genus Patiriisocius. Next base: position 6,973 of record CBFHMO010000085.1, read on the forward strand.
GTCTTTGATTTCCCAGATGGCAATAAAATGAGCAATACCAAGTTCTTCGTCAGGGTTTTCGATGGTTTTTATGTAGTACTTGTATCTAATGGTTACAAAATTATCATCCTCTAATACATGACTAACCTCAATACGAAGCTCTTCATAG
>CBFHMO010000086.1:0-7077 GCA_965656925.1 Patiriisocius sp.
ATCTCAAAAATAAATCTAATTGGCCACAGCAGAGGTGGGGGTATTGTGCTTGTTAAAGCCCAAGAAGACTCAAGAGTAAATAAGGTTGTTACCTGGGCAGGGGTGAGTGATTATAAAGTACGTTTTCAAGAAAATACGCCAGGATTTTTAGCATTTAAAAAACAAGGGGTGTATTATGTGCAAAACGCCAGAACAAAACAGCAAATGCCTCACTACTGGCAGTTTTACACCAATTTTATAGAAAATAAAAAGCGTCTCACTATTCAAAGAGCGGCGCAAGAGCTACAAAAACCTTTGCTAATTATCCATGGAGAGAAGGACGCTACAGTGCTCTTGCAAGAGGCACAAAATTTGCATAACTGGAGTAATACTAGTGAGCTTTTTATAGCCCCGAGAGCAAACCATGTATTTAATGGGAAACATCCCTACTCCCAGACTAGTATGCCAAAGGCGCTTACTGATGTTGTAACAAAAACAGTTTTGTTTTTAAGCGCTTTATAATGGGTGCCTTTAATATTATTTTTTAAATTTCCATAAAAACTAAGCATTATGAGAACCTTTTTTTTTACAATTATAGCCCTAATGATTATCTCTTGTGAGACCGATGAGAACGGGTGCCCTGGAGAACTTACATTAACCGCTAATTTATTAGAGGCAGAGGTGCGGTATACTGCAAATTCAAGTGTTGAAAACTGTCTAGCATACAAAGATGCTCTTACCCAGTATATTGATTGCTCTAATGTACTTGTAGATTTTGAGAGAGATATATATCGTGAAATTATTGCTTTTTTACCCTGTTCAGACAATGAAAACACTCTGTCTTTGCAAGGAACCTGGAATTTAACATCTATTGTTAATGCAGGGGGTCCTGTAGATATAATCGCAACTTGTGCAAATGAAAATTACATCATCGCAACTGCAAGTTCTGGGACGGCATATTTTCATTTTAATGAAGATCAAAAGGGCAATTCTGTACCTTGTTTTGTGAGTGATACAGATAATTTTACCTATACAAATTTTCCAGAGGGTTCAAGCCAGTTTGTATTAACTACAGAATCTGGAGAGGTCCTAGCGGGGATATTGATAGAATTTGGAACTCAGTTATCCATAACCGATAATGATGATGTTTTAACATTTACAAAACAGTAAACTCTACTATCAAACCCTTGCAGAAATGTGAGGGTTTTTTCTGTATCAATGTTGTATTATTCCACTTTATCCTTTTGGTTATATTTGTTTAAAACAAAATAGTATGCAGGAGTTGTTTCAGATATGCGTTGATATATTAAGATGGATAGCAAGTGAGACAGGCATAACATATGAAGAAGCCAACATATGGATATTTGTCATCATACATCCCCTGGTAACGCTTTGGTTATTGATAAGAACTTTTGTTCTGAAAAAAAAATTACAAGCAAGTAAGGTAAACTCCACCAATAGCATGTCTTAATGATTCTTGCCATTTATTGACTCTGTTTTTATAACACAAAATCCTATTTGATCAGTTTTATTTACGCAACTTGCAAGGTCTCGTAGTTCATAAAAAAAAGCAACACCGACAAGATGTTGCTTTTAAGTGGAGAATATCGGATTCGAACCGATGACCCTTTGACTGCCAGCCAAATGCTCTAGCCAACTGAGCTAATCCCCCCTTTTTTACTGTTTTTACTCCTGCTCTTTTAATATAAGCAGTGGCTTTGTGGTAAAAAATTGTTCTTTTAAAATAACCTCGCTTTGGCGCAGTAATTTTTTAAAGAACCCTCCAGTGTCTTTTCTTCTCAAAACGCACAACATTTCTGGATTTAAACTATTAAAATGCTCTACAATACCTTGAAAAACCGTTGCGTTCTCTGAGGTTACCTCTCTACTCATCAAAGCGGTTAACTCTGGCTTTATCTGGAGATCATTGCCCGAGGTATCTGGAGTAACTACTTGTAACAAATCTAGCTTGGCATGAAACATGTCAAGAAGTGCCTTTAATGTCTGTGAGGCGCGTGTTGTTTCTATCTTAGAATTTTTAAAAGCAAAGAGGATGGTATCTATTTTTCTAAAAAGATAGTTTGGCGGTACAATAAGTAAAGGAATATCTGTTTGGCGTATTATTTTTGTAGTTACTTTTCCTAAATACACCTCATCTTTAATCTCAACACTTTGAGGAGACAATACAATTAAATCTATTTTAAGACTCTTTGATAGCTGTGAAACTCCCTCAAAAATATCACCACTTATTGTTTTTGACACCACTTGAACATCTTTAGTGCTCACATTATCTAACACCTCTTTTAAGATAAGCTCTGTAGTGAGTGTTTTAATACAAGTTACATAAATGCGAGCATTGGTCATGGCAGCAAAACTAGTTGCATACCTAAGATTGTTAATGCCGTTTTCAATAGATCCAATAGGAACAAGAATGTTTTTCATTTAATATTTTTAAGAGTGCAAAAGTACAATTAATCTAATAAAACCACACATTTTATCTCTACTGCTGGGCAGAAAGTACAAGTACAGGTTTAGAGGTGTGGAACTCCTTTTTAAGCACTACATTTTTACCCCATAGTTTTTTAAAGAAGCCTCGCTTGCGCCTTACAACACAAACCATATCTGGGTTATGACTCTGGAAATGCTCTAAGACTCCTTGAAACGTAGTAGCATTTTCGCTTTTGGTGTAAGAGGTTTGTAACTTTTTAAGCTTATTACTCACTCGCTCCATCTCTGGAGCGCTCTCTGGGGTAGTAACATGTAATAATTTTATTTCAGACCCGAAGTGAATCATGAATTTTTTTAACGGCTCTAAGGTGCTTTTATGTTTAAAATTTCCGTCTTTAAAAGCCATTAAAATCGTTTCAGGACCTTTAAACACATCACCCTCTGGCACAATAAGTGCCGGAATATTGGTGTTTTTAATCAAGTTACCCGTGGTTTTGCCTAGATATACTTCTTCTCTAATGCTATTTGATCTTGGGGAGAGTACCATAAGGTCTACAGAGACATATTTGTTAAAGCGTATAACGGTTTCCAACACACTTCCTTTTATAGGGTGGTCTATCACGGTAACTCCTTTTTTATCTACTTTAGCCAACACCTCTTGAAGCCTGTTTTCACAATCTTCCTTGATAATAGCATTTACCTTGGCAAGACCTCCAACTTTAGAGAGTTCTCTAAAGGCAGAAAAAACGTACACATAGGCATCCCAATGGTAGGCAAGATCTATTGCATATTGTAAATTACCTGCAGCATTATCATTGGATCCAATAGGGACTAATATATTTTTCATAGAATTAGGTATATTTAAAAAATGGGAACAAAATTACGTTATAAATATGATTAGAAAAGCTAAAGCATCAGAAATTGTTCAACTTATTGCTATCACTAAGTTGTGTGCCGCCCACATGATCAGTGAAAACATCTTTCAATGGAACCAACATTACCCCAATACAAAGGCTTTTGACAAAGACTTTAATAGGGGAGAGCTGTATGTTTTATACATCAAAGACACCCTAGTGGGCTGTATAACAATATCCAGTATTAAAGATAGTGAGTACGATGCTGTTTCTTGGCTCACTCAAGACACAAAACACTACTATATCCATAGACTGGCGGTGTCTCCAGTATTTCAAAAACAAGGCTACGCAAGAAAACTCATGGATTTTGCCGAATCGTTTGCAAAATCAAATGCGGCAGTATCTGTAAGATTAGACACCTTTAGTGAGAACAAACGCAACCAGCAATTCTATAAAAATAGAGGCTATCAACGCCTTGGTAATATTTATTTCCCCAATCAAAGTCAGCATCCTTTTTATTGTTATGAACTTGTTTTATAGTGTACTTTTACCCTTATCATGATTGATATTTCTTTTAAGCGCATACAGCAACTAGCCATACCCGCCATAATTGCAGGCATAGCAGAGCCGATACTATCTAGTACAGATGCTGCCGTGGTTGGCAATATTCCTGAGTTTGGAACAGAGTCTTTGGCAGCCGTTGGTATTGTTGGCGTGTTTTTATCTGCGCTTATCTGGATTTTAGCTCAAACCAGAAGCGCTATAAGCGCTATTGTATCCCAAAATGTAGGCGCAGGAACCCTTTCAGATTTAAGGAGTTTCCCGGCCCAGGCCATTTTTTTTAATATTTTATTGAGTCTTATAGTGCTGGGTTCTACCTATTTTTTTGTGGAAGAAATTTTCACACTCCTCAACGCAAAGGGTGTGATTTTAGACCTAAGTATAGCCTATTACAACATTAGGGTTTGGGGCTTCCCTTTGACGCTCTTCACCTTCGCTGTTTTTGGACTCTTTAGAGGGCTGCAAAACACTTTTTGGCCCATGATAATCGCAGCCATTGGAGCAGGTGTAAATATTGGACTTGATTTTTTACTTGTATATGGCCTAGACGGTTTTATTGTTCCTATGGGTGTTGTTGGAGCTGCTTGGGCAAGTTTAGTGGCCCAAGGTGTAATGGCACTATTATCTTTAGTATTGGTATTAAAAAAAACCCAGGTGTCTTTAGCCCTAGAGTTTCCATTGCATCCTCAAATTAAGCGTCTTGTTAGTATGTGCGCCAATTTATTTTTACGCTCTATTGCGTTAAATATTGCCCTTATACTTTCCACAAGAGAGGCTGCAGGACTTGGCAAAGAGTATGTTGCAGTTCACACCATTGCAATGAATATCTGGTTGTTTACGGCTTTTTTTCTTGATGGGTATGGCGCTGCCGGAAATATTCTTGGAGGCAGGCTTCTTGGAGCAAAAAACTACCTCTCTCTCTGGAAAGTAACTCAAAGAGTAACGCTATATAATACCCTTGTAGCCATAGTTTTAATTTTGGCTGGGGTGTTTTGTTATAATTATGTGGGGCTCATTTTCAATAAAGATCCTTTGGTACTTAGTATATTTACAGGCATGTTTTTTATGGTATTAATTTGCTTGCCCTTTAACGCCATAGCATTTACCCTTGATGCAATTTTTAAAGGCCTGGGTGAAATGGCCTATCTAAGAAATGTATTGTTGGGGTCTACTTTTTTAGGCTTTATTCCTATGCTGTTACTTTCAAACTATATGGGATGGGGCCTTATAGGTATTTGGGGAGCAATAATTGTATGGGTAGGGTGGCGAGCAGTTGCTTTAATTATCAAGTACCGCAAGAAATATTTACCCTTAGCCTTGGAAACACCACAGGAGGTTATTTAACACAAAATTAAGTCACTTTAGGTTACAGACTTGATTACTTTTGTAAAAAATTGAATTATTATGAGCGATTTTCATGCCTTAAAAATATCAGAAATAAAACAAGAAACGCCTACCGCTGTAGCTGTTACTTTTGAAGTTCCTCAAGCGCTTAAAACTATTTTTAGTTTCTCGGCAGGACAATATATTACTTTAAACCACACTATAAACGGCGATCAGGTAAGGCGCGCCTATTCTATTTGTAGCTCCCCGTCTAGTGGCGTGCTTACAGTAGGTATTAAAAAAGTAGCTAATGGTACTTTTTCTGTCTATGCCAATGATCAATTGGAAGTGGGCGATGTTTTGCAGGTAATGCCTCCCCAAGGAAAATTTACCCTTAACCTCAACTCTCAACAGGCACATCATATTGCAGCTTTTGCAGCAGGAAGTGGCATTACCCCAATTCTATCCATTGCTCAAACAGCACTAGAGCAAGAGGCTAACAGCACCTTTTTACTGGTCTACGGAAATCAAACAAAGCAGCAGGCTATGTTTTATGAAACTATAGAGCAGTTAAAGGCTCAGTTTCCAGAGCGATTTTTCGTAGAATACATCTATAGCCGCTCTCAAGAAACCAATGCAGCTCGCGGTCGCATTGATAAAAATGTTGTAAGCTATTACCTAACCAATAAGTACAAACAAACTTCTTTTAAAAACTTTTATGTATGCGGCCCAGAGGCCATGATTGATGAGGTTTCAAACACACTTGTAGCCTCTGGAGTTTCTAAACAGCACATTCATTTCGAACTATTTACCACAACTCTTGCAGCAGCCCCAGAGATAGTAAAGGATGGCACAACGTCTATTTCTATTATTGTTGATCAGGTTACAGAGCAATTTACAATGCCTCAAAATAAAACAATTCTAGAGGCGGCACTAGAAAAACAACTGGATGCCCCTTACTCTTGTCAAGGAGGTATTTGCAGCTCTTGTATTGGTAGAGTTATTCAGGGAAAAGCCGAAATGCGTCAAAACCAAATCTTAACAGATAGTGAGGTAGCAGAAGGACTTGTACTTACCTGTCAAGCACATCCTGTTACCCCAACAGTGGTGTTGGATTATGATGATATCTAGAGAATTCTTATTGTAATAAAGACAATACCTTTTCAACAACAGCGCCAGGAGAAATCGTTTCTATGGCCTTCTCATATCCATCAGGATAACTATTGCCGTACACAGAGGTTGGTACTAAAGGATATTTTGTTCTATCTGCGAGGAGTTGATTTTTTGCCTCTTGGTTAAAAGGAGCAAACCCCAAAGCAGGATGCGTAACGCCCCAAATGGTAAGTACAGGAATATCATATAAAGCAGCAAGATGACCATTACCACTATCCATGGCAAGCATCACATCAAGGTTTGATATAAGCTCCAGTTCTTGGGTAAAGGAAAGTTTTCCCGCCATGTTTGTAACCCCTTCAAAACCCTCAGAGAGCTTGTCTAGTTGTGCTATTTCTGTAGCGCCACCTCCAAATAAAAAAATTGCATAATTTCCAGAGCTACTTAATTGCGCTATCACCTGTTTCATTAGATCAGGCGGGTATGCTTTGCCTTTGTGGGCTGCAAAAGGAGCCACACCAATAAACTTTTTAGAGCTAAGGCCTATAAGTTTTAGTGTCTTTGCAGAGAGTACTTTTCTTGCAGGAAATTGATGTTCAGTTAAATTTATAGGAAATCCAAGTTTGGCAAAAACATCTGCATACCGCTCATGGGTTTTTTTAAGAGCTTGTAGCTTGCCGCCTTTGGCATTTGTAAGTTGTTTTTTCTCGCCCCTTGCTTTATTTATGCTTGCCGTTTTTAGTGCCTGTAGCCATAATAAGGACCTGATAATTTTAGACCTTAAAACATTGTGGGTATC
>CBFHMO010000087.1:0-7030 GCA_965656925.1 Patiriisocius sp.
GTTTAGATAATAACATGGAGTGTTTCTAAATTAACTTACAGACACCCATGCTCTAAAAACAAAAAACCTCCATTTCTGGAGGTTTTTAAATCTATAATACTTCTAATTTTCTTACAATAGATAATCTGTATTGATAAAATTAGACGCTTTTTTATCTAATAACTCTTCTAAAATAGCATTATTATACGGTGTATCTTTAGACGCAACAAAAGTTCTAATAGAAAAAGAACGCAATGCATCATGTACACTTAATGTAGAAACTGCAGAATCTTTTCTTCCTGTAAAAGGATATACATCTGGTCCTCTTTGTGCAGCACTATTTAAGTTTACTCTACATACTAAATTCACCAAAGTATCAATTAAAGGAGCCAAAGTTTTTACTTCACTACCAAAAACACTTACTTGTTGCCCGTAATTAGAATCTGCCATATCATCTAAAGGCTCTTGAATGTTTTTAAATGAAACAATTGGAGTTACTGGACCAAATTGTTCTTCTTGAAAGACTTTCATGTCTGTTGAAACAGGATATAATACAGCTGGATAGCAATAATTTTCACTAAGTTCACCCCCACGTTTGTTTAAAATCTTAGCTCCTTTTGAGACAGCATCTTTAATTAATCCATCAATATATGCTGGTTTGTTTTTTTCTGGAAGTGGCGTAAGAAAAACCCCGTCCTCCCATGGTAATCCAAATTTTAATGCGTCTACAGCCTCTGCATACCGCTTATTAAACGCTGCTACTATATCTGTATGAACAAATAGCACTTTTAATGCAGTACACCGCTGCCCGTTATAAGAAAGTGTGCCTGCAATACACTCTCGCACCACAAGATCAAGGTCTGTGTCTGGAAGAATAATCGCTGGATTATTTGCCTCAAGACCTAAAATTAATCTCAATCTGTTTTTAAATGGATGCTCATCTTGAAGCGCTACTGCAGATGTGCTATGGCCTATTAAAGCAAGTACATCTACAAAGCCTGTTTGCATTATGGGAGCTGCAATTTTGCGGCCACGACCAAAAACAATGTTTACTACCCCTGGCGGAAAGCTTTCTTGAAATGCTTTTAGTAATGGTGTAATTAATAACACCCCAAGCTTGGCTGGTTTAAATATGGTTGTATTACCCATAATTAAAGCTGGAATAAGCAGACAAAATGTTTCATTTAATGGATAGTTATAGGGCCCTAGACAAAGTACAACACCAAGAGGGCTCCTTCTAATGTGAGCAAATATTCCACTTTCATTATCAAACTTTGCGCTCTTCCTGTCCAGCTTTTTATAAGCCTCAATAGTATCTAAGATATAATCTATTGTTCTGTCAAATTCTTTATAGGCATCATTTTTAGTTTTTCCAATTTCCCACATTAATAGCCTAACTACCTCTTCCCGATGTGGACGCATCTTTTCGACAAAAGTCATCATGCAAGCAATTCTATCCTTTACTTTCATGGTTGGCCAATCACCTTTCCCTTTATCAAAAGCTGCAACTGCAGAGTTTATAGCCTCGTTGGCAGCCTCTGTATCCATATCAGGAACTGAACCCAACAATGTTGGCACTCCATCTTTGTAATAAATATTTGAGTATACCTCAGCTTTTTCACCGGTCCATTGTTTAAGAACACCGTTTACAAGGTATTTATCTGAATGTATAGGAGTTTTAATATTGTATGGCTCTGGGATAGGATTTTTTGATGTGCTCATTTGTAGTTTTTGTTTCTAATTTACGACAAATTGTTAAACAAAAAAAGCCCATCCATTTGGATAAGCTTCTCATCGGTCTATTAATAAACCACAAGCCCTATTTAAAGGACTCAACACAACATTTTATTGCGGTCTGGACGAGACTCGAACTCGCGACCCCCTGCGTGACAGGCAGGTATTCTAACCAACTGAACTACCAGACCGTGCTACTATTTTAAAGACTTTAAAAGCTTGTCTGTAACTTCTATTGCTAGAAGCGAGTGCAAATATAAAACTACCAATGATAACTGCAAACATTTATTTTAAATATTTCTGTTTTTTTTTGTAATGCTATGGTATACCGCAGTTGTCTCACAAAATACATCATCCAAACCTTGCGCGCTCCACCAAATAAGTGGTGAGAATGGTATTAAAGGGTTCATTTATATCTACAGGAACATACTTAATCCTATAATGTCCGCATTTTAGAGCCAGGGTATCAAAGTAGGATTGCACAGCGGTTTCATAAGTTTGTTTCACATTATCTGGATAGAGATTAATGTGTTCTGAGGTCTCCATATCAACAAACTTTTTTGGTCGGTTATTAAAATCAAAAAGAAGTTCTTTTTCTTTATCATAGGTATGAAACAAAACGACTTCGTGTTTATTGTATTTTAAATGTTGTAAGGCCTCAAAAAGCTCGTGCTGCTCTTTATCGCTTTGAAACATGTCTGTAAACAAAAAGACCAAACTTCTGCGCTTTAATTTTTCGGCAATTAAATGTAAATGGGCATAGGTTTTTGTTTGTACACCACTGCTTTTACTCCCAAGGGCTTTATTGAGTTGTTGTAATAACATTTGATGATGACGCTCACTTGCTTTTTCGTTGCTGTAAAACTCATAGTGATCACTGTAGATACTCATACCCACAGAATCACGCTGGCGTTTCATTAAATTCATAATAGCAGCGCTCGCTAGAGAGGCAAAGCCAATTTTATTGAGACTTTCAATGTGCATCTCCCCAAGAGCTGGGTAATGCATCGAGCTACTATTATCCAGTATTAGATGGCAACGCAAATTAGTTTCTTCCTCGTAGCGCTTTGTATAAAGCTTGTCTGTTTTAGCAAAAAGTTTCCAATCTATGTGTTTGGTGCTTTCACCATTATTATAAATTTTATGCTCTGCAAATTCTGCAGAAAATCCGTGAAATGGAGATTTGTGCAACCCAGAAATAAAACCCTCAACCACTTGGGTAGCGAGCAGTTCTAGGTTTTTAAACCCCACTATTTCATTAATTTCCTTTTCTAAGTTCACTTGGTGGTATATGGATAAGTAACTATTATTCTAAAATTCCATCTACAATCCCATAGCTCATGCTCTCTGAGGCATCCATCCAATGGTCTCTCTGAAAATCCTTCATTATTTTATCATAGGTCTGCCCGCAGTTATCAGCCAAAATTTGAGCGCTAATCTCTTTGGTTTTTAAAATTTCTTGTGCCGTTATCTCAATATCACTTGCTTGCCCTCTAGCGCCTCCACTAGGTTGGTGTATCATAACACGCGCATGTGGTTGTATGAACCTGCGCCCTTTTTCTCCAACACTCAAAAGTAAACTCCCCATACTTGCCGCCAATCCCGAACAAATGGTAGACACTGGAGATTTAATTTGTTTGATCGTATCGTATATAGAAAAACCACTCGTTACGTACCCTCCTGGACTATTTATATAGAATTTAATCTCATCATGATTTAAAGAGTCTAGGTACAGTAGACGGTCTACTACATGACGTGCCGTTTTATCGTCTACCCCACCCCATAAAAATATGGTGCGATCATTTAGTTGTTGGCTTTCTATTGTGTCTTGTACTTTTGATTTCTTTTGAGTACTCATATTGTATTTATACTAATGCCATACATGCAGAGTGGCGGTTATTTAATAGTCTTTGGGTGTGCGCAACTGCACTTGAACACTTTATTTTTTCTTAATACAACAATACATAGCTATGAAATTTTATAAAAAATAACTGTACTTAGCATTTGTTTAAAAATAGAAAAGGCTTGACATAACGCCAAGCCTTTTAACTGATATTATTTTATTTATTACAAAAGGCTGTCTATGGCCTCTGCATATACACTTTTTTGTGCAACACCTACTTGACGTCCAACAAGTTCACCGTTGTTAAACACCAATACTGTTGGAATGTTACGCACTCCATATTTTGCAGCAAATTCTTGGTTTGCATCAACATCCATCTTACCTACCACAGCTTTACCTTCATAGTCATTGCTCACCTGGTCAATGATAGGTCCAACCATACGGCAAGGTCCACACCAGGCAGCCCAAAAATCTACCAATACTGGCTTATCACTTTTTAATACTATTTCTTCAAATGTTGCGTCTGTTATTTCTAATGCCATAGCTATATTCTTTTTACATTTCTCTACAGAGAAAATATCGTTAATAATGTAGTCACAAAAGTAGTTAAATTTTGTAGTAAAACCCTGAGTCAAAGTATCAGTTTCAACAATGGTTTAATTGGTTTTACTTATAAGTCCCGTGAACACTTTTACTTAGTTTAATCGATACTTTAATTGCCGATCTTCAAGCCCTTTTAAAAACTCATTACTGATATCTACCTTATAGGTTCTACTTGGCATGTTGAGCTTTATTTTGTTTTCAACCTCATATATAGTAAAGAAAAGTTGCTTGTCTCCTTTATGGGTAGCTACCATTTCTTTTAAAAATAAGAGGGTGTCATCCTGCAAGGCCTCAATGGGTAATTGTATGGTTATTTTTTTTACCTGGCTTTCCATCACATTATGCAATAGTTGCATGCTATTGTATTGCATTCTTGGATCGCTGCGTTTGCCAGTGTCTTTGTTTATCCAGCCTTCTTTTATATAAATTTTACCATGTATAATGGTATTAGGCACCAAAAAATGCCTGAGTTTTAGATAGTCCTCATTAAATATTTTAAAATCAAAACTTTCTCCAAAATCTGCAACGGTAAATATGGCCCACCCTTTTCCTGCTTTTGTTTCTCGGTGCTGCACGTCTGTGACTACTCCACCAAAGGTGAGCTCTTTACCAATATGTTTTTCTAGGGAATAAAAATCTGACACACGGCAGTTTGTGAAGGTATCCATCTCTACTTGGAAATCATCAAGGGGGTGTCCGCTAATGTAAACCCCAACCACTTCTTTCTCAAAATTTAATTTTTTCATGGTTCCCCAATCTTCACAAGGAGGTACCTCTGGCTCTGGTATTTGCACTTCACTTGCTTCTCCAAACAAGCTCACTTGGCTGCTATTTTCTGTTTCTTGGTAACGGGCAGCATACTTTAATACTTTTTCATAAAAAGTAATCCCGTCTGTATCTTCATGCATGTATTGAGCACGATGGTTATTAAAGCTATCAAAACCACCCCCTAACACTAAATTTTCAAAGGCTTTTTTATTAGCCGCTCTTAGGTCTATGCGTTTAGCCAAATCAAAAATAGATTTGTAATTTCCGTCTTTTCTGTTTTCCACAATAGTTGCAACAGCGTTAGCTCCTACTCCTTTTATAGCACCCATACCAAAACGAACGGCGCCCCTATCATTTACAGAGAATTTATAAAAACTCTCATTTACATCTGGCCCTAAAATTTCGAGCCCCATACGCTTACACTCTTCCATAAAAAAAGTGACCTGCTTGATGTCACGCATGTTATTACTCAAAACTGCTGCCATATATTCTGCAGGGTAATGCGCCTTTAAATAGGCTGTTTGATAGGCAATCCAGGCATAGCAAGTAGAGTGACTTTTATTAAAAGCATAACTAGCAAAGGCTTCCCAATCCTTCCATATTTTTTCTAGTTTTTGTGCATCGTGACCATTGGCAACAGCATTTTTTATAAAACGAGGTTTCATTTTATCAAGAACTGCTTTTTGCTTTTTACCCATGGCCTTACGCAAAACATCTGCATCACCTTTACTGAAATCTGCAAGCTTTTGAGACAGTAACATTACTTGCTCCTGGTATACGGTAATACCATAGGTTTCATCCAGATACTCCTCCATAGCAGGAAGATCATACTGTATGGCTTCCTCTCCATTTTTACGTCTAATAAAGCTAGGGATATACTCTAAAGGTCCTGGTCTGTAAAGTGCATTCATGGCAATAAGATCTCCAAAAACAGTTGGCTTCAATTCTTTCATGTACTTCTGCATCCCTGCAGATTCGTATTGAAATATTCCTACAGTCTCTCCTCTTTGAAACAGCTCATAGGTTTTCTGATCATCAAGGGGGAAGGTATCTGGATCTAGAGTAACACCATGTTTGTGCTTTACTATTTTTACCGTATCCTTGATAAGGGTCAAGGTTTTAAGGCCTAGAAAATCCATCTTCAACAAACCAGCGTTTTCTACCACAGAGTTATCAAACTGGGTAACATATAAATCACTATCCTTTGCCAGAGCAACAGGCACAAAATTGGTAATATCACTTGGTGTAATAATAACACCACAGGCATGAATCCCGGTATTGCGTATTGAACCCTCTAATATTTTTGCCTGCCCTATGGTTTGAGACGTTAAATCTGTACCATCTGCCAGGGCAATAAGTTCTTGCACTTTGGGCAGCTCATCACTCCTGAATTTACCCCGAAGCGCTTTTTCATCCAAGCCAAAGATTTTGTTAAGCTTGGTCATGTTTGGTATTAACTTGGCAACACGATCTGCATCACTCAGCGGCAAATCAAGCACGCGTGCGGTATCTCTAATGGCAGATTTTGCTGCCATAGTACCATAGGTAATAATTTGCGCTACTTGATTGCTACCATATTTCTCTATGACATAATCCATTACCTTACTTCTTCCTTCATCATCAAAATCAATATCAATATCGGGCATCGACACACGATCAGGATTCAGAAAACGCTCAAAAAGCAGATTGTACTTAATAGGGTCTATATTTGTAATCCACAAGCAGTAAGCAACCACAGAACCTGCTGCAGAACCACGCCCAGGACCTACAGATACACCCATATTTCTTGCTTCTCTAATAAAATCTTCTGTAATTAAAAAGTACCCAGGATAACCTGTGTTTTGAATTACATCCAACTCAAAGTTAATACGCTCTGTAATAGCGGCAGCTTCTTTTTTATGGGCATCACTCTGCCCGGTAAGAGAGGGATAACGTTTCTGGGCTCCCAAAAAAGTAAGGTGCTTTAAAAAATTGTTTTCTCCTCTCTTACCGCCATCTTCTTTGTCTTTCTCAACAATAAACTCTTGTGGTATATCAAATTTTGGCAGCAAAACATCCCGCTGCAGTGAAAAGGGAGTTACTTTTTCTATAACCTCACTAATA
>CBFHMO010000088.1:0-7008 GCA_965656925.1 Patiriisocius sp.
TGTTATTGGAGCACTTGCTGCAGATAAAACAAGCCCACTTGGAAATTGGAGGCTAGCCGCAGACATTAATTCGGCAGTATCTTTACTAGAAGGTTTAGAGGCCTACAGCGGAAATACAATTTCGTATGCTAAAGGAGCTGATGTTGTAATAGGAAAGACGGGGTTTGTTTCAGAGCTTACAATTAACACCACAGACACCTCTGGTTTTAAAGAGGCTATAACACTTGCCAAAAAATCTGATGTTGTGATTATGGCTCTTGGTGAACATGCAATGCAAAGTGGTGAGGGTAGAAGTAGAGCTTACTTGGGCCTGCCGGGTGTTCAACAAGAACTATTAGAGGCTGTATTTTCTGTGAACAAAAATATTGTCTTAGTATTAAGTAATGGAAGGCCTTTAACAATTCCTTGGGCTGCTCAAAACATACCAGCAATTTTAGAAGGATGGCATTTAGGTTCCCAAAGTGGTAATGCACTGGCTCAAGTTTTATACGGAGATTATAATCCAAGTGGTAAGCTTCCAATGACTTTTCCAAGAAGTGTAGGACAGCTTCCTTTGTATTATAATTATAAAAACACAGGACGTCCCTCTCCAGTGAATCCTGGTGAAGTGTTTTGGACACATTACATAGATCAAAAAAACACTCCTCAATACCCTTTTGGTTTTGGGTTAAGTTATACCACCTTTGCTTATTCAAAACCAATGGTAGTTAATACCTACAGTCAAAATAAACAAGTTGCTATTTCTGTTAAAGTAACAAACACTGGTAAAAGAGAAGGAAAAGAAACTGTTCAGCTATACTTGAGAGATATCTATGCAAGTGTTATTAGGCCCATGAGAGAATTAAAAGGATTTGAGCAGGTTGTTTTAACACCTGGGCAAACTAAAGAAATCATATTTACACTTACAGAGCAAGAACTTGGTTTTTTTAATAATCAACAAAAGTGGCTTGTAGAAAAAGGAGATTTTGAAGTATATGTAGCAGGAGATTCTCAAACCGAAAATAAAGTAAATTTTAAATTAAAGTAACAATTATGAAATCACTAACTACAATTTTAATCTTACTGATAACCTTAGTTGGTTTTTCACAAAACGCACCTATAGATTTTGAAGATGGAGGACAAGGCGCAAATTGGGGATGGAATGTATTTGAGAATGCAGACAACCCACCCCTTGAATTTGTTGCAAATCCAGATCCTTCTGGTATCAATCAATCTGCAATGGTAGCAAAGTTCACGGCAAGAGATACTAATGCAGGAGCTGCTCCCTATGCTGGTTTAGAAAGCCAACACGGAGGAAACATAGGAACCTTTGACCTAACAAGCGAAAATGCACTAGTTAATATTATGGTTTATAAAACCAAAATTAGTGACGTAGGTATTAAATTTGCAACTCCCACCGGAGGAGCTCAAGCAGAAATTAAAGTGGCTAATACTTTAATAAACCAATGGGAACTTATCACCATTGATTTTAGTGGGTATATTGGTCTTGGAGAAACAACAGGATTAGACCAAATTATTATATTCCCAGACTTTATCAACAGAACAGCAGATGATATTATTTACTTTGATAATATTACTTTTGGAGTACCTGTAGCTAATCCAATAGGACTTCCTATTACTCTTGAAGGTGGCCAAGCTCCAGCATTTTCAGATTTTAATGGTTCTTCTTCTCTAGCAATTGCTAATCCAGATGCTTCAGGAGCAAACACCTCTGCCACTGTTGTACAAAACACTATACCAGCGGGTGCTGCTTTTGCAGGTGTTAATTTTCCAGTAAATAATATAGACATTACAACAGATAAAGTTTTTACTTTATCTTTATGGTCACCACTACCAAATATACCAGTGCTACTTAAATTAGAAAATGCATCTGGAGTAAATACAGAAAGAGCAGCTGTTACCACTACAACAAACGCCTGGGAAACCATAAGTTTTGATTTTACCGATGAGGGTCAGTTAACTTACCAATCTGTAACAATATTCATGAATTTTAACATGACAGATGCTGCAGATCAGATTTACTATTGGGATAATCTAGTACTAGGAGAGCCACTAGGAATTTCAGAAAACACACTTGCTAATATCAAAATGTATCCAAACCCTGCAACATCTGTTGTTGTTTTACAAGCATCACAAGAAATAGCAACGATTCAAATACTAAATCTTTTAGGGCAAAGAGTTACTTCTGTTTCTGTTAACAATACCACAAGCACTATTAACGTGTCTGGTCTTGCAGCAGGTAATTATATAGCAAATGTTTTATTTTCTAACGGAAATACCCAAAACATTAATTTTATAAAAAAATAGAAAAATATTTTTCATAAGGGAGGTAGGTTGTGCTCTCTTTTGAAAATTTAATAAATCACAATCAAAATTTTATTTACTTAAATTATTTATTATGAAAAAAATGTACATTTTATTTTCAGTACTATTGAGTACTGCTTTTATGACCAACGCTCAAAACACAGTTGTTGCTGATGCAGGTGCAGAGTACCTAGGATATGCAAATGTTTTTGAAACTATTGCAAATGGTGGAGCCTTTGTTTTTGGTTCTGGATGGGGAGTTGCAGACCTTAAATCAGTGGTAGACGCTGATGCAGGATCTGTTACACTAAAACCAAATTTTAATACTTACGGAGATAACCCAGGAGATCCATTTTGGATTGATCCAGCAACGGGTCTTGGAAACAAACAATTTGAAGGAAATACTTTTGTTGAAAACAACACAAACCTTATTGGTAGTGAATTAACTTTTACGGGTGGTGTTGCCTCGTACACATTAGATCCTTCTTATGTTGCAATTGCGTTTATCAAAGTATTTAACGCAGATTTTTCTGTACTAAAATTAGAAACTGCACCCTTAGTTGCAGGTCAAGATTTTTCTATTACTTACACAAACGTTGAGCCAGGAGATACAACTATCCAATATGGATACCAAGTATTAGGTTTAAACGCTAATCCAATAACTGAAAATGAGCTTGGTAGTATTGTTATTGTAGATACTGTGTTAGGAACTAATGATTTTGATGCTACAAGCATTTCAACGTACCCAAATCCAGTAACTTCTACTTTTACAATTAATTCTCAAGAGGTAATTAGTTCTGTTTCTATTTTTAATGTTTTAGGACAACAAGTAATTAATGAGACTCCTGATACATTAAATTTTGTTGTAGATTTCTCTAACCTTACTGCTGGACTATATATGGCAAACATTGCTACTCAAAATGGATCCAAAACAGTAAAAGTAATAAAGAAATAAATAAAGAGTATAATTCAGTTTAATTTTGCTAAAAGGCTTGTTTATGTAAAATGAACAAGCTTTTTTCTCATTAATTTTACATTATAACACTTCTAATTTTTTAGTGTTATTTTTCTCTATCAGTATCTCTATCTATTTAGATAGAAATGTTGCATTTTTATAGAATATCATAATAAGACACTATATTTATACCTATGAAAAATTCAATAAAAAAAATAGCGGTCCTTACAAGTGGAGGTGATTCTCCAGGAATGAATGCTGCAATAAGAGCTGTAGTTCGCTCTTGTGTATATCACAATGTTATTTGTATTGGTGTTTTTAGAGGATATGAAGGATTAATTGAAGGTGATTTTACTCCCTTAGATGCGCGTTCTGTAAAAAACATCATTAATAGAGGAGGAACTTTTCTAAAATCTGCAAGATCTGAAGAGTTTAGAACAAAACTAGGAAGAGAGAAAGCTTATAGTCATCTTAAGGAGCAAGGAATTGATGCTCTAGTTACTATTGGAGGTGATGGTACTTTTACAGGTGCTATTACTTTTAATAAAGAATTTGATTTTCCAATTGTGGGCTTACCTGGTACTATCGATAATGATATTAATGGTACAGATTATACTATTGGTTATGACACTGCTTTAAATACAGTTATAGAAGCTATTGATAAGATTAGAGATACTGCAATCTCTCATAGTAGACTCTTTTTAGTAGAGGTAATGGGTCGTGATGCTGGAGATATAGCTTTAAATGCAGGAATTGGAGCTGGTGCAGAAGAAATATTAATCCCAGAATTAAATATGGGTAAAGAACGATTGCTTGCTTCTTTAAAGAGAAGTAAAAAATCAGGGAAGTCTAGTAGCATTGTTGTAGTTTCTGAGGGTGACCAAATTGGAAAAAATATTTTTGGTTTAGCATCTTATATACAAGAAAACCTAGAAGAGTATGAGTGTAAAGTTACCGTCTTAGGCCATATTCAAAGAGGAGGTTCCCCAAGCTGTTTTGACAGAGTGTTGGCCAGTAGGCTAGGAGTAGGCGCAGTAGATGCGCTACTGGCAGGTAAACGAGATGTCATGATAGGATTAGTACACAATAAAGTAGTCTCTATAGACTTTGAAAAATCTTTAGAGGGATCAAACAAAATTGACACAGATTTAATTCGTGTTGCAGATATAATATCCATATAAAAATAAAAATTAAACACACCCTTTGGTGTGAAATATAAACTTATGAAAACAAAAATTGCAATTAACGGTTTTGGCCGTATCGGTAGAATCGCTTTTAGAATAGCGTCACAAAACCCAAACATTGAGGTAGTAGCAGTAAATGATTTACTTGATGTAGATCACCTTGCTTACCTTTTAAAATACGATTCTGTTCACGGTACCTATAGCGGTAGTGTAGCTGTCGAAAATGGGAACCTTGTAGTAGATGGACACCATGTAAGAGTTAGTGCAGAGCGAAATCCAGAGCTGTTAAAGTGGGATGAAGTTGATGCTACCATTGTGCTGGATTGCACAGGTATTTTTACAGATTTAAACACAGCAGATGCACACATTAAAGCAGGAGCAAAGAAAGTTGTTATTTCTGCTCCTTCCAAAACAGCACCTATGTTTGTGATGGGTGTTAACCATATGGATGTAAAACCAACAGATACTATTGTATCAAACGCATCTTGTACCACAAACTGTTTGGCTCCATTAGCTAAAATTATTGATGATAATTTAGAGATTGTTGAAGGACTCATGACTACAGTTCATGCCTTAACTGCAACACAGGCTACTGTAGATCAGCCTTCTGCTAAAAATTACAGAATGGGAAGAAGTGGTGTAAACAATATTATACCCTCCACAACGGGAGCAGCTGTTGCTGTAACTAAAGTAATTCCAAGTCTTGAAGGGAAACTTACAGGAATGGCCTTTAGAGTACCAACTGTAGATGTTTCTGTGGTAGATTTAA
This sequence comes from Patiriisocius sp., assembly GCA_965656925.1. Lineage (GTDB taxonomy): Bacteria > Bacteroidota > Bacteroidia > Flavobacteriales > Flavobacteriaceae > Patiriisocius. Next base: position 5,213 of record CBFHMO010000088.1, read on the forward strand.
CCGTTAGAACAAAAAAAGCGGCTAGCTATGAAGATATTAAAAAACTATTTAAAGATGCCTCTCAAGGAGCTTATAAAGGAGTAGTTTCATATACAGAAGATGCGGTAGTATCTCAAGATTTTGTGGGTAGCACACATACTAGTAACTTTGATGCCGGTGCAGGAATTGCATTAAACGATCATTTTTTCAAGTTGATATCTTGGTATGACAATGAATACGGATATTCTGCAAAATTAATCGAATTAGCTTCACACGTAGCAAGTCTATAAATTATGGTTTTAGTAACAGACGGAGGGTCAACAAAATGTGATTGGATATTATTAGATAGCCAAGGTGCAGTGGTGTTAAGAACACGAACTGTTGGTTTAAATCCTGCTGTTGTTACTGGAGATGAACTTTTAAAAAGGGTTGCAGATAATTTAGATTTGCAACCTTATTATGAGCTAGTAACTCGTCTAGATTTTTACGGTGCAGGCTGTGGCACAGAAAAACCATCATTATTACTTAAAGGTGTTTTACAAGAGAGATTCCCAAAGGCACGTGTTGATGTTCAGGAAGACACTATAGCTGCTGTGTATGCAGCTACTACCTTGCCTGGCATTGTATGTATTTTGGGTACTGGATCTAATAGTAGTTACTTTGATGGTACCAATGTACATCCCAGTGCAGTATCTTTAGGCTATAGTTTAATGGACGAGGCAAGTGGAAACTATTTTGGAAAACGTTTGCTTCGAGATTATTTTTACAATAAAATGCCTGCAGTTTTAAAAGCCGAGTTTGCCAGAAGATTTGATCTCAACCCAGATGTTATAAAATACAATGTCTACAAACAAGAAAACCCAAATATGTATTTGGCTTCTTTTGCAGAATTTATTTTTAATCCTGGTGCTTTAAGACCAAAAAACGCCGTAGAAATTAATGGGTATTTTTATAAACTTATTAGTGAAGGGATTAATAAATTTATTGAATGTAGAGTTTTGTGTTTTAAAGAAGCGCAGCACGTACCTATTCATTTTATAGGCAGCATTGCACATTTCAGTGAAGATATCATAAGAGATTGCATGCAGCCCTATCATTTAACTCTTGGTACTATAATTAGAAGACCTATAGATGGACTTATAGCGTATTATAGAAATCATATTTTAAAATAACAGCCTAACAAATACGTTAGTTATGTACTAACTTCGAAATATACTATGGTATTACCCAAAATAAATCCTACAACTACAAAGTCTTGGAGTAATTTACAAGAACATTTTACAGCTATGGAAACTGTAAAAATGCAAACGTTATTTGCTAATGAAACTGATAGAAAAGAGCGTATGAGCCTTGCTACAGATCTAGTTTCATTAGATTTTTCAAAAAATAGAATTACTTCTCAGACCATAGATTTATTGGTAGCATTAGCTAAAGAAACAAAATTAGATAAGGCTATTGCTGCTCAATTTAATGGAGCTGTTATTAATGAAACAGAAAACAGACAGGTATTGCATACTGCACTAAGAGATTTTACTGCAATGAAACCAGAGGTGGTAGCTACTCTGGATCAAATGAAACAGTTCTCTCAGGCCATAATTGATGGTTCACACAAAGGATACACTGGCAAGGCTATTACAGATATCGTTAACATAGGTATAGGCGGTAGTGATTTGGGGCCTGCAATGGTTACCGAGGCTCTTACGTATTACAAAAACCATCTTAATGTACATTATATTTCTAATGTTGATGGAGACCATGTTAGTGAGATTCTAAAAAAACTAGATCCACAAACAACACTTTTTATCATTGTAAGTAAA
>CBFHMO010000089.1:0-6891 GCA_965656925.1 Patiriisocius sp.
CAGGCTCCTAGAGTTGTTTTGGACGGTGCACTACTGGACCAAAGTATCCTCAACTCCTTGAGCCCAAGTGAAATTTCATCTATAAAGTTACTCAAAGGACTAACGGCAACCCTGCGATATGGCCAATTAGGAGCTGGAGGAATTATTTTTATTGAGACAAAGCTTGGTAAATCAAACCAATTAACGCCCAAAGAAAAAATAGAGTCATTGCAAGTTAAGGGGAATGAATATACCCAAAACACTCCTTTATTAGAGGGTGTAAATACAGACTCTAATGCCCTTCTTGAGCTTAAAAAAGCCACAACATTTGCCCAGGCTAAAGCTATTTTTGAAAAGCAAAACAAAGCAACAAGCACCATATCTTTTTATATAGAATCTTCTGATTACTTTTTGAGATGGGATAAGGACTACTCTTTTAAAATACTATCTACCATTGCCAGAATTGCCCCAAACAATGCAAAAGCACTAAAGGCATATGCCTTTAAGTTAGAGGAGCGTGGCGACTATAAAAAGGTAGTAAGCATTTACACTCGTATACTAGCTTTAAGGCCAGGCAGCGCTCAAGGATATAGAGATTTAGCCTTGGCCTATCAGGCCGATGGTGATTATGAGCTTGCCTTTACCCTTTTGTATCAAATTGTATACAACACCATACCAAATGTAGACTGTTCTGCAATACAAGAATTGGCCTACAATGAACTTAGAAATTTACTATCCTTACATAAATCTAAAGTTTCCTACCAAAAGGTTCCTAACGAACTTCTGGCGTTAAACTTTAAAAAGGATATTAGAATGGTATTTCAATGGACACAACCAGACGTAGATTTTGACATCCAATTTGTGAGTCCTGAGCGCAAGTTTTTTAACTGGACCCACACAAGGTTTGAATCTAAAACGTTACTGCAGGATGAGGTTTCTCAAGGATATGCCATTAAAGAACATATCATTGATGATGCCCAGCCAGGGACTTGGATTATTAATATGGAGTTTTTATCTAATGAAAGACCAAAAAACCCAACGTATTTAAAATACACGGTATTTCAAGATTACGGCCTACCAACCCAGACCAAAAACACGAAGATTATTGCCATGAAAGATCTTCAAAACAAAGTGACAATAGATCGCTTTGTAAACTAAGGATTATTTGGAGATAATGTTTTTTGTAATAATTTGCTCTGTAAGAGCTATAAGGTCTTGATGTGAGTGATCTGAAATTTTTATTACAGGATGTATGTGATGTTTTAAGTGCACCCCCAAGCCCATCGGGAAGAATCCATATTGCTGCAATTTCCAGGAGTTATTTACTGTAATTGGTAACACATATCCCCCCGGCATTTGCTTAAAGAGCGTTTTAAGCCCAAGCTCTTTAAATCTCTTGGGAGTTCCATCTTTACTTCTGGTGCCTTCGGGAAAGATGACAACACTTCTATTATTTTTTGCTGCGTATTGACCAATTTTGATAATTTGCTGGGTAGCCTCTAGTGGTTTTCTTCTGTCTATTAATACGGAACCACCATGGGTAAGATTGTAGGAAATCGACGGAATGCCTCTCCCTAATTCTTTTTTAGCAATAAAAGCAGGATGTCTTTTTCTTAGATGCCAAATAATAGGGGGGATATCCCAGGTGGTTTGGTGGTTAGAAACAATGATTAAAGGAACATTTTCTGGAATTTTGTCTTCCATAGTAAAGCTAAAACGAGTGCCAAGAACATGCAATATTTTGAGTATAGTCCAGTTTAAGACGTCTACCGCTTTTTTGTGACCTTTGTACCCAAAAAAGGTAAAGCCTATCCATTGCCACAAATGAAATACAACTAAAGCGCATGCAAAGCATAGGTAAAACAAAAAACTAATAGGATAGCTTATAATTTTCAGCAAAGGTGTTTGGTTTTAAAATTTTGTTGAAGGTATAAAAATAAAAAATTCCGATCACTTTAAAATAGAGAACGGAATTTTTAATAGAATGTATGTATAGATTAACAGTGCTCGTTATAAGCTCCTTTTAGGTTTTCTGCAATCATATCTGCATGGCGGCCTTCGATGTGATGACGCTCTAACATATGCACAAGCTCTCCATTTTTAAATAAGGCCATAGAAGGTGAACTTGGAGGGAAGGGCACCATTTGTGCGCGTGCTGCATCTACAGCATCACGATCCACTCCTGCAAATACAGTTACTAGATGGTCTGGTTTGCTGTCATTTTGTAAAGACATACGAGCTCCTGGGCGTGCATTTGCAGCAGCACAACCACAAACAGAGTTTACCACCACAAGGGTAGTTCCTTCTTTGCTAAGTGCATCTGTAACGTTTTGTTGTGTATGTAATTCTGTAAACCCAATATTTGTGAGTTCTTCACGCATAGGTTTTACTAATTCTGGTGGGTACATAATTTTAATATTTAAATTGTTTGTCGAGCTACAAAGATACTCAATAAGTTGGTTAAAATTTGCTAAAATTTCTGACACCTCTACAATTTCAATTCCAAATTATGTAACAATTTAGCGTTTTGCTTTAGTATATTTGTATCTTAATTTAGCATATATGTTTAGCATTTTTGGAGCGGTAGTGGGGTGGAGTATTTATAGATTTCCGGGAGCGATTGCGGGCTATTTCTTAGGATCTTTTATTGACCGGTATAAGAGTAGTAGCAGAACTTCTGGCGGTCAGCGAGATGTTTTTAGAGATTTGTTTGATCAACAACGAGGTAAAACAGTAAACCCTGCAGATTTTGAAATTAATCTGCTATCCTTAGCATCATTTGTTATCAAAGCAGATGGTAAAGTAAGCCAAAGTGAGTTAGACTTTGTGCGCAGATACTTTGTCCAGGCCTACGGAAAAGATAAAGCCAATGCCACCTTTAAGGTGTTTAATGATGTCATAAAAAAAAGCGATATATCTGCCAAGGGTATCGCAAGTGATATTCGCTCAAAAACACGGTATGAATCCAGATTGCAAATTTTACATTTTTTGTTTAGCATTGCCAATGCTGACGGAACTGTAACAACCAGCGAGGTTGATATGATCAACCAAATTGCAGGATATCTTTCTATACAATCTGCAGATTTTCATAGCATAAAAGCAATGTTTTTTAAGAATCCGGACAGGGCTTATAAAATCTTAGAAATAGACAAAACAGCTTCTGTTGCTGAAATTAAAAAAGCCTACCGCACCATGGCCAAAAAGTACCATCCAGACAAACTTATAGACATGGATGAGGCCTATAAAAAAGGAGCAGAACAAAAGTTTAGAGAAGTCCAAGAATCTTACGAAAGCCTTCAAAAAGAGCGCGGCTTTTAACACCCACATTGTTTAAGTGTTGGCATATAGCACCTTATAATTTTAGCCTAGACTAAAAATTAATTAGGGTGTATTGAAAAAATAATTTTACCTTTGCCTTATGTATTCATTAGCAGAAGAAAATTATATTAAGACTATTTTTCATTTACAACAAACCCAAAGCGGTGCGGTAAGCACAAACGCCATTGCAGATAGTATGGACACCAAGGCCTCTTCTGCAACCGATATGGTGCAAAAGCTGGCAGATAAAAAAGTGCTCTCATATGTTAAATATAAAGGTGCTCAGCTTACCGAAAAAGGAAAGGAAATAGCTACTAGAATTGTTAGAAAACATCGTTTGTGGGAAGTCTTTCTTGTAGATAAACTAGGATTTCATTGGGATGAGGTTCATGAAATTGCAGAGCAATTAGAACACATTCACTCCAATGAACTTATCAAAAGATTAGATAAATTTCTAGGCAGTCCAGCGTTTGACCCTCACGGAGATCCAATTCCAGATGAGCACGGAAACTTCATAAAAACAGAAAAAAAGTTGCTTTCTCAACTAAACAAAAGCCAATTTGGTGTTTGTGTGGGTGTAAAAGAATCTAGCCCAGAGTATTTACAATATTTAGACAAAAAAAAGATAAGTATTGGTACCAAGATCAATGTCTTAGGAAAAGAATTTTTTGATGGCTCTATGGTCATTGAAGTAGGAAGAGATCAATTTTTCGTGTCCAAAAAAATAGCTGATAACTTATATGTACAAACAACATAATCACCCAAATAATTTTTCACAAACAATGAAACAAATAGTGTTACCCCTTTTAATGGTGCTGGTATTGTTGCCCGTATTAGCGCAGCAAGAAAGGCCTGAGTTAATTACAGACAGACCAGATGCTACAGAGGCCCCTAGTGTGGTTCCACAAGGAGCCTTACAGATAGAGGCAGGCGCCTTATTTACTAGTTTTGAAGGGAATGTTTTACAAACACAAACCCTAACATACAACACCACACTACTTAGGTTTGGTGTATTAGAAAATCTAGAACTTAGGCTGGGCTGGAATGCGCTTGAGCAGCGCAATAAAACTACTACAGATCAACAGGATGTTGTACAAAGTGGACTATCTCCCTTACTATTTGGAATGAAAGTAAACATTGCTCAAGAAAAAGGATGGCTACCAACCATTGGTCTTATTGGTCATCTCTTTTTACCATTTACCGCCAGCGAAGATTTTAAACCACAAAACACAAGTATTGATTTTAGATTTGCTTTTGACCACACTCTTTCAGACACCTCGAGTATAGCTTATAATGTAGGCGCACAGTGGGAAGCAGATAGCCTTGGAGCGGCATATATTTATACCCTTGCATACGGTTACAGCATTACAGATAGCTTTGGGCTTTATGCCGAGTTGTATGGTGATTTGCCAGAAAAAAACAAATCAAACCATTATTGGGATGCAGGTTTAACCTATTTAGTATTGCCTAATTTACAGTTAGACGCTACCCTGGGAACAAGCATTACTGAAGGACAAGATTTTTTATTAAGCGCAGGATTTAGCTATAGAATATTTAAATAAACGATGACAAAAAGAGCGATAACAATACTAGCAGTAATAATTGTTTTAGGATGTAAAAACAATAAACAACGCAACGGTAAACTCAATGTTGTGGTTACCACATCGATGCTTACCGACCTAGTAAAAAACATAGGTGGTGATCTTATTAACATACAAGGGTTAATGGGAGCTGGAGTAGATCCTCACTTATACAAAGCAAGTGAAGGTGATGTTTCGAAACTATTTAATGCAGATGTTATTTTTTATAACGGATTGCATCTAGAAGGAAAACTGGTGGAGGTTTTTGAAAAAATGGAAGCTCAAAAAACAACCGTAGCCTTGGGAGAATTTTTAGCAAAAGACGGCTTGATTGGCTCAGACTATTTTGCCTCTAATTATGATCCTCATGTGTGGTTTAACATCCAATATTTTAAGGAGTTCTCAGACAAAGTAACGAGTGTTTTATCAGATAAAGATCCTAAAAACGCAGGGAGTTATACGGCAAATAACATCGCATTTCAGCAAGAATTAGATCTTTTACAAACAAGGGTTGTAAACACGATTGCTACCCTTGCGCCAGAGAAGAGAATTTTGGTTACGGCTCATGATGCGTTTAATTATTTTGGGAAGGCCTACGGCTTTAAAGTAGTTGGGCTTCAAGGACTCTCTACTGCTACCGAGGCTGGTGTACAAGACGTGCAGCAGCTCTCTGAATACATCATAAAAAATAAGGTGAAAGCTGTATTTATTGAAAGCTCTGTGCCAAGAAGAACCATAGAAGCATTAGAGGCAGCAGTGCTGTCAAAAGGCCATCAGGTTTCCATTGGCGGCTCTTTGTATAGTGATGCTCTTGGAGATACGGGTTCTATAGAGGGAACTTATATAGGAATGTTTCTGTATAACGTAAAGACTATTGTTAACGCCTTACAATAATATATGACACAAAAAATTGCCATACAAGTAGATGACTTAACCGTAGCCTATAATTATAAGCCCGTTTTGTGGGATATAGATTTGGTGATTCCACAAGGGGTTTTAATGGCAATTGTTGGGCCTAATGGTGCAGGAAAATCTACCCTACTAAAGGCTGTTTTAGGCATAATAGATCCCATTGCAGGTAGCGTGGCTATCTTCGGGAAACCTTATAAAAAACAACGAAAACTAGTTGCCTATGTGCCTCAAAAAGGAAGTGTAGATTGGGACTTCCCTACCACAGCACTAGACGTGGTAATGATGGGAACCTATGGCAGTTTGGGCTGGATTAAAAGACCAGGGCAAAAGCAAAAAAAGGCAGCCCTAGAAGCTCTAGAAAAAGTAGATATGCTCTCTTTTAAAAGCAGACAAATTAGCCAGCTAAGCGGCGGGCAACAACAGCGTATTTTTTTGGCAAGAGCATTGGTGCAAAACGCATCTATTTATTTTATGGATGAACCCTTTCAAGGGGTTGATGCTTCCACAGAAATAGCAATCATAAATATTTTAAAAGAGCTTCGAAAAGCAGGGAAAACAGTTGTGGTTGTTCATCATGATTTACAAACAGTTCCAGAATATTTTGATTGGGTTACGTTTTTAAATGTAAAGAAAATTGCCACTGGAGCGGTAAAAGATATTTTCAATGATGATAACTTAACCAAGACCTATGGGATTAATTATAAAGTTGCCGTAAATAAATAAGCCCAATGAGCATCACCGAGTATTTTGATCTGTTATTTACAGACTACACACTACGCAACATTAGCCTTGGGACGGCCGTATTGGGTATTATTTGTGGTATGCTGGGGAGCTTTGCTGTTTTGAGAAAACAAAGTTTGTTGGGAGACGCTATTTCTCATGCTGCCTTGCCTGGGATTGCTGTTGCCTTTTTAATAACCGGCGCTAAAGACACCAATATTTTACTTTTGGGAGCTCTGGTAAGTGGTTTAATTGGCGCCTTCTGGATTCGTGGAATGATATTCAAAACTCACTTAAAAAGTGATACTGCTTTAGGGCTTATTTTGTCACTTTTTTTTGGATTTGGTATGATGCTACTTACCTATATACAAAAACAACCCAA
>CBFHMO010000090.1:0-6891 GCA_965656925.1 Patiriisocius sp.
CGAAATTGAAAAAGCAGGGTATAGCTTTAAAAACAATAACTATGTTCAAATCATTAATGACCGCAATTTTGATAGACTAACGGATATGTTAGATATCACAAAGATATATCATGGAGGTGACTCAAATAGAGCGCAGCGTTATATAGCTCCCACCATACTTCAGGATGTTTGTCTTGATGACCCTATCATGCAGCAAGAAATTTTTGGCCCTATCTTACCAGTGCTTACTTTCACAGATCTTGACACAGCTGTTAGAAATGTGCAACTTTTGCCAAAACCACTTTCTTGTTATGTATTTACTAGTAGTAACCAGGTTAAAAAGAAAATAATAAAAGAAATTTCATTTGGAGGAGGTGCAATTAATGACACAATAATGCATATCTCAAACCCGAATCTTCCTTTTGGAGGGGTTGGAAGCAGTGGTTTTGGTAGATACCATGGTAAGGCAGGTTTTGATGCTTTTAGTAATTTTAAAAGCATACTAGATAAGCCTACTTGGTATGAATCTTCTTTAAAATATGCCCCATACACTCAAAAAAAGCTAGCTATTATTAAAAAACTATTAAAAAATCAATAATGCTACAATCTTTTGTTCATTATGGATTACACTTTTTAGTACCTACTGCTATTGCTTTTATTTTTTACAGGCAAAAATGGATTAAAACCGCATTAATCCTTTTAGCTACTATGGCGGTAGATTTAGATCATTTACTATCACAACCTGTATTTGATGCCACTAGGTGTAGTATTGGGTATCACCTGTTGCACCAGCCGTTGGCGATTATTTGTTATGCAATATTATTTCTATTTCCTAGGGCTAGAGTAATATCTATAGGTCTTTTGTTACACATGCTCGCAGACAAAATAGACTGCCTTTGGATGGACACTTACATCTAATTACTATTTTTATTTATGATGATAAGGTTCGTTTTTTAATATAGTATAGCCTCTATAGAGTTGTTCCATGAAAAATGGGCGAACCATTTGGTGTGAAAAAGTCATAGAAGATAAAGAAATCTTAGAGTTTGCTCTTTGATATATAGCATCACTAAAACCATAGGGGCCGCCTATAACAAACACTAAATTTTTAAGGCCACTGTTCATCTTCTTTTGTAAAAACGCTGCAAATCCCTCTGAAGTAAACGTTTTACCTTTTTCATCTAGTATGCAGACAAAATCACTGGTGTGTATTTTTTTAAGCAGCGCTTCTGCTTCCGTTGTTTTTTGTTGTGATTCACTAAGGTTCTTTACATTTTTAATGTCTGGAATCACCTCGAGAGTGAAATTTATATAGTGTTTCAGCCTTTGTGTATATAGCTGTGACAGGGCCTCAACATGAGCACTGTCTGTTTTTCCTATAACGTATAGCGTGATTTTCATAAATACTTTTTTCTAGGTGTTACGTCGCTTTATCTTTTCTTTATAAAAAGCTTTACTAGCAATGTATATCACTTTATGCACCTCACAATAGGTAATGGTTTTATCTTTACTGGTAAGTGAAATTATTTTTGTGATGGTTATTTCATTCTCTGTTGCAATCCTTTGTTTTATGTTTTGAATTTCATTTTCAGTAAATATAAATGTTGCATATATATTTTCTTTAGCGGGTCTTTTAAAAAATATTTCTGAAGATTTATCCCAAACTACATAATTGTCTCCCAAAATAGTCATGAGTTGCGTCATTGCAATTGGGTCTGTAGCAGAAAACATACTCCCACCAAAAATAGAGTTTACATAATTTTTGTTCTTATAACTTATAGGTAGTTTAATGGCCACACAAAGCATATCTTTAGAAATAGAAAGAATCTTAGCGGTGCTTCTTCTATACATTGGAGATAAATTAAACCCATATTTAAACGCATTACTTCTTCCAAATAGAGTGGTGCCAAGGGCAATAGATTTTTTATAGACAGACATAAATGTAGGAGAATTAGCGGTTTTAACTTAAAACCAATCTAGTTTTTACAAAAATACAAAGATTAGGATGGTATTATAAAATCATTTTTATGATTTGCTAGTTATCTTGGGTTTTAAAAAAAAAGCAAGAGTAGGTGTGTAATGCTTGCTATTTTTTAACTTAGCAGAAAAATGTTAGTACATGATTACAAGTAAACAATTTAATAAAGAGATTGATCTTATTATCGCCAATGCAATTCGTGAAGATGTGGGAGAGGGAGATCACTCCTCTTTGGCCTGTATTTCTCACAAAGCTGCAGGAAGCGCACATTTACTTGTTAAAGACCATGGCATTATTGCTGGAGTGGCATTTGCCAAACAGGTATTTGAATTTGTAGATCCTTCTCTAGTGGTTGATGTAAAAATTAAAGACGGAAGCCAAGTAAAGCATGGTGATGTTTGTTTTATTGTATCTGGAAGCTCCCAATCTATTTTAAAGGCAGAGAGACTCGTGCTTAATGCCATGCAGCGTATGAGCGCTATAGCAACCAAAACGGGAGCGTTTGTAAAACTCTTGGAGGGATTTAGCACAAAAATTCTAGACACAAGAAAAACAACACCAGGAATAAGAGCTTTAGAGAAATGGGCTGTTACCATTGGAGGTGGAGAAAATCATAGATTTGCATTGTATGACATGATTATGTTAAAAGACAATCATATCGATTTTTGTGGAGGAGTTGTTACCGCTATAGAAACCACAAAACAATATTTAAAAAACAACAACCTAGATTTAAAAATCATTGTTGAGGCAAGAGATTTTGATGAAATTGAGCAAATTTTATCAACTACGGGTGTCTACAGAATTTTGATTGATAACTTTAACTTCGAAGACACCAAAAAAGCCGTTGCTTTAATTGGTAATCGCTGCTTAACAGAATCTAGTGGAGGCATTACCTTAGAGACCATTGCAGCCTACGCTGCATGTGGTGTAGATTACATCTCTAGTGGCGCCTTGACACATTCTGTGCATAATATGGATTTAAGTTTAAAAGCAATATAATGCAAGAACAGCAACTTGATATAAATACTACCCTAGAAGATACCTTACTTAAAATCCCTGTAGTAAAACAAATACTGTGGCTTACAAAACAAATTAAGCTACCTGGCATGGGAGGGTTAACCTTTTATGATTTTATTAAATTATATCTTCAAGGTATTGTGCAAGGAACGTTCTCTCCAAGAGCTAGCTCTATTGCTTATAGTTTTTTTGTAGCGATATTTCCTTTTTTACTCTTTATATTAAATCTTATACCCTATGTCCCTATAGAAGGTTTTCAGTCTAGGTTTTTAATCTTTATAGAAGAGTTTCTCCCACCTCAAACGGCAGATCTTTTTATACCTGTAATTTCAGATATAGCCATAAACCCTCGAGGAGGTTTACTCTCTTTTGTGTTTTTATTATCTATATTTCTAGCAGCCAATGGGGTAAATGCTATTTTTAGTGCCTTTGAATATTCTTATCATGTAAAAATAAACAGAGGTTTTTTTAAACAGTATGCAGTTGCTTTAGGAGTTTCTGTATTATTTGCAATAGCTTTAATAATAACCGTTGTTTTTATCTTGTATGGTGAGTATGGTATTCGAGACCTTCAAGGAAGAGATTTTATAAGTGAAGATGTATTTTGGTTATCTGCTTTGCAACTTAGTGTCTTTGTGGTATTATTGTATAGTACAATTTCAACCTTGTATTATTTCGGAACTAAAGAAGGAAAAATATCTAAATTTTTCTCTCTAGGTGCCTTAATTACTACATTGTTGTTTTTGGCTACCACCTACTTTTTTGGTATTTATATCAATAATTTTTCAACTTATAATGAGTTATATGGTTCTCTTGGGGCTCTTTTGATAATGTTGTTATATATTTGGATAAATAGTAATTTATTACTTTTAGGCTTTGAGCTTAATATTACATTACAGCGTTTACGCAATAAACAAAATGAATTAAATTAATTTTAAACAAACAAAAATGAAAAAGTTTATTCTACTTACAATTTCAGTATTAACCCTTAACATGGCTACAGCACAAACTCAAGTTGGTGAAGTAACACTTCCTAACTCTTTAGAATTCAACAGTGAAACCTTAGTTCTCAACGGGGCTGGTATTCGTACCAAATTGTTTTTAAAGTTATACTCTGCAGGGCTATACCTGCCAAGTAAAACCAAAGACGCAGCTGCCATTATAGGTGCAGATCAAAACCAAGCCATACAGCTTGTAATTACTTCTAGTTTTGTATCTAGTGAAGCTATGAGTGAAGCGGTAGAAGATGGTTTTGAAGCATCAACTAGAGGAAATACTGATCCTATTGCATCAGAAATCAAATCATTTACCGGATTTTTCAGTGAAGAAATTGTTGAAGGAGACACCTATAACATCACTTACCAAACAGGTGTAGGAGTTGTATGTTATAAAAACAATAAGGAGCTTGGATCTATCAAAGGTATGGATTTCAAAAAAGCATTATTTGGTATCTGGTTAGGTAAAAGCCCAGCAGATTCTAACCTTAAAAGTGGTATGTTAGGGAAATAATTTTCTTTTTCATTTCAAATTTTAAATAAAAAATCCAGTTTGCGCTATTGTTAAATAGGCATTCTGGATTTTTGTTGTAAAAAGAAGTTGCAGCTATCTTTGCAACTAATAACTTGTGTATAAAATCAATAAAAAGCTGCTTGAATAGATAAGCAGCTTTTTTATTTTTACCAATCAATAAACACCCACAAGCTACATTGTTTTATATAGATGTAATATTACCCATACCCCTAAAGCAAACCTTTACTTACAGTGTAAACAAGGATGAGGCAGGCTTTTTAAAACAAGGTTATAGAGTTGCCGTTCCTTTTGGCAAGTCTAAGGTGTATACGGCTATAGTGTATCAAGTCCACGATCAAGCTCCACAGGGCTACAAGACCAAAAGCATTGATCAAATTTTAGATCAAACTCCTATTATAACCCCCCAGCAAATAAAACATTGGCAGTGGATGGCTAGTTACTACATGTGTACCCTTGGCGAGATAATTAAAGCTGCTCTACCTAGTGCCTTTTTATTAGAGAGTGAGACCATTGTTTCTTTATGTGATACTGTGGATGTAGATCCTGCTAAATTTTCTGATGCAGCTTTTTTGGTTGTAGAGGCCTTGCAGCAAAGATCTCCATTGCATATTAATGATGTAAGAGCTGTTTTGGACAGCAATCAAGTTGTTAAAGTTCTTAAAGACCTTCTAGATATGGGAGTGATAGAGGTACAAGAAGAAATATATGAGCAGTATAGCCCAAAACTAAAAAAATACATTAAAGTTGCTAGTTTATACACAGAGCAAGAACACCTCTCTGTGGTGCTTGAAAGTCTTTCAAGAGCACCCAAGCAAAAAGAAATTTTATTACAATTATTTAACCTACAAGCTCAAACTAAAAAAGCAGTAGGGTTTACCTCACTTCAAAAGGCAAGTAGTGCAGGACCTAGCTCAATAAAATCTTTGGTTAAAAAAGGAATTTTAGAGGAGTTTTATCTCAAAAAAGACAGAATTGATTATACAGGCGATGCTCCGCAGTCTATTATGGATTTAAGTGATGCGCAACAACAAGCCTATAAAGAGATTAACTCCTGTTTTAAAGAGCAAGATGTTGTCTTGCTTCATGGGGTTACCGCTAGTGGTAAGACCGAGATTTATATAAAACTTATAGAACAGCAACTCTCCAATGGTAAACAAGTGTTATTTATGTTGCCTGAAATAGCACTAACCACGCAGCTTATTTCTAGGTTGCAATATTATTTTGGAGAGAAGATAGGGGTCTATCATTCAAAATATTCAGTAAATGAGCGGGTAGAGGTGTGGAATAACGTATTACAAAACAAGGATAAAGCTCAAATTATAATTGGTGCTAGATCCTCATTGTTTTTGCCATTCAATAATCTAGGACTCATTATTGTTGATGAATCTCATGAGCCTTCTTTTAAACAGTATAACCCAGCCCCACGATATCAAGCCAGAGATAGTGCCATTGTTTTGGCAAAAATACACCAAGGTAAACTTTTGATGGGTTCTGCCACACCTTCTTTAGAGAGTTATCATAATGCAAATCAAGGTAAATACGGTTTGGTGAGTTTAAATAAGCGCTACTCAAATATTAAAATGCCAACAATAGAGCTGGTGGATATTAAGGAAAAGCATAAGAAAAAGAAGATGACAGGTCATTTCAGTGATCGATTGTTGGAGGAAATAAAAGTGTCCTTAAATAATAATGAGCAAATCATACTTTTTCAGAACAGAAGAGGTTTTTCTCCTATTGTAGAGTGTAAAACATGTGGAAGTTCACCCCAGTGCCCAAATTGTGATGTAAGTCTTACTTTTCATAAATACAAAAATCAATTACGATGTCATTACTGCGGCTATAACACACCAATGCAAATGAGCTGCATGGCATGTGGGCTTGAAACCATAGATAGCAAAGGTTTTGGTACAGAGCAAATTGAAAATGAGCTTGAAGCCTTATTTCCAAACCATACAGTGGCTAGGATGGACCAAGACACAACTAGAGGCAAACATGCCTATAAAAAATTAATTGATAGGTTAGAGAATCTTGAAATAGATATTTTAATTGGTACTCAGATGTTAGCCAAAGGACTGGATTTTAGAAATGTTGGACTAGTAGGAGTTATGAATGCTGATAATCTATTAAATTTCCCCGATTTTAGAGCACATGAGCGTAGTTTTCAATTATTACTTCAGGTTGCGGGTAGGGCAGGACGCACCAAAGAGCAAGGACGTGTACTTATCCAAACTTACAACCCGTACCATACTATTTTACAACAAGTTAGTGTTAATGGATATAAAGAAATGTATGAAGTTCAAAAACAAGAGCGGTATGAGTTTAAGTATCCGCCATTTTACAGAACTATAAAAATTACATTTAAAGACAGAGCGCTGCAAAAGGTAGAG
>CBFHMO010000091.1:0-6837 GCA_965656925.1 Patiriisocius sp.
ATACGGGTAGTAAATAGGTCAAGTTATACCCATACCCAACACCCCAATCACTAAAATCATTGGTTGTGTTAAATCCAGGAATGTATAAATTGTCAAAGTTTTCAAGCTCTGTTTCAAGTATTTTTCTTTTGAGCTGCAAGTTTAATGATAGGTACACATTATTAAACACCTGTGTTTTAACCCCTAGCATAAATTCTGCCCAATGTGCAGTTAAGCCACCATATTCAATATTTTGTGTAACATAGGTGGCAGGAAAGCTTTGGTTTGTGGAGTAGATCTCATAGCCTAATAATTCTTGACTAAAACTAGAAAATCCATATCTAAGGCCTGTAAATATTTCGTTGGTCATTCCAGCCCAATTTAAATAGGCGTTATAGTTTATCCCAACTTTAAGGTAACTTCCTTTTGTGAGCGCATTTATATTAGGCGCATCATAGTCTTTTTTCTCATTGCCTATTTCTGCTGCAAGATAGAATCTATCTTGTATTCTGAAATCTGCTAGTAGCTCAACACCTTGATATCCATCCTCCAAAACACTTCGCAAAGGTTTTGAAAGGTCTAAACCAAAACGCAATCCGTATGTGGTTTTTTGATCTATGGTGTCTTGGGCTTTTTCTAAGTTCTCTTGTGCTACCGTATCTAGAGTAGCAAAAAGAGTACTAATGAAAAATAGTAATATGGGTAATATCTTCATTTTCTACCGTAGTGTTGTTAATAGTATTGCCAAGCATCCAGTTTGCACTGCCCTCTGCTTGTATCGTTGGGTCTATATCTATAAAGCTGGTACGAAAACCGCAAGCTCTATTTATGTAAATATCTGCGCCTTTTTGATAGGTAATGTTAAATGCATCTGTATTTGGCTCTGTACCTTCGTAGCCTTTTGTGAAATTATAATCCACGCTTGTAGCTATTGGGTTTAGGGGTATTTTATAGAGTGTATCTGTTGTGGCTGGTACAAGTTCTGTTTGAGAGGTGTTTGCAAGTGTAATTCTTAAATTATCTACTGCTTTTACTTGGGTAGGGTTGCTTATGTCCATAAACTTTATCACAAGTAATGGAGTTGTTTGAGTGTCATCCGGGCAAATATCATCACGCGTACAACCCCAAAGAAAAAGGGTGGTAAAAAGCAATAGTGTTATTTTGTGTATCATGTCCTCAAATTTAAAGCTACAAGTTATATTATTTTTTTTCAAGCAAAACCACATTCTCAACATGATGGGTTTGTGGAAACATATCTACAGGTTGTACTTTAGTTACTCTGTAATGCTCATCTAACAGCGCTAGATCTCTTGCTTGTGTAGCACTGTTGCAACTTACATACACAATTTTTTGAGCCCCCAACAAGATAAGCTGTTCTACTACATCTTTGTGCATACCATCTCGAGGAGGATCTGTAATGACAACGTCTGCAACTCCATGTTTTGCTATAAAGTCTTGATTAAAGACCTGCTTCATATCTCCCACATAAAACTCACAATTAGTAATGCCATTTCGCGCTGCGTTTTGGGTGGCCGCGGTAATAGCATCTGGCACAGACTCAACACCAATTACTTTTTTTGCTTTTGCGGCTACAAATTGCGCAATGGTTCCAGTACCTGTGTATAAATCAAAGACAAGCTCACTACCAGTTAGCCCTGCAAAGTCCCGGGTTATTTTATAAAGCTCGAAGGCTTGATCACTATTGGTTTGATAAAAAGATTTTGCGTTTATTTTAAAGGTAAGGCCTTCCATTTGCTCAAATATATGATCTCTACCTTTATAGCAAATTACCTCTTGATCATAAATAGTGTCATTTCCTTTGCCATTAATTACATATTGCAAAGAGGTAATCTCTGGAAACTCTTTGTATGTAGCATCAAGTAGCGCTTCTCTTTTTTCCTTGTCTTCGGCAAAGAGTTGTAAAAGCACCATTAATTCGCCAGTGCTAGAGGTTCTAAGCATTAATGTGCGTAATATACCTGTTTGATTTCTTGTATTAAAAAAAGGAATCTCTAGTTTTTCAGCAGTTTGTTTTATAAAATCTCTAATGGCATTACTTGGGTCTTTCTGCAGATGACATTTGTTTAAATTTAAGATTTTATCCCACATGCCAGGAATATGAAAACCCAGTGCATTTTTGTCTATAATGATAGTATCTCCTTGTATTTGTTCTAGAGTAAGCCATTTGCTATCACTAAACGAAAACTCCATTTTGTTTCTATAAAAATACTGTTCTTTAGACCCTAAAATTGGAGTGATTTCTGGAAGCGTTACTTTACCAATACGGCTTAAATTGTTTTCTATTTCTTTTTGCTTATAATATAACTGGTGCTCATATCCCATATGTTGCCACTTACAACCACCACAAGTACCAAAATGTTCACAAACAGGTTCTACACGTTTATCTGAGGCTTTGTGAATCTCTATCGCAGTTGCTTCAAAATATGCTTTTCTTTTTTTGGTGGTCTGTACAGAAACAATATCTCCGGGAACCGCATTGTTTATAAATACCACGCGGCCATCTGCAGCCTTTGCAATTGCTTTTCCTTTAGCACCTGCATCAATTACCTGAAGATGTTCTATTACAATTCTGTTTTGAGATCTTTTTCTAGCCATACTGTAAAAATACTATAAATGCCTTATTAATATTGTGCAACGACTTTAAAAATACATTTTAAATTTAGTAATTTTACAAAAGGATGATTTCTCTCCTCCGCTGAATTTTTGAGCAATCAAGAAAATAAAGGTATTGTAGGAATTTCATATATTAATTTTAAACATTTTATGTTATGTCTATAACAGAAAAAACAGTATCTCAACAAGCCATAGATTTAGAAAACAAATATGGAGCTCACAATTATCATCCACTACCTGTTGTATTAAATAAAGGGGAGGGAGTCTATGTTTGGGATGTAGAAGGAAAAAAGTATTATGATTTCCTATCAGCATATAGTGCCGTTAACCAAGGACACTGTCATCCAAAAATTGTTGATGCTATGACCACCCAAGCTCAAAAACTAAGTTTAACCTCCAGAGCTTTTTACAATGATATATTAGGTACGTACGAGAAATTTGCAACTTCCTATTTTAACTTTGATAAAATATTACCAATGAACACCGGGGCAGAAGCGGTAGAGACAGCTTTAAAGATCTGTCGTCGTTGGGCCTATCAGGTAAAAGGAATCGAGCAAAACAAGGCAGAGATCGTTGTGTGTAATAATAACTTTCATGGAAGAACCACCACTATTATTTCATTTTCTAATGATCCCGTTGCAAAAGAAAATTTTGGACCCTATACCAATGGGTTTATTAAAGTAGAGTATGATAACCTTCAAGCTTTGAAAGATGTCTTAGAGTCTAATAAAAACGTAGCAGGATTCCTAGTAGAACCTATACAGGGAGAAGCTGGCGTTTTTGTACCTAGTGATCGCTATTTAATAGAAGCTAAAGCATTATGCCAAAAGCACAATGTGCTTTTTATTGCAGATGAAGTTCAAACCGGGATTGCTAGAACAGGTAAACTACTTGCTACTTGTGGTAACTGCTCCTGTGAAAAGAGAGATTGTAGCGCAACCCCAGATGTAAAGCCTGATATCTTAATTCTAGGTAAAGCTATAAGTGGTGGTGCGTATCCAGTTTCTGCCGTGTTGGCAAATGATGCAATCATGCAGGTAATTACTCCGGGATCTCATGGGTCTACCTTTGGAGGTAATCCAATTGCAGCCGCTGTTGCAATGGCCGCTTTACAGGTTGTTGTAGATGAAGAGCTTGCAGAAAATGCCTACAAGTTAGGTACTATTTTTAGAGCAGAACTTAACAAGTATATACAAACTAGTACTATTTGTAATGCAGTAAGAGGTAAAGGTTTGTTAAACGCAATACTTATCAATGATGATGAGCAGAGTGACACCGCTTGGAATATTTGCATCAGACTTCGTGATAATGGCCTTTTGGCAAAACCTACTCATGGAAATATTATCAGGTTTGCGCCTCCACTTGTAATGACAGAAGCCCAGCTGCACGAGTGTATTTCTATTATTACTGAAACATTAAAAGAATTTGAAGTATAACCTAGAGGTACTTTAATACTAAAAAAGAGCGACTCTTAAAAGTGGCTCTTTTTTAATATTATAGGTTTTGAACAATATCTATATTATGAAAACTGTACTTTTAACATCATAAAGCCAAGAAAATGAAAATAGGAAACACTGTAATGGTTATTGATGATAATGTTGAAGGAACTATTGTTTCTATTGAAAATAGTACCGTTATAGTTCAAACCCTAGATGGTTTCCAAATAGCCTATCAAAGGCAAGAGCTACTCGTTTTAGAAAACCCCATCTCTTCTCAAGAATTTTCTGTAGATAATATTTCTGAAGTGCTAAAAAATAAAGAAGTAGTTCGTCATAAAAATTCTAGAGCACAAAAGCCAAAACAACGTGTAAAGCCAGCTATGGAAGTAGATTTACATATACATCAATTGGTTTCTTCACAAAGAGGATTAAGTAATTATGACATGCTTGAAATACAGTTAGATACTGCAAAAAGGCAGTTACACTTTGCAATGAAAAAAGGGATTCAACGCGTCGTATTTATTCATGGGGTTGGCGCTGGTGTATTAAGACAAGAACTGGAGTACCTATTGAAAAGATATGATGCTGTTAGCTTTGAAGATGCAAATTTCCAGAAATATGGTAGAGGGGCTACAGAGATTTATATCCACCAAAGTAAGTTGTAATGCCTAAAATTCTGGAGTTACTAAAATTGTTTCATTTCTTATTTGTTCTATAACACCAAGGGAATAGGTTTCAATAATAATTTGCTCCTGTGTGCTCACCAAAACCAGATTGTCTATAATGATAGTTCCATCACTTGTTCTATTGTATACATGCTCTTTATAGGCCTCTATAACAACACTTATGGCTACTTCTGGATCAAGATAGTTGGGCAGTCCTCCAGGGGTTGTTATATCGTTTGCTGGGTTTAAGTTTTGATCTATATCTTCATTTATAGTCAGTACCCCGTCGTTGTCATCATCAGGATCTAGATAGTCTGGTATACCATCAAGGTCTGTGTCTCTTGGGTTTAATGGGTCATCCCCAATTTCTTGTGAGGTTAACACATTATCACCATCATCATCAAAATCATGGTAATTTGGAATACCATCACCATCAAAATCTCCAAAACCTTCTTGTAATAGCTCATCAGAGCTTACAAAATCAATACCATCAAAATCATCTAGAGTTGTCTCAGATATAAGCCTAGCTGTACCAGAGGTGCCAATGTATTCTAAAATAACTCCCGGAGAAGTAGGAGGGATCGCGTTGCAAAAATAACTAGAAGACACACTGTCATCAAAACCTCTATAATTTACGATACTTCCTGTACCACTAAGATTAAATGACTGAGTGCCAGACTCTATAAATAACTCTTGGGTAGTTGGTATATATAAAGAAATACTTTCGTTAACCTGAGGGTTTATTTTAAAGAAGACACTATTGGCATCGTCTCCACATTGTTGTAACTGTGCATCCTGAAAATCAAAATTTGTTACAATAATATCACCGTCATTACAGCCTAGAAATAGTACGGATAAGAAAATTAATAATAAGCGCGTTCTCATATTGATATAGTCTTAAATTAAATAGCAATACAAAGTAACGCATTTCTTTAGGATAGGGGTGGTAATGATCAAAAATTTATCTGTATTTTTGTTTGAATGTTTTAATTAATATTTTAATATTTTATCATTGAGAAAGGTATATTTTGACAATGCTGCCACAACACAGTTAAGATCGGAAGTTATTAATACGATGACACATGTGTTGCAGAATGAGTTTGGAAACCCATCATCCACCCATGATTTTGGGAGATCATCTAAAGCATTAATAGAAACTGCAAGAAAAGAAGTAGCCGAGCTTTTAAATGTTTCTGCCGCTGAGATTATTTTTACATCTGGTGGTACAGAGGCAGACAACTTGGCTATTAAAAGTTGTGTTAAAGACCTTAATGTTACAAGAATTATTTCAAGTAAAATAGAGCATCACGCTGTGTTATATGCCATACAAGAATTGCAAATAAGTCATGGCATCACCATTGAGTATGTAAATTTAGATCATTGCGGAGTTATAGATTTCAACCATTTAGAACACCTTCTTGCAGATACTACTCAAAAAACTTTGGTAAGTTTGATGCACATCAATAATGAAATTGGTACTATTCTTGATTTAAAACGCACTGCGGTGCTTTGTAAAAAATACAATACTTTATTTCATAGCGACACGGTTCAATCTATAGGGCATTATGATGTAGATTTTAGTGATATTACTTTAGATTTTGCGGCTGTTGCTGCCCATAAATTTCATGGGCCAAAAGGAGTCGGTTTTGCATTTGTTAGAAAAAACTCTGGTATTAAACCCATGATTGTTGGTGGCGCGCAAGAACGTGGTATGAGAGCGGGTACAGAACCTGTTTATGCAATAGTTGGTATGGTAGAGGCACTAAAGATTTCTTACCAAAACTTAGCACAAGAGAAAAAATACATCACAGGGTTAAAAGATTATTTTAAAGAATCTCTGGTTAAAGAAATACCAGACATTCTGTTTAATGGATCCTGCAATGACAATGAGATTAGTACTTATACACTACTTAATGTATGTCTTCCAGTAACTCCAGAGAAAGGAATGATGCTCTTGTTTCAATTAGATTTAAAAGGTATTGCATGTTCTAAAGGCAGTGCTTGCCAGAGCGGAAGCTCTAAAGGATCTCATGTATTGTCTGAAATATTGAATGAAGAAGATTTAGCGAAACCATCTATACGTTTTTCTTTTTCTTGCTATAACACTAAAGACGAAGTAG
>CBFHMO010000092.1:0-6803 GCA_965656925.1 Patiriisocius sp.
AGTGGTAACATGAATTTTGCGGTAGCCACTGCGTGTATAAAAATGAAACTAAGCCCAGAGGAGGCTATCAATGCAGCCACAATCAATGGCGCATATGCTATGGGGCTAAGCGAGTCTCATGGTAGTATTACCAAGGGTAAAAAAGCCAATTTAATAATCACTAAAAAAATACCTAGTTATGGCTATTTGCCCTATGCCTTTGGAAGCAATAACATAGACCAAGTAATTTTAAACGGTACACCAGTATGAGCCTTCAATTTTACACCAAAGAAGACTTAAAAAAACACACCTCAAAAAGACAGGGTGAAGAGAAATTTGGTGATGCAGTTGGCCTTGCCAGTTCATGGCAAGACCTTGAAAAAAGCAATGCCACCTATGTGCTTTTAGGTATCCCTGAAGATGTTGGTGTTCGAGCCAACATGGGCAGACCTGGCACAGAAAAAGCTTGGAGCAGTTGTCTTTCAGCGCTTTGCAACATTCAATCCAACACCTATACAAACCCAAGCAACACTATTATTTTGGGTGAGATAGATTGTAAAACACAGCAAGAAAGCGCCTGTAAACTAGATATAAAAGATCCTGATTACCAAACCAAAATTGGAAGTTTGGTACAACAAATTGACACTAAAGTAAGCAGGGTAATTACAAAGGTTATTTCAGCAAATAAGATTCCTGTTATTATTGGTGGCGGTCATAACAATAGCTACGGAAATATTAAAGGAGCAGCCACTGCATTAAAGCAATCAATACACTGCATAAATCTTGACCCACACTCAGACTTTAGAGCACTGGAGCACAGGCATAGCGGCAATGGTTTTAGGTATGCCATGGAAGAAGGCTACCTAGAAAAATACTATATCTTAGGGCTGCATAAAAACTATACCTCGGGCGTAGTATTTGATACAATGGATACACTGAAAGAAAAAATTAAATATTCATTTTTTGAGCATTACATAACCGGAACTCCTTTTAAACAAATGCTAGAAGATGCAAAAGGATTTTGTGCCAGCAGTCCATTTGGTCTAGAGCTTGATATGGATGCAATAAAGCAAATGGGAAGTAGCGCCATAAGCCCTAGTGGTTTTTCTCTGCAGCAAGCCAGGGAGTATGTGTCGTATTTTTCTAGACTTAAAAACTGCAAATACATACATATATGTGAAGGAGCACCCTTACATGAGCTCCATTACAATCAAGTAGCTAAGGCTATTTCATACCTGGTAAGTGATGTTATTTCAAAGGCATAAAAAAAGCTGCATGTTTCAAAACATACAGCTTTAGTGTTTGATATTATAAAAAAATACTAAGCAGTAACTGAGTACATTTTTTCTCTTTGCTCTTTAATTTTTGAATCATTCATGTACTCATCAAAAGTCATGTAACGATCTATTACTCCTGTAGGAGTTAACTCTACAACCCTGGTACCCACAGTTTGAGCAAACTCATGATCATGCGTGGTAAGCATAACAGTTCCTTTAAAGTTTGTAAGTGAGTTGTTAAAAGCAGTAATAGACTCTAAATCTAAATGGTTTGTAGGTTCATCTAGCATTAAAACATTTGCACGCATCATCATCATTCTGCTCAGCATACAACGTACTTTTTCTCCTCCAGAGAGCACATTACACTTTTTTAAGGCTTCCTCACCAGAGAAAATCATCTTTCCTAAAAAACCTCTAATATGTACCTCTTCTCTTTCTTCTTCTGTTTTTGTCCATTGGCGTAACCAATCTACAAGGTTCATGTCTTTACTTTCAAAAAAGTGATGGTTGTCTAGGGGTAAATAACTTTGATTGGTTGTTACTCCCCATTGAACATCACCAGTGTCTTGTTTGGTGTTACCATTAATGATTTGATAAAAAGCAGTGGTTGCTCTAGAGTCTTTAGAGTAGATTACAATCTTATCTCCCTTTGCAAGATTTAGATGGATATTTTTAAAAAGCACCTCACCATCTAAAGATGCAGAGAGGTTCTCTATGTTTAATATTTGATCTCCTGCCTCGCGCTCACGATCAAAAATAATAGCAGGGTATCTTCTACTTGAAGGTCTAATATCTGCAACGTCCAATTTTTCAATCATTTTCTTTCTACTTGTAGCTTGCTTAGACTTGGCTACATTGGCAGAGAAACGACGAATAAAATCTTCTAATTCTTTCTTTTTATCTTCTGCTTTTTTGTTTTGCTGAGAACGTTGACGTGCCGCCAATTGACTGCTCTCATACCAAAAAGTATAATTTCCACTAAAGTGATTTATTTTACCAAAATCAATATCGCTAATATGAGTACATACAGCATCTAAAAAATGACGGTCATGAGACACAACAATAACGCATGCATCGTAGTTGGCTAAAAAATGTTCTAGCCAAGAAATTGTTTCATAATCTAAATCATTGGTTGGCTCATCCATGATTAACACATCTGGTGATCCAAAAAGTGCCTGTGCTAACAACACACGAACTTTTTGTTTACCATCTATATCTGCCATAAGGCTATAGTGCAAACTCTCATCAATACCAAGGTTTGATAATAATGCCGCTGCATTGCTATCAGCATTCCAACCATCCATCTCCTCGAAAAGCACTTGTAACTCTCCTATTTTCTCTGCGTTTTGGTCTGTATAATCTGCATACAGCGCATCTATCTCGCTTTTTATTTTAAACAAATCCTTATTACCACGCACAACAGTTTCCAGAACTGGAAACTCATCATAGGCATTATGATTTTGCTCCAAAACAGACATGCGCTTTCCAGATTGCAAGTGAACATGTCCAGAGGTTGGTTCTTGTTTTCCAGAAATAATTTTGAGTAAGGTAGATTTACCAGCTCCATTGGCGCCAATAATACCGTAACAATTTCCTGCAACGAATTTTGTATTTACTTCATCAAAAAGTACTCTTTTACCAAATTGTACCGAAAGATTAGAAACTGAAAGCATGATATGTAGTGTATTAAATTTGCGGCAAAAATAGCCAATAATAGCATATTAAATAAAGATTCGTGTTTTTTAATTTGTTTTAACGACATATTAACAACCTAGCATATAACAGAGGTCTATATTTGTTATGTTAAGCTATTTAAAATTGATCAAACATTTATTATTCTTAGTCACTTTTTGCTGTTTCTTATCTTGTAACAAAAAAGATAAGGAGGGTATTACTTCTTATTTAGGTGGGCAAATCATTAATCCTAAAATGGATTATGTGCTGCTAAGCCACCAAGACAAAAAAATTGATACCATCGCTTTAAATACCAATGGTAGTTTTGATTTCCAGTGTGAGAATCTCCAAACAAATCTTTATATCATAAAACACACAGAGCTGCAATACATATTTATAGAACCTGGAGACAGCATCATGTTTAGGTTAAACACAGATGGCTTTGATGAATCGTTAGCCTTTAGTGGACGGGGAGCAGAAAAAAATAATTTCTTGATGAATTTGTTTTTGCAAAATGAAGAAGAAGATAAAAGATTACCAGAGCTCTACAAATTAAACCCGAAGGCCTTCGGAAAAGAGATTGCCCAGACAAAAAAGGTATTACTAAGAGAACTGGATGAATTTATAAGTTCAGAAAAACCTAGTGAATCATTTATACACATTGCCCTGGCAAACATAAACTACAATTACTACTCAAGAAAAGAGTTGTATTTATCTTCAAAAAAAATAGCTAATCATGATCTTGAAATTCAATACCCAGAAAATTTCTTCACTTACAGAGATAGCATTCAGCTTAACGATAACACGCTAAAAAACTACTATACCTATTATCAATTTATTAATAGATATCTAGACAACCTATCTCATGATAGCCATAAAAAACAAGATCCCTTTTTCAACAAAGTTTCTTACAGCCATCAAACACAAAAACTAAAGCTTATTGACAGCTTAATTACAAACAAACAACTACACGATAACCTTCTGCATAATACAGTCAAGAGGTATCTATTGCATGCAGATGACAGTCAGAAAGAACATGATTTAGTGGCATTATATAAAGAGCTTGACCACAACAAAGCTCACCAAAAAGAGGTAGAGCGATACGCACACAATACTGCCAAAATAAATGCGGGAGAGCTAATACCAAATTTAGCTTTAATAACGAGCAGTAAAGAATTAATATCAATTCAAAAAATCAATGATTCTAAAACTGTTTTCTTTTTCTGGAACAGTGAATCTGTAAAGCATTACAAAGAAATTCATGTGCGTATTGCAGAATTAAAAAGCAAATACCCAGAGTACGCATTTGTTGGCATTAACACTGGTACAGATTTCTCTGCCTGGCATCAAACAGTTATCAGCTCTGGATACAATCAAGAAAATGAATACCAACTAAAAAATAGTACCGCTGCAAAAAATGCACTATTTATTAATTCTGCAAACAAAGCCATGATTGTAGACAAAGCAGGTATTATACTAGAAGGAAACTCAAATCTGTTTAATCAGAATTTTGAATCTTTATTACTGGGGTATCTTAACAAGAAATAAATGCTTTAATTCCCTTTATTGTAATCTTCCAAAAACTTTGCAAGACCAATGTCTGTCAAAGGATGTTTAAGTAGTCCCTCAATACAAGATAAAGGCCCCGTCATTACATCTGCCCCAATTTTTGCACAATCCAACACGTGCATGGTATGTCTTACAGAGGCAGCAAGAATCTGAGTTTCAAACCCATAATTATCATAAATAAGTCTAATTTCTGCTATAAGATTAAGACCATCTGTAGATATATCATCAAGTCTTCCAATAAAGGGAGATACATAGGTTGCACCTGCTTTTGCAGCTAGTAATGCTTGGCCAGATGAGAAGACCAAAGTACAATTGGTTCTAATACCTCTGTCACTAAAGTATTTAATTGCCTTAATTCCATCTTTTATCATTGGAACTTTAACTACAATTTGCTCGTGGAGTTTTGCTAAAGCCTCTCCTTCTTTAATCATTGCGTGGTATTCTGTAGCAATTACCTCAGCAGAGACATCTCCATCAACTAAAGAACATATATCTATATAGTGCTGTAAAATAGTATCTTGACCTGTTATACCCTCTTTAGCCATTAGAGATGGGTTTGTAGTAACTCCATCCAAAACACCAAGGCTTTGAGCTTCTTTAATCTGTTCTAGATTGGCAGTATCGATAAAAAATTTCATAAAAATAAATTTTCGTTTAAAATAAAAACCCACACCATAACTAAGGCGTTTGCTATTATAAATATAAAGAAATTAAGACAGGATGTAAAAAAACCAAGGCAATACTTATTACCTCGGTTTTTTAATAAATTATAGATTTGATAAACTACCTAACTAACTTTTTATATTTAATACGTTTAGGCATTAAATCACCTCCCAAACGTTTTTTCTTACTCTCTTCATATTCACTAAAACCTCCCTCAAAGAAATAGACTTGACTATCTCCTTCAAAGGCTAGTATGTGGGTACAAATTCTATCTAAAAACCAACGGTCGTGACTTATAACTACAGCGCAACCAGCAAAGTTTTCAAGACCTTCTTCTAAGGCCCTTAGGGTATTTACATCCAAATCATTAGTAGGCTCATCAAGTAACAGCACATTACCTTCTTCTTTTAAGGTCATGGCTAGGTGTAATCTGTTTCGCTCCCCTCCAGAGAGAAGTGACACCTTTTTGTTTTGCTCACTTCCTGTAAAATTAAATCTACTTAGGTAGGCTCTAGAATTTACTTCCTTGCCACCCATAAGCACCAGTTCTTGCTCATCACTAAAATTTTGCCAGATAGATTTATCTTGATCAATGTTAGAGTGGGCCTGATCTACATAAGAGACCTTTGCTGTTTCACCAATAGTAAAAGACCCTTTATCTGGAGTCTCTTCTCCCATTATCATTCTAAAAATAGTTGTTTTACCAGCTCCGTTTGGCCCAATAACTCCAACGATTCCTGCCTGAGGTAAATTAAAGTTTAAATCTTCGTACAATAACTTATCTCCATAGGCCTTACTAACCCCGCTAGCCTCTATAACATTAGTTCCTAGACGAGGGCCGTTTGGTATGTATATTTCAAGTTTTTCGTCAAGTTGTTTTTGATCTTGGCTCATTAGCTTGTCATAATTATTTAGACGCGCTTTTTGTTTTGTCTGTCTTCCTTTGGCTCCTTGACGTACCCACTCTAGTTCTCTTTCTAATGTTTTTTGACGCTTACTAGCTGTTTTACTTTCTTGTGCCATGCGCTTTGATTTTTGATCAAGCCAAGAAGAATAGTTTCCTTTCCAAGGAATTCCTTCTCCCCTATCCAGCTCAAGTATCCAACCCGCAACATTATCTAGGAAATACCTATCATGGGTTACGGCTATTACTGTTCCTTTATATTGCGCCAAATGGTGCTCTAACCAGTGTACACTCTCTGCATCTAAGTGGTTGGTAGGCTCATCCAAAAGTAGTACGTCAGGCTCTTGCAACAGCAACCTACAAAGCGCTACACGCCTGCGCTCACCTCCAGATAGAATACCTATTTTTGTATCCCCTTGAGGGGTTCTTAGGGCATCCATAGCAATTTCTAATTTGGTCTCTAACTCCCAAGCATTACTAGCATCAATTTGATCTTGTAATATAGCTTGACGCGCCATGAGTTTATCCATTTTATCTGCATCGCTGTAAACTTCCTCTAAACCAAACTGATCGTTAATTTTGTTGTACTCATCTAAAATGGCTACTGTTTCTGCAGCGCCTTCTTTTACTATTTCTAGCACTGTTTTTTCTGGATCTAATTGCGGCTCTTGCTCTAAATATCCAACAGTATATCCTGGAGAAAAAACAACATCACCTTGATAGTTTTTATCTACTCC
>CBFHMO010000093.1:0-6753 GCA_965656925.1 Patiriisocius sp.
AAAGAGGAGCTTAAGAAAATTACAGAAAAAGAAGTACAGATCAACATCCACGAACTCAAAAGACCTGAGTTGGATGCATTTTTAGTAGGTGCCAGTGTAGCCAGACAAATTGAGAATAGAATCTCTTACCGTCGTGCTATTAAAATGGCAATTGCAGCAGCAATGCGTTTAAATGCAGAAGGAATCAAGATTCAAATTTCTGGACGTTTAAATGGTGCCGAAATGGCACGTAGCGAGTCTTACAAAGACGGTCGTATTCCTTTGTCTACATTTAGAGCCGACATAGATTATGCTTTAGTTGAGGCGCACACTACTTATGGTAGATTGGGTGTTAAAGTATGGATCATGAAAGGTGAAGTATATGGTAAAAGAGAGCTTTCTCCTCTAGTTGGATTATCTACGGGTAACCAAAAAGGTGGAAAAGGTGGAAATCAAGGACGAGGTGGTAGTAAGCCACGTCGTAGAAAGTAATTTTTTAAAGTAAAAGAAAAAATGTTACAACCTAAAAGAACCAAGTTCCGTAAACAACAGAAAGGACGTATGAAGGGTAATGCTGGACGCGGAAATCAACTTTCTTATGGAACGTTTGGAATAAAATCTTTAGATTCAAATTTCCTAACGGCTCGACAAATAGAAGCAGCTCGTATTGCAGCAACACGTTTTATGAAAAGAGAAGGATCCATGTGGATTATGATCTTTCCAGACAAACCGATTACCAAAAAGCCTCTAGAGGTTCGTATGGGTAAGGGAAAAGGTGGAGTAGAATATTGGGCAGCAGTTGTTAAGCCAGGTAGAGTTTTATTTGAAGTATCTGGAGTACCAATGGAAACAGCAAAAGAAGCATTGCGCCTTGCGGCTCAAAAGCTTCCAGTGAAAACTAAGTTTGTTGTATCTAGAGATTTTCAAGCATAATTATTGAAACTGTATTATGAAACAATCACAGATAAACGAAGCATCAACAGCAGATTTGCAAGCACAACTTGCAGAAGCTAAAAAAGTGTATTCAGATTTTAAAATGGCTCACACCATTTCACCGTTAGAGAATCCTGTTTTACTACGTACTCACAGGAGAACAGTAGCTAGAATTTCGACAGAACTAACTAAAAGAGAAGTACAATAAGTACCAAGCTGAAAGATGGAAGAATTAAAAAGAAATTTAAGAAAAGAACGTGTTGGTGTAGTTACTAGTAACAAGATGGATAAGTCTATTGTTGTTGCCGAAGTAAAAAAAGTAAAGCACCCTATGTACGGAAAGTTCGTTTTAAAAACGAAAAAATACGTAGCACATGACGAGACAAATAACTGCAACGAAGGTGATACTGTAAAGATCATGGAAACTAGACCTATGAGTAAAACCAAATGTTGGAGATTAGTAGAAATCATTGAAAGAGCGAAGTAAGATATGTTACAACAAGAATCAAGACTTAAGGTCGCAGACAACACTGGTGCTAAAGAGGTTTTAACCATTAGAGTACTAGGTGGAACTAAGAGAAGGTATGCTTCTATTGGTGACAAGATAGTAGTAACTGTAAAAGATGCAACTCCAAACGGGAGCGTAAAAAAAGGAACAGTTTCAACAGCTGTTGTGGTACGCACCAAAAAAGAGGTTAGAAGAGCAGATGGATCATATATCCGCTTTGATGACAATGCTTGTGTATTATTGAACCCACAAGGTGAGATGAGAGGTACACGTGTATTTGGACCAGTTGCAAGAGAACTTCGTGATAGACAATTCATGAAAATAGTATCATTGGCACCAGAGGTGCTTTAATACGAAAATTAAAATGGCAAAGCTTAAATTAAAATCTGGAGACAACGTAGTAGTTACTGCTGGAGACCACAAAGGATCTGAGGGTAAAATATTGCGTGTATTTCTTGAAAAAAACAAAGCAATCGTAGAGGGAGTTAATATGGTAAAGAAACATGAGAAGCCAAGTGCGGCAAATCCTCAAGGTGGAATTACTGAAAAAGAAGCTCTTATACATATTTCAAATCTTTCACTTGTTGATCCTAAAACAGGAACAGGTACACGTGTAGGATATAAAATGGAAAATGGTAACAAAGTACGATTTTCTAAAAAATCGAATCAAGTATTATAGTTATGGGATATTTACCAAGACTTAAGGAAGAATATAAGAGCAGAATAATTGGTGCTCTTAAGGAGGAATTTGGTTACACAAATGTAATGCAAGTACCAAAACTAGAGCGCATTGTTGTGTCTCGTGGTGTTGGAGCTGCTGTAGCCGATAAAAAATTGATTGACTATTCTGTAGAAGAGTTGACAAACATCACTGGCCAAAGAGCCGTTGCTACCATTTCTAAAAAGGATGTTGCTACATTCAAACTTAGAAAAGGAATGCCAATTGGAGCTATGGTTACTTTAAGAGGTGAGCGTATGTATGAATTTTTAGACAGATTAGTAACTTCATCACTACCAAGAGTTCGTGACTTCAACGGTATCAAAGCCACTGGTTTTGACGGAAGAGGTAACTACTCACTGGGTGTAATTGAACAAATTATATTTCCAGAAATCGATATCGATAAGGTTAAAAAGATAGAGGGTTTAAATATCACTTTTGTAACCTCTGCTGGTACAGACAAAGAAGCAAAATCATTATTAACAGAACTAGGTTTACCTTTTAAAAAGAACTAAGATGGCTAAAGAATCAATGAAAGCCCGTGAGGTTAAAAGAGCAAAAACGGTAGCTAAATATGCTGAAAAACGTAAAGCTTTGAAAGAAGCTGGAGACTATGAAGCACTACAGAAATTACCAAAAAATGCTTCTCCAGTTCGTATGCACAACAGGTGTAAACTTACAGGAAGACCAAAGGGATATATGAGAACATTTGGAATCTCACGTGTAACATTTCGTGAAATGGCAAATCAAGGACTTATCCCAGGTGTGAGAAAAGCATCTTGGTAAACTAATGTTTTAGTACAGTAACAGGATTATAAATTGGTGAAAGGTTTTGAGATAATAGTATTTCAGAAAACCATTACCGCAACTTAATATAAATGAATACAGATGTAATCGCAGATTACCTAACGAGAGTTAGAAATGCAGTAAATGCAGGACACCGTGTTGTTGAAATACCGGCGTCTAATCTAAAAAAAGAAATCACAAAAATTCTTTTCGATCAAGGATTTGTGTTGAGCTACAAGTTTGAAGACGATCAAGGACCTCAGGGGACTATTAAAATCGCTTTAAAGTATGACAAGCTTACCAAAGATCCAGTAATCAAAAAGATTCAAAGAATTAGTAAACCAGGTTTACGTAAGTACGCAAATTCGAAAGAAATGCCACGTATTTTGAATGGTTTGGGAATTGCTATTGTTTCTACTTCTGCGGGAGTAATGACAGGAAAACAAGCCCAAAATCAAAATGTAGGTGGTGAAGTATTGTGTTACGTATATTAATCATTAAAGACAAGAACAGATGTCAAGAATAGGTAAAAACCCGGTAGCAATTCCAGCAGGTGTTACAGTTGATGTTAATGAAAACATAGTGACTGTAAAAGGAAAATTAGGAGAGTTATCGCAAGAGTACTCTGATGTTACAATCAATGTGGACGGTGAACAAGTTGTCGTTACACGTTCTACAGATCACAAAGATCACAGAGCAAAGCATGGATTGTATAGAGCTTTAATCTTTAATATGATTGAAGGCGTATCAAAAGGTTGGTCTAAAGAATTAGAATTGGTTGGTGTGGGTTATAGAGCCAGCAATCAAGGACAAAAATTAGATTTAGCTTTAGGATTTTCTCATAACATTGTATTGAATATTGCTCCAGAGGTAAAGGTTGAGACAGTTTCAGAAAAAGGAAAAAATCCAATCGTAAAATTATCATCTTACGATAAACAATTGGTAGGTCAGGTTGCAGCGAAGATTCGCGGATTCCGTAGACCAGAACCATACAAAGGAAAAGGTGTGAGATTTGTAGGAGAACAAATAAGAAGAAAAGCAGGTAAATCTGCATAAGCAATACAGAACGTTATGAAATTATCAAAACAAGACAGAAGACAGCGTTTACGTTTTAGAATACGTAAAACTGTAACAGGAACTGTTCAACGTCCGCGCTTGGCAGTTTTCCGAAGTAATAAAGAAATTTATGCTCAATTGATCGATGATGTAAGTGGTAAAACTATTACTGCAGCATCTTCAAGAGACAAAGATATAGATGCAACTTCAGCAAATAAAGTTGAAGCAGCAAAGTTGGTAGGTAAAGCAATCGCAGAGAAAGCTGTAAAAGCTGGTGTTGACACCATTTCTTTTGACAGAGGAGGTTACTTATACCATGGAAGAGTTAAATCATTAGCAGAAGGTGCCCGTGAAGGTGGCTTAAAATTCTAAGTAGTATGTATCAGAATTATAAAAA
The DNA here is from genome assembly GCA_965656925.1 of Patiriisocius sp. GTDB lineage: Bacteria > Bacteroidota > Bacteroidia > Flavobacteriales > Flavobacteriaceae > Patiriisocius. Next base: position 4,378 of record CBFHMO010000093.1, read on the forward strand.
CGTAGAATTAGTAAAACCTAGTGGTCTTGATTTAAAAGATCGTTTGGTAGGAGTACAACGTGTAACTAAAGTTACAAAAGGTGGTAGAGCTTTTGGTTTCTCAGCAATTGTTGTAGTTGGAGATGAGAATGGTGTTGTAGGACAAGGATTGGGTAAATCTAAGGATGTTGCAAGCGCAATTGCTAAGGCAATTGAAGATGCAAAGAAAAACTTAGTACGTATTCCTTTGAATAAGGCTTCATTACCACATGAGCAAAAAGGAAAGTATGGTGGTGCAAGAGTAAATTTATTACCTGCAGCTCCTGGTACAGGAGTTATTGCTGGTGGTGCTGTACGTGCCGTATTAGAAGCAGTTGGGGTGCATGATGTATTATCAAAATCTCAAGGATCTTCTAACCCACACAACGTAGTGAAAGCAACTTTTGATGCTTTACTGCAAATGAGAAGTGCACAAACTGTTGCAAAGCAGCGTGGTATTTCATTAGAAAAATTGTTTAAAGGATAAACAACACTAAGATGGCAAAGATAAAAGTAACAAAGGTTAAAAGTGCAATCAATCGTACCCTAACCCAGAAGAGAACGCTTGAAGCTTTAGGACTTAAAAAAATAGGTCAAACAGTTGAGCATGATGACACGCCAAATATTCTTGGTATGGTAAATAAAGTTAAACATTTGGTTTCTATGGAAACCCTATAAGATAAAAACACATGGAATTAAATAACTTAAAACCTGCAGAAGGTTCGGTTAAAAGACAAGGAAAGCGCGTTGGTCGTGGACAAGGTTCTGGAAAAGGTGGTACTGCAACACGTGGTCACAACGGAGCAAAGTCACGTTCAGGGTATTCTAAGAAATTAGGATTTGAAGGTGGTCAAATGCCATTACAACGTCGTGTACCTAAGTTTGGTTTTACCAACATTAACCGTATAGAACACCAAGGTATCAATTTAGATACCCTGCAACAGCTGGTTGACGACAAGAAAATTAAAGGAGCTATTGATTTTGATACAATGGTTACCCTTGGTCTTGCTCGTAAGCATGAATTAGTTAAAATTCTTGGAAGAGGAGAATTGAAAGCTAAATTAACAGTAACTGCTCATAAATTTACGGGAACTGCTCAGAAAGCTATTGAAGCTGCTGGTGGTGAAGTTGTAACATTATAATAAAAACTAAGGATGAAATTTATTGAAACCTTAAAAAATGTTTGGAAAATAGAGGAGCTACGTAACCGTATTATGGTAACGTTGGGTCTATTACTTGTATACCGTTTTGGAGCACAAGTAGTATTACCTGGTATTGACGCCTCAAGACTTGCTGAATTCTCTGGTAAATTTGATGCCGGCGGAATTGGTGGTCTATTAAATGCCTTTACAGGAGGTGCGTTTGCAAATGCTTCTGTTTTTGCATTGGGTATTATGCCTTATATCTCGGCTTCCATTGTGGTTCAATTAATGCAAATTGCTGTTCCTTACTTGCAAAAACTACAAAAAGAAGGGGAAAGTGGTAGAAAGAAGATCAATCAAATTACACGTTGGTTAACTATCGGTATTTGTTTGATACAAGCACCAAGTTACCTTTTTGGTTTAGAGGCCTTAGGAGTTCCTTCTGCAGCTTTTATACTGGGTAAAACACCAATGTTCTTTGTTTCTTCTACTATCATTCTAGTGACAGGTTGTGTATTTGCAATGTGGCTTGGAGAGAAAATTACAGACAAAGGAATTGGTAACGGTATATCTATATTAATTATGGTAGGTATTATCGCTACATTACCTTTATCGTTTGCGCAAGAATTGGCTTCATCTTCATTGATGTTAGTACTTATTGAGCTTGTGATATGGTTTGTTATTATACTGCTAAGTGTGCTGCTTGTAATGGCTGTAAGAAAGATACCAGTACAATATGCACGTAGAACTGCCTCTGGTGAGTATGAGAAGAATATATTCGGAGCAAGACAGTTTATTCCATTAAAGCTAAACGCCTCTGGTGTAATGCCAATAATCTTTGCACAAGCAATCATGTTTGTACCTAGTTTTTTAGGTGGTGTTAGCTTTATGAAAGATTCCTCTGTAGGGCAGTGGATGCAAACAAGTTTTAGTGACATGTTTGGTCTTTGGTACAACATTACCTTTGCACTACTTATTATCGTGTTTACTTATTTTTATACTGCAATTACAGTTCCTACAAATAAGATGGCCGATGATCTTAAAAGAAGCGGTGGTTTTATTCCCGGTATCAAACCTGGAGGTGAGACTGCAGAGTTTCTAGATAGAATTATGTCACAAATTACATTACCAGGTTCTGTGTTTTTAGCACTCATAGCAATATTTCCTGCTATTGTAGTTAAGTTCTTAGGAGTTCAACAAGGATGGGCATTGTTTT
>CBFHMO010000094.1:0-6726 GCA_965656925.1 Patiriisocius sp.
CTTAAATCTCTTTAATATATTGACATTACTGACCTTTCAGCGAATGCGTTTGCAAAAATAGATATATTTAAATAATCTGCAACAACTTTTTATCTTTTTTTTGAATGATTTTAAACTCATAATTTATAAACAACTATTTTGGAATTCTTTACCCCTATACTCCCCTATATCAAAAAGATGTTTCTAGAAATTACATCTTAATAATAGCACTAGACTTACTTTAAAATTCTTAACACTTAAAACACTAATTTTTTTATAAATATTTTTATTTAATTTACTATGCATGCATAGTAAATTAGTTGTATCTTTGAAATCACAATAAACACTTTTACGCCATTCCCTTGAAAGAAAAAACAATAGATTATGTATTAAGAGCTACCTGGATGGCGGTGCAAAAAATGTACAATGAAGAAGCAGGCACCAAAGGCAGCACTATGGCTACAGGTTTTGCGCTCATTAGTATTGATCCAGAAAATGGCACCCCCTCTACTGCCCTAGGACCTAAAATGGGCATAGAAGCAACCTCTTTATCACGTACCCTAAAAAAAATGGAAGAGCAAGGACTCATAGAACGTAAACCAAATCCAGAAGATGGTCGCGGGGTACTTATACACCTTACTAGCTTTGGTAAAGAAATGAGAGAATTCTCTAAGGGTGTTGTTCTTAAATTTGATGAGGCCGTACAAGAACAAATCCCAGAAGAGGATATAAAAATATTTAAAAAAGTTGCTAGCACCATAACGGAGCTTATCAGTAACAAAAACATATATAAAAGGTAATACATAATTAAAAGGTATGTCTAAAAGAAGAATTAACAAAGTAGCCGTTGTAGGCTCAGGAATTATGGGAAGTGCTATTGCTTGCCATTTTGCAAACATTGGTGTTGAAGTCTTATTACTAGACATCATACCCCAAGAATTAACAGATAAAGAGACCGCAAAGGGATTAACCCTAGAAGATACAGTTGTACGCAACCGTCTTGTAAACCAAGCCCTTGCAAGCTCTATTAAATCTAAGCCTGCTCCTCTATACAATGCCGCCTTTGCAAAAAGAATTAAAACAGGGAATCTGGATGATGACATTGCTAAAATAGCAAGTGTAGACTGGATAATTGAAGTAGTTATTGAGCGGCTAGATATCAAACAAAAAGTATTTGAAAATCTAGAAAAGTACAGAACACCTGGAACTCTAATTACCTCAAACACCTCTGGTATTCCTATTGGGTTTATGAGTGAAGGACGTAGTGAAGATTTTCAAGCAAATTTCTGTGGAACTCATTTTTTTAACCCACCGAGATACCTAAAGTTATTTGAAATAATTCCTGGACCCAAAACCAACCCTGAGGTTTTAGCGTTTTTCAATACCTACGCAGAACAGTTTTTGGGTAAGACAACTGTTATTGCCAAAGACACCCCCGCCTTTATTGGAAACCGTATTGGTATTTTCTCAATTATGAGTTTGTTTCATACCGTAAAACAAATGGGCTTAACCATAGAAGAGGTAGATAAACTATCTGGCCCTGTTATTGGCCGTCCTAAATCTGCCACTTTTAGAACAGTAGATCTAGTTGGTCTAGATACTTTGGTGCACGTAGCCAACGGAATTAGAGAAAACTGCCCTGGTGACGAGCGCTTAGAGTTGTTTGAGTTGCCAGATTTTATAGCCACCATGATGGACAACAAATGGCTTGGAAGTAAAACCGGACAAGGATTCTATAAAAAAACTAAAGACAGTAAAGGTGCCACAAAAATTTTAAGCCTAGATTTAAACACCCTAAAATACAGAGCCGCGCAAAAAGGAAAGTTTGCTACCCTGGAGCTTACAAAATCCATAGACAACGTAGCAGATAGATTTAAAGTTTTAGTAAATGGTAAAGACAAGGCTGGTACTTTTTACAGAAAAACAATGGCTGCTTTATTTGGGTATGTTACCCATCGTATTCCAGAGATAGCAGACGAGTTATACAAAATAGATGATGCCATGAAAGCAGGTTTTGGATGGCAACACGGGCCGTTTCAAATTTGGGATGCCATTGGCCTAGAAGCTGGAATAGAAATAATGAAAGCAGAAGGGCAGCAACCAGCATCCTGGATAGAAGATATGTTAGCAGCTGGATGTACTAGCTTTTATTCTGTAAAACAAGGCGCTACCTATTATTATGATATCGCTTCAAAAACACAAATAAAAGTGCCTGGGCAAGATTCTTTTATAATTTTAGACAACATTAGAGAATCCAGCGCAGTATTTAAAAACAGTGGTGTTGTAATACAGGATCTAGGTGACGGGATTTTAAATTGTGAGTTTAGATCAAAAATGAACAGTATTGGCGGTGATGTGCTAGCTGGTTTAAATAAAGCCATAGATCTGGCCGAAAAAGATTTTGATGGTTTGGTTATAGGAAATCAAGGTGCTAACTTCTCTGTAGGTGCAAATATTGGTATGATTTTCATGATGGCAGTAGAGCAAGAGTATGATGAGCTGAATGCAGCCATCAAGTATTTCCAAGATACTGTAATGCGCCTTCGATACTCTAGCATACCAACAATAATGGCTCCTCACGGCCTAACTCTTGGTGGCGGGTGTGAGCTAACCCTACACGCAGATCGTGTAGTGGCAGCAGCAGAGAGTTATATAGGACTCGTTGAGTTTGGAGTTGGTGTAATTCCTGGCGGTGGCGGCTCTAAAGAAATGGCGCTAAGAGCTAGCGATATATTTCAAAAAGGAGATGTAGAGCTTAATGTACTGCAAGAGCACTTCTTGACCATAGGTATGGCCAAGGTTTCAACCTCAGCACATGAGGCCTATGATTTAGACATTCTAAAACCTGGAAAAGACATCGTGGTGGTAAATACCTCTAGACAAATTGCAACGGCAAAAGCCCTTGCAAGACAAATGGCAGATATGGGATACACAAAACCTGCAGCTAGAAACGACGTGAAGGTATTAGGTAAACAGGCCTTAGGAATGTTTCTCGTAGGTACAGACGCCATGAATGCAAGCAAGTATATAAGTGAGCATGATCAAAAAATTGCCAACAAACTCGCCTATGTAATGGCTGGTGGCGATCTAAGTGAGCCTACCCTAGTGAGCGAACAATATCTTTTAGATTTAGAGCGCGAAGCTTTTCTGAGTCTTACTGGAGAGCGCAAAACATTAGAGCGTTTACAGCACATGATACAAAAAGGAAAACCACTTAGAAACTAACGTTTGTAATACACCAAAATAAAAATGAAAACAGCATATATAGTAAAAGCATATCGTACCGCAGTAGGAAAAGCCCCTAAAGGAGTGTTTCGATTTAAAAGAACTGATGAACTAGCAGCAGAGACCATTAAATACATGATGGAAAAACTACCCAGTCTAGATTCAAAACGTATTGACGATGTTATTGTAGGAAATGCAATGCCAGAGGGAGCTCAAGGTCTAAACATGGCACGTCTTATCTCCTTAATGGGCTTAGATATTGTAGATGTTCCTGGAGTAACGGTAAATCGTTTTTGTTCTAGTGGTATAGAAACCATTGCTATGGCGGTGGCAAAAATACAGTCTGGAATGGCTGATTGTATTATTGCAGGTGGAGCAGAGTCTATGAGTAGTGTGCCCATGACTGGTTTTAAACCAGAACTAAATTATGATGTCATACAATCTGGCCATGAAGATTATTATTGGGGCATGGGAAATACCGCAGAAGCAGTTGCCAAGCAGTTTAATGTATCTAGAGAGGATCAAGATGCATTTGCCTACAACTCTCACATGAAGGCTTTAAAAGCACAGGCAGAAGATCGTTTTCAGGATCAAATTGTGCCAATTACAGTAAAACAAACATTTATTAATCAGGCGGGCAAAAAACAAAGCAAAAGCTATGTTGTCAATAAAGATGAAGGTCCAAGACAAGGCACAAGTATACAAGCATTAGCAAAATTAAGAGCTGTTTTTGCACAAGGTGGAAGTGTAACGGCTGGTAACTCATCACAAATGAGTGATGGTGCTGCTTTTGTAATGGTAATGAGCGAAGAAATGGTCAAAGAATTAAACCTTGAGCCCATTGCTAGAATGGCAAACTATGCCGCCGCTGGTGTAGAACCACGTATAATGGGTATTGGCCCTGTAAAGGCAATTCCAAAGGCTTTAAAACAAGCTGGCCTCAAACAAGAAGATATCAAGCTCATTGAATTAAACGAAGCCTTCGCATCACAATCATTAGCAGTGATAAGAGAACTAGATTTAAATCCTGATATTATTAATGTAAATGGAGGTGCTATCGCCCTTGGCCACCCACTAGGGTGCACAGGAGCTAAATTATCTGTACAGCTTTTTGATGAAATGAGAAAACGAGATATGGCAGGACAGTACGGTATGATAACAATGTGCGTTGGTACTGGGCAAGGCGCTGCAGGAATATTTGAATTTTTAAAATAATAAAGTACCCTCTGTTGAGGAAATTATAAGAAAACATATGACAACACAAGAAAACAAAGACATCCTTAGAGGAGGGCAATTTTTAGTAAAACAAACAGATTGCAACGATATATTCACACCTGAAGATTTTAGCCAAGAACAGGGTATGATGAAGCAGGCCGTAATGGAGTTTAATGATCGTGAGATTATTGTGCACCGTGAGCGTTTTGAGGCAAAAGATTTTGCACTCACAGAAGAGGTAATGCGTAAAGCTGGAGCACTAGGTTTTTTAAGTGTTGCGGTACCAGAGAAGTTTGGCGGCATGGGGATGGGTTTTGTGTCAACGGTACTTACCTGTGATTACATCTCTAGTGGTACAGGATCTTTCTCTACAGCTTTTGGAGCCCATACAGGTATTGGAACCATGCCAATTACACTCTATGGTACAGAAGACCAAAAAAACAAATATGTGCCAAAACTGGCCAGCGGAGAATGGTTTGGAGCCTATTGCCTTACAGAACCAAGCGCAGGAAGTGATGCAAACTCAGGAAAAACAAAAGCAGTACTTAGTGAAGATGCAACACATTATAATATTACGGGGCAAAAAATGTGGATCTCCAACGCAGGATTTTGCAATGTTTTAATTGTCTTTGCCCGTATTGAAGATGACAAAAATATTACTGGTTTTATTGTAGAAAATGACCCTAAAAACGGCATCACCATGGGTGATGAAGAACACAAACTAGGCATAAGAGCCTCCTCTACCCGTCAAGTGTTTTTTAACAACACAAAAGTACCTGTAGAAAATATGCTAGCTGGACGTGGAGAAGGTTTTAAAATTGCCATGAACGCTCTTAACGTTGGCCGTATAAAACTTGCGGCAGCCTGTTTAGATTCTCAAAGACGCCTGGTTAGTGGTGCTATTCAATATGCAACACAACGCAAACAATTTGATACTCCAATTTCAGAATTTGGAGCCATTAAATCTAAAATAGCGGAGACTACCACCAATGCTTTTGTTGGAGAATCTGCAACCTATAGAGCGGCAAAAAACATTGAAGATAGAATTAACATCAGAATCGCTCAAGGGAACACCCACCAAGAGGCAGAATTAAAAGGAGTAGAAGAATATGCCATTGAGTGCTCTATTTTAAAAGTAGCTGTTTCTGAAGATGTTCAAAACTGCGCCGATGAGGGGATACAAATATTTGGAGGTATGGGCTTCTCTGAAGATACTCCAATGGAGTCTGCATGGCGAGATGCGCGTATCACTCGTATCTATGAAGGGACCAACGAGATAAACCGCATGTTATGTGTGGGTATGTTAGTAAAAAAAGCCATGAAGGGCCACATCGATTTACTAGGTCCTGCACAAGGGGTTGCAGATGAGCTACTGGGTATCCCTTCTTTTGATACCCCGGATTTCTCTGAAACTTTAAGTGAAGAAAAAGACATGCTTGCTAAGCTGAAAAAAGTATTTTTAATGGTTGCAGGGGCTGCAGTACAAAAATATGGACCAGATTTGGAAGAGCACCAACAAATGCTATTGGCAGCCAGTGATATTTTAATTGAAATATACATGGCAGAAAGCGCTGTACTGCGTGCAGAAAAAAGCACAAAAAACAGCTCTAGGAATGCAAACTATCAAGTAGCTATGGCTCAGTTGTATTTATACAATGCAGTAGATACTATCACCTCTAAAGCAAAAATGGCTATTATCTCTTTTGCAGAGGGTGACCAGCAGCGCATGATGCTTATGGGGCTTAAAAGATTTACAAAATACCAAACCATGCCAAATATTGTTGGGCTACGTAACACAATTGCAGAAAAGGTAGCTTTAGAAAACCAATACCCTTTTTAATTAAAACACAGGTATTACAAGGTTTTTCTATTTGTTAGATTCTTTTTTGTTACCTATAATTTTAATTAACAACAACACTGGAAATATGGTGCCACATAAAAAAGAGGGTATCGTTGTCAGCTCTTTAAAAACACCTATTAGTGTTGTGTATATATCATTTATGTGTAATAAATAGAAAAAACCGATATTAGCCCAAGATAGAAGGGAAATAATAATTAAATATTTATTTTTCATAATGCAATAATAATAATGCGCCATAATTATGGCGCATTTACTTTTTAATACACTTAATAGTTTTAACCACAACACCGTGTTGGTAGATTTTTACTAGATACAGCCCACTTGAGAGTGAAGCTACATCTATAGCAAAAAACCCATTAGTAGTGTGGCTGTCTTGCAAGAGCATATTGCCCAGCATATCATAAACAAAAACAGCATCTGTTGTGCTTGAGTTTGAGGTATTGATA
>CBFHMO010000095.1:0-6629 GCA_965656925.1 Patiriisocius sp.
TTGTTGTTGTTGTTGTTGTTATGGTAAATATACGCAAACTAATACAGGTTTTTTACTATTACAACTTTGTAAAAACCTTATTTTTCATAAATTAACTCACTATTAAAAGATGAAATTTTAAATATATGATTCTCAGAAAGTAGAATTTTTTCTAAAGAGAATATAAACTACAATAAAAAAGGTTGGCTAATATTAATAGTATCTTTGTCTAGACTAGATATCTAAGTAATACAACGTACTATTTTTTTTATGGCTTTTAAAAAACTACATCCTGCAATCCAAGAGAAATTATCTTTTCTTGAATTTGAAACCCCAACTGCATTTCAAAGCAAAAGTATTCCTGTCATTAAAAGTGGCGCCAACGTATTTTGTATCGCTCCAAAAGATACCGGAAAAACAACAACACTCATACTAACTACATTACAAAAATTAAAGTACGAGGCTTCTGGTAATGCTCCTAGAGCAGTTGTTTTAGTAGAAAACACAAAGAGAGTCTTAGAATTATATGAGGCGTTTTTATTGTTTACAAAACGGAGTTCATTACGTATATATGCTAGCCATGAAGCGCTTCATATTGATATGCAAAAATCTGAAATATTTGAAGGTGTAGATGTTCTAATATCTACTCCAAAAATGTTAAACAAATTATTTTTAGCAAACGGTGTTCACACCTCTCAAATCAAACTTTTTAGTATTGATGATGCGCAGTTTCTTTCATTAGAAACACCCTATACAGCAATGATGGCTATCACACAAAGCATACAAAAATGCCAATATATAATCTATACTGAAAAATTACATCCAAAACTACAACGCTTCGAGTCTTATTTTATGGAGTATCCTAAAACTGTAAAGGGATAATACACTAATCTTAACAGCATAAACATCAAGATAATGATTCCTAAATTGCATTATATTTCACAAGGAAGCACCCCTAAAGAGATCTGGATAATATCCAAAAAGCATGTACCTCTGGTATAGAATTAGTGCAGTTATCTCTTGATATCACCTCTCAAAAGAAACTTTTAAATTGTGCCTGGCAGGCTAGAGATATTACCGCTCATTTCCAAACTAGATTAGTAATTACAGATCATTATAAAATAGCAAAAGCTGTAAAGGCAGATGGTGTACATTTCACCTGTGTTGCCATCTACCCTACTAATATTAAAGCAGCTCTTCACTCTTGGCAACGTATTTCAGGTACGGCAAATTCTATACAAGACTGTGAAAAACTACTTGGAGTCGTAAAAGTGATGTAATTGAGTGTATAACGTTTTACATACGTAGCAGTTTCTTGCAGACACTAATGTTGGTGCAGGTTCTGTAATGGATGAGGCCGCTAATAGCTTTGGAGCTACAAATAAAGCCGCCTCTCTGGCAGATCTTATACCCGTGGTTTTTCTTGCATGCCTGTCTTTGGCAATCATTTTACGTTTGGTTGCTTTTTTATGATCCTTTCTTCTTCGCTGATGCTCATCTCTAAGTTGGGCGAGATAACTTTCCAGAGGCCTTTAACAGAGCTGTTCTTTTGTCTTGAGTAAGGTCATAAAGTTGATTTGTATCATCAAGTAATTGTTCTAGAATTGAAATACAAGCATCTATTTCTTCACTAGAGAGATTGGAACTACTATTAGGCACTATTTTATCTTCTGGCATAAAGGTGGCTCGAAAGAGCACAGTTTTAATGAATTTTTATCAGGCAATATAACCATACCTTTATTCCTATAAGCTAGTATTTGAAAAGATATCTCTTGATTTATGTATTATATAACATAATGCTATTACAACAAATTGTACCTTTATGATTATGACAATAATTGATATGCTTTCTGGGTTTTCTGGTAGTTGCTTTTTGTTTTATGGCGTGAGTTGTTTGTACTCAAACCATATGTCCAAAGAGTTTAAACGCTTTGGAATACCCCAATTTCAAAAATTAACAGGCATGCTTCAAATACTTGGTGGCCTAGCCTTATTAATTGGATCTTGGAAATTTCCGATACTAGCTTTTATAGGTGCCGCAGGTCTTGCACTGTTAATGCTACTGGGATCTGTAGTTCGTATTAAAATAAAAGATAGCTTCTTACAATCTAGCCCAGCTTTTGTCTTTGCGATACTAAATTGCTACTTGACGTATACCTTTTTTAAGCTTATATGGTTTTCAAGTATATAATTGCTAAACAAAAAAGTAAAAATAATGCTGCAGGAAATGATTTAATTAAAGCATCCTTTATCTTAAAATGCATCAGTATTGATCCTGTAAGTAAAAGCCCAAGTGCAGAGGCTGCAACAAGTTCTAGGTCTGCAAACCAAATAGATGCAATTAAAGCCAAAGAGAAACCTACTTTTAAAAACCCAACTACATAGCATAAAGTACTCCCAAGGCCATAAGCCTTAAATTCTTCCATCATTGTTTTTGCATCACCGCCTCTCCATCTTGAAGCTTTGTTGTATTGCAAAAGCCAAACATTAAGTAAACTTAAACCAACAATAATTTTTAATGCAATTTTTACTTGTTCCATGGTATGTGTTTTTTAGTCTTTAATTAATATGGCTGTTATAGCACTTCTATAAAGGTAGAAAAAATAAATAGTTCTTAAACAGATAATTTTGCAATATGTTTTTACTTGTAAAACTATATGCTGTATTGCAATTACAAGGTATTGGATGTAGGGTAATCAAAAAGGCACTAGGGCAATGAATATCTTTAATTCAATGACATAGCGCCTTGCTATAAATTATAAACTGGTAGGTATACTATTTTTCTAATTTTACTTTAACGGCATTCATACCTCTTTGACCTTTTTCTAATTCAAAAGAAACTTTGTTTCCTTCTGTAATTTCATCAATAAGACCACTAACATGGGTAAAGTATTTCTCTTGATTCTCTGAGTCTATGATAAATCCAAAACCTTTTGAAGTGTCAAAAAAGTTAACCACACCAATACGTACAGGGTTAAAGGCCTCTCTCTCAGAAGCTAATGTTTTCGGAATGCTAATTGCAATATCTTCAATCTCTATCTCAACCTTTTGAGATGGATCTGGCGGAGTGTCAACAAGATTTCCATTATAATCTACATAAGCAAACTCGATACCAGAGGTGCCGTTTTCTTGTCTTTCGAGTTTTCTAGCCTCCATTTTCTTACGTTTGTCTTCTCGTTTTTTTAAACGCTTCTTCTCTTTTTCTACTTTACTAAAGGTTTGTTGTGATTTTGCCATTCGTTATTTTGAATATAAACTTTAACTTAATAATTTACAATTTCTGAAAAAAATGCCATTTTTTCAAGAAAAACGAGACTTCTTTCTATTTTTTTTATGAACTATTACTTCTTTTTTTTATTCATCGTATTGGTTTTTACAACCAAAGTATTTGTTTGTTGTAATTGATTTGCCATCAATTTCTCTATCAATTCATCTTTTGTAAGGTGATGAAATACTGTCTTAACAGCCGTCTTTAAATCTAAAGAAATATCCTTATTGGGTTTGGCTTTAAATATTTTTCTAGCCCATAGAAGTGTATTGTTGTGCTCAATGGCTAAGGCATCAGCTTTTGGCATTTTAGAAAATGAAATACTGAGTTCTTGTTCTAAATCTGGAATATCAGCAAGCTCATCTTCCTGAATTACACTCAAAGATAACCCCTTTGCCCCTGCCCTTGCAGTACGTCCAGATCTATGCACATAGGCATCATAGGTATCTGGAAGGTGATATTGCACTACATAGCTAAGTTGTTTAACATTTATTCCACGGGCTGCTAAATCTGTAGCAATTAATATATCAATATGTCCTTCTCTAAACTGCCCCATAATTCTATCACGAATGCCTTGGGCTAAACTACCATGTAAAGCCCCAGAAGAGAATTTGTTTATAGCTAACTTTTTGGCTAGCTTATTTACGGCAGCTTTTGTTTTACAAAATATAATACCTCGTTGTCCTTCTTTGGTATTTAAAAAGTGCATGAGTACCTCTAGTTTCTCTATAGGTTTTACCACAACATATTGATGGTCTACCCCTTGATGACCGAGGGTTTCCATATCTACTTGGATATCTACCACATGCTTTGACAAATAATTCTGAACCATTTGTTTTATACTTCCGGGCATGGTAGCAGTAAACAAAAGTGTTCTTCTTGCCTTTGGAAGTTCAGCAACTATAGTGTCTAGACCCTGATTTAAAACAGCTATCATTTCATCTGCCTCATCTAATACAACAAGAGAAGTCTTTGTAATATCAATAGCGTCTCTTTTTATCAAGTCTATGAGTCTTCCTGGGGTAGCAACAATTACATGTGTATCTTGTTTTAAACGCTCAATTTGGGGCTTAATAGGAATACCTCCAAAAATAGGTGCTATAGCTATTTCTGTTTTTTTACTAGAAAAATCAGTAAGATTTTTAAAAATTTGTAGCCCTAATTCTCTGGTTGGCGCAAGAACAATAGCCTGTATAGAATTGTTTTGAGTGTCTATGGTTTGTAATAATGGAAGCCCAAAACTAGCAGTTTTTCCCGTTCCTGTTTTTGCCAAAGCAACAACATCCTGCTTTTGATTTAGTATTACAGGTATGGCCTTTGCTTGAATGCTAGTTGGAGTTTTAATTTCTAAAACATCCAATGCTTCAATCAAAAAATTGGCTACTCCTAAATCTGAAAATGTTGTACTCATATGATTTTGTAAGGGTTGTACTTTATGATTCTTGAAGAATTCTTTTTGATTTCCTATAGGTGTATTTTGGATATATACTTCTTTTTGCAAACCTGTTTAGGTTTCCAGCATTCACCATTTTTTGATAGACAGGTTTTGTAATACCAAAGTATTCATAAGTTGTACCATCTGTAAAGGTGATCTCTAATAACAAGCCCTTATGTTGGTAATCAGAAATACCAGCATTTGTAATAGTTTCTGTATATGCTGCTAAGTTTTTTTCTTTAGTTTCTGGAGCCATGCTTACTAAAAAATGATACCCATCAATAATCTTACGGCTTTGCATTTCTGCCTCTTGTTGTAAAGGGTCTCCGTCCTGAAATTTATCTGGGTGCCACTCTTTTACTAGATTTCGGTAACTTTTCTTAAGAAATTTAAGATCAATCTCTTTTTCTACTCCAAATAATTTCTTGTACTCATGTATACGCTTCATAACCAGGGTGTTTATTAGGGCGCGAAATTACTTCTTTTTTATGGATATACTAGTGAGTATAGGGTAATAAAAAAGCCCATCTATAAAGATGGGCTTTGTTTGAAAGTATTTGGATATTACTTAGACAACTTTTACGTTTACCGCGTTTAATCCTTTGTTTCCTTCTTGTAGATCAAAAGTAACCTCGTCACCTTCTCTAATCTCATCGATTAATCCTGAAATGTGTACGAAGTGGTCTTTTTCAACTCCTTCTTCTGTAATAAATCCAAAACCTTTAGTGTCGTTGAAAAATTTTACTGTTCCTTTACTCATTGTAATATAATTTAATGTGTTAATATTTTATAGTTTGCAAATATCAATCTATTAAATTGATTTAACAAACAAATTACCCTATAATAGTGATTTATAAAGGCTAAAGACATGCTACTGCCCTATTATAGGGAGTCTTTGTAGAAGTATTAAACTATAAAAAGCGCAAAAAAATGCTGATTTTACTAAATTTGGAGACTAAGCCTTCACTAACTAGATCACAAAGTAGTGATTAGTGCAATAAAGTAATGCGTACTTTTTTCTTTTTCAAGCGCGTGTTGTTTGTTTTGTCAACAACTTCAAGTGCTTTTTCTTTTGGCACTGCAACAAAGGCACAATCTTGTTTTAATTCTATAACACCAAGTTCGTCAGATTTAAGATTTCCTTGTTTAAAAAAGAGGCCTGCAATATCGCCTTTAGATATTTTATCTTTCCTACCTCCAGAGATAAACAAAGTAGCCCATTTTGGAAATATTGTGGTTTGCTTATCCTGTAATTTTAAAACATTTTGAGAAGATATAAATTCTGGCAAAGGTTCATCGTTCCATTTTAAGACATAGGCAGTACCCCAGGCGTTCATTCTTGCTGTTCTTCCATTTCTGTGGGTAAACTCTTCTAATTTTAAAGGTAGTTGATAATGAATTATAAACTTTAGCTCTGGTATATCTAACCCACGTGCTGCCAAATCTGTGGCAATAATAATTTGATGGGTACCATTTCTAAACTTAATTAAAGCCCGCTCTCTATCTATTTGCTCCATACCGCCATAAAAATGACCGTGAGGTATGTGCTGCTGTTTTAGAAAATCACTTACAAAATTGATGGTGTTCTTGAAATTACAAAATATAATACCAGGCTCATTTCCGATATGATACAACAAATCAACCAATGCTTGTAATTTATTTTTTTCTTTGGAATTGACTATTTCAACAGACAAAGCAGTGGTCTTTGTATCTAGATAATCTATAATAACTTCATTTTTAACACCAACAAATTCAGGGATTTCAATATCCTGTGTAGCAGAGGTTAAAATACGTTTTTCAATCTGCTGGAGATTTTCTAAAATTTCTCGCATTTGTGTTTCAAAACCAACCTCTAGAGATTTATCAAATTCATCGAGTACTAAGGTTTTAATAAATGAAGTGGCAAAGGTCTCTCTACGGAAATGATCAGCAACGCGTCCTGGAGTA
>CBFHMO010000096.1:0-6484 GCA_965656925.1 Patiriisocius sp.
TGCCTTTAAAGAGATTTTGAGTAATCCAGAAAAATATGGCTTTTATGTAGATCAACAGGATTTATACCAGGCCATACCCACCAAAACAATTGTTGTAGATACACCAATTGAAGATTTTGCGATATTTGCAAAACAGCAGGGTATTAATTATAAGACATTAAAGATTCACAACCCTTGGCTACGAGATACTTTTTTGAAAAATGCCTCAGGGAAAAAATATTACATAAAAATACCAAAACCTGGGTATTACGTTTTACAGAAATAGTGTTCTGTTCTATATTTTTAATAAGCTTTTAGCGTCTGCCGCCACGGCCAGATCTACCGCCTCCAAATTGTTGCTTTGGTTGTCCAGAGCGCTTCATTTGGTCTTTCATCATTTTTATCTGATCTTCCATCATGTTTTGCTTGTCCAACTTTTTTGCTTCAGAGAGGAGTATCTCGGCCTCACGTTTTCTGTTTTTAGACATGGCTATACCTGCAAGGTTTAATTTTGTCATTGCCATATCTGTGTCCATAGATAAACCAAGAGCAACCGCTTTTTTAAAATATTTTTCGGCCTCATTCATGTTGGTTTGAGAAAGCATGAGTCCGTTCAGGTAATTATAATACCCTTGTTGTTTGGTAACTAATGATGCTTCTGGATTTTTAATTTTATCAAGCCATTTTTTAGCTCCAGGAAAATCTTGTTTACGTAGCCTAAGAAAGGATAAAAGAATGATTTCATTTTTGAAATATAAGAACACAAAGATCGAGGACAGTAGTATAAACATAATACCGTTACCTATATAAGATTCTATAAATTGCCAAACAGCAGCCCCTATAAGAAGTGCTGTTATAATAAGTTTTAAATTTTTATGGAACATATTGCCTTTATTTTAAGGTCAACAAAGGTAATGAAAACAATTAAAAATATTTCACATTTTGATGTTTGACGTTTAAAAAAAGATTGTATCTTTGCAGCCGCCTATACAGTATATATTGTTGGGTAGATATTGTAAAGCATAATATAAAAAAGATTTCAAGACGATATAATATAATATACCATGAGTAAAAGAACATTTCAGCCATCAAAGAGAAAGAGAAGAAACAAGCACGGTTTTAGAGAGCGTATGGCATCTGTAAGCGGTAGAAAAGTATTAGCATCTCGTAGAGCAAAAGGAAGAAAGAAAATTTCTGTTTCTTCAGAAACTCGTCACAAAAAATAAATGTTGATAAGTAATAAATAAAAGGTGTTGTTTTTATAAGCAACACCTTTTTTTTATACCCCATTGAATCGTAATTTTGAAACAGTAAAAATTTTGTTATCATGCCAAAAAACAACGCACTTAAATCTATTTTAATTATTGGTTCTGGCCCTATTGTTATTGGACAAGCCTGTGAGTTTGATTACTCTGGATCTCAAGCCCTTAGGTCTTTAAGAGAGGATGGAATAGAAACCATTTTAATAAACTCAAATCCTGCAACAATCATGACAGATCCTACCATGGCAGATCATGTATATTTGTTGCCACTTAACACAAAATCTATTCTTCAGATTTTAAAAGACCATCCACAGATTGATGCTGTACTTCCTACCATGGGAGGGCAAACAGCTTTAAATTTGGCGATAGAAGCAGACGAAAAAGGTATTTGGAATGATTTTGGAGTTGAAATTATTGGTGTAGATATTGATGCTATCAATATTACAGAAGATAGAGAAAAGTTTAGGGTTTTAATGGATAAAATTGGTGTTGGCATGGCACCTCAAGCAACCGCAACTTCATACCTGGAGGGTAAGGAAATTGCTCAAGAATTTGGATTCCCTCTGGTTATTAGAGCCTCATATACACTAGGTGGTGCAGGTGCCTCTATTGTGTACAAAGAAGAAGAATTTGATGATTTATTACGTCATGGTTTAGAGGTATCTCCGATACATGAGGTAATGATAGACAAGGCCATGATGGGCTGGAAAGAATATGAGCTGGAACTCTTACGAGACAGAAATGACAACGTAGTTATTATTTGCGCCATAGAGAATATGGATCCTATGGGGATTCATACCGGAGATTCTATTACCGTTGCACCCGCGATGACACTAAGCGATAAAACCTACCAAAAAATGCGTGATATGGCAATTCATATGATGCGCAGTATAGGTGATTTTGCAGGTGGTTGTAATGTACAATTTGCGGTAAGTCCAGATGATAAAGAAGAGATTATTGCCATAGAAATTAACCCTCGTGTTTCTCGCTCTTCTGCTTTGGCCTCCAAAGCAACCGGATATCCTATTGCCAAAATAGCTTCAAAGCTTGCCATTGGGTATCATTTAGATGAGTTGGATAACCAAATCACTAAATCTACCTCTGCACTTTTTGAGCCGACACTAGATTATGTTATTGTAAAAATACCACGTTGGAATTTCGATAAATTTGAAGGAAGTGATCGCTCTTTGGGCCTACAAATGAAATCTGTAGGAGAAGTAATGGGTATTGGACGTAGCTTCCAAGAAGCCCTCCACAAGGCCACTCAGTCTCTAGAAATTAAAAGAAATGGCTTGGGTGCAGACGGGAAAAGCTATACCAACTATGAGCAAATCCTGGATAAGCTAAAAAATGCAAGTTGGGATCGTGTTTTTGTTATTTATGATGCCATTCAGTTAGGGATACCTCTGAGCCGTATTCATGAGATCACAAAAATAGACATGTGGTTTTTAAAGCAGTATGAAGAGCTGTATTTGCTAGAAAAAGAAATTTCTAGTTTCACTCTGGATACACTGCCTAGAGAGCTATTACTGGAAGCAAAACAAAAAGGCTATGGAGACAGGCAAATAGCTCACATGCTTAAATGTTTAGAGAGTCAGGTATACAACAAACGTGAAGAGTTAAACATACAACGTGTGTATAAACTAGTAGACACCTGCGCCGCAGAATTTAAGGCGCAAACCCCTTACTACTATTCTACTTTCGAGAATTCTATAGAACTTCCTGATGGGACCACCTATGTAGAAAATGATAGTGTTGTCACAGATAAAAAGAAAATTATAGTGCTGGGTTCTGGGCCAAACAGAATTGGACAAGGTATTGAGTTTGATTACTGCTGTGTTCACGGAATATTAGCTGCCTCTGAGATAGGCTATGAAACCATAATGATTAACTGTAATCCAGAAACTGTTTCTACAGATTTTGATGTGGCAGATAAATTATACTTTGAACCTGTTTTCTGGGAACATATTTACGATATCATTCGTCATGAAAAACCAGAAGGTGTTATTGTACAACTAGGAGGGCAGACTGCCTTGAAATTGGCAGAAAAACTAGAGCGTTACGGCGTTAAAATTCTTGGAACAAGCTTCCAGGCACTAGATTTGGCAGAAGACAGAGGGAGTTTTTCTACCATATTAAAAGATTTAGGAATTCCTTATCCAGAGTTTGGTGTGGCAGAAACTACAGATGAAGCCCTAGCTCTTGCAGACCAGTTAGATTTCCCACTTTTAATTAGACCTTCATATGTACTGGGAGGTCAGGGTATGAAAATTGTTATCAATAAACAAGAATTAGAAGAACACGTGGTAGATTTACTGCGTAAGATACCAAACAACAAACTTCTTTTAGATCATTACCTAGATGGAGCCATAGAGGCAGAGGCAGATGCAATTTGTGATGGAGAAGATGTGTATATCATTGGTATGATGGAGCATATAGAGCCTTGTGGTATTCACTCTGGAGATTCTAATGCAACACTACCACCTTTTGATTTGAGCAAAGATGTTATGCAACAAATCAAAGACCATACGGTAAAAATTGCAAAAGCGCTCAATACCATAGGCTTGATAAATATACAATTTGCAGTTAAAGATGATGTGGTGTATATCATTGAGGCCAATCCAAGAGCCTCTAGGACCGTTCCTTTTATAGCCAAGGCCTATGGAGAACCATATGTTAATTATGCAACCAAAGTAATGCTAGGACATAGCAAAGTAAAAGACTTTGATTTTAAGCCTAAACTAGAAGGTTATGCAATCAAGCAGCCTGTATTTAGTTTTAATAAATTCCCGAATGTAAACAAACAACTAGGACCAGAGATGAAAAGTACCGGAGAGAGTATCTTGTTTATAGACAATTTAGAAGATGATCAGTTTTATGATTTGTACTCTAGAAGGAAAATGTATTTAAGTAAGTAATACGTACTTTCAAAAAAATAAAAGCCTATACAGCCGTTTAATGTTTGTATAGGCTTTTTTAGTTTCACTTCTATAGGTGAAATTAACGATGCTTCCTTTATAAGTTTTACACACTCGAGATTTAGTTTAACTTTTCACCTATATTTGTTTATAAGCTATGTTGAAATTTATATTCTTTTTACTTTTTTGTTGTGCTAGTGGGTTCTCGCAATCTGTTTATGATTTTGCAAAAAATGGAGACCTGCAAGCTATAAAGGCATTAGATATTAAAGATCAAAAGTTGTTTGACCTTCAGAATGAAAATGGTTACACGCCACTAATGCTAGCTGCATATTATAACAAAACAGATATTATTTTGTATCTTTTGAAAAACAAAGCAAATATTAATGCTAAAAGCCCCTACGGCACTGCACTGATGGCAGCTGTTTTTAAGGGTCACAAGCAAGCAGCATTGCTGTTGTTAGAACAAGGAGCAGACCCTAACATCTCTGATGAAAACAAGGCTACCGCCCTTCAAATGTCTGCCTTGTTTAACCACAATGATATTGCCGCATATCTTTTAAGGTTTGGAGCAGATGTAAATGCAAAAGATTTTAGAGGAAATAAAGCATTAGATTACGCGATATTAAAACAAAACGAAACTATTATTAAACTTTTAAACACCTACCAATGAGAAAAATTACTTTATTAGCAGCCCTTTTAATTGGTTGTTTTGCCCAGGCACAAATTAGTACAGGATTAATTCCAATTACAGATACCTATACAATAGGTATTGAAATTGACCAAGACAATGTTATTATTGCCATGATTGGTGAAGAAAATAGATGGATGGGCCTTGGCTTTGGTGTGTCTTCTATGACCGCTGGTGGTGATGTTGTTAGCTTTGATAGCACTGGTTTTAATGACAGAGCATTTTTGGGTATAGGACAAGCCCCACAGTTAGATACTCAAGATTGGACATTAATTTCAAATGATGTTTCTGGCGGTGTTAGAACTGTTGTAGCTGCAAGAGAACTCTCTGGAAGTGATAGTACAGATTTCACCTTTGATCCAAATGCAAATACTCTTGATATTGTATGGGCAAATGGGGTGACAGCAAATTTTCAAAATCATGGATCAAGCAATAGAGGTTCAACCACACTTGCTTTTTCTTTAGGAGTAGATGGCCCGCAGACCCAATCTATCTCTTTATTTCCTGTACCAGCAAATGACGTTTTAAGTGTAAGTCTACAAAACGTTATGTTAGACAACACTACTATTGAAATATACTCTGCCTTAGGCGCTTTGGTGTTAAGCCAAGCTATAGATCATAAAAGCAGCGTAGTAGATGTGAGTAGCCTCGCAAAAGGGGTGTATGTTGTTAAAGTTAACGCAACTAGCGGAAGCCTAACAACTCGTTTTATTAAAGAGTAATTTATACTCATTTATAAATAAAAAAAGTCTCGATAGATATCGAGACTTTTTTTTGTGATTATTTTTACTTGAAATAGCCTAACCCTTTTTTGCAAAGAGTGTCAAGTCACAGAAAAACGACCCGTTTTTTTATCAAAAACAACGATCTCATTTGGGAATAAAACATCAAAAGCACCTTGTTCAATCAACTTACAAGGGCTGTCAAAAGCTATGTTTTGAGGTGTCATTACCAGCATTTTATCTGAAATCTGAATGGCTAAATCTATCTCATGGGTAGAAAATAAAATAGTTTTATTTTTCTCTAGGGTTAATTTCTTAAGCAATTTAACAATAGCTGCTCTATGGTATAAATCAAGGTGCGTGGTTGGCTCATCTAATATAATAAGTGGCGTGTCTTGCGCTAAGGCTCTTGCTATATACGCGCGCTGTAGTTGTCCATCACTGAGCTCAAAACAGTTTTTGTATTTTAAACTAGCTAGATCTGTATCTTCAAGGGCCTGTTGTATAATGTGTTTGTCGTTTTGTGTTAAGCTTCCCATCCAATTTGTATGGGGTTGTCTCCCTAGACTTACTAGCTCTTGGACAGTAAGATTTTTTGATGCAGGAGCCTCTGTAAGCACCACACTTAATTTATTGGATAAGGCTAAGGCGCTATAGGCTGTTATTTCTTTTGCGTCTATTTGCAGGCTCCCAGATAGGGTAGGTAGCATTGCAGTTAGGCTTTTTAAAAGGGTAGATTTTCCGATACCATTGCTTCCTACAAGTGCTACGAGGGTTCCTTGAGTGATAGAAAAATTAATAGCACTAGCAATAACACTTGTTTTCTTTTTGTTTTGATACCCAATACTGAGATCTTCACATTTAATGACGGTATGTTGAGAGAGACTTGACATTAAAAAATAAGTTTTCTTT
>CBFHMO010000097.1:0-6437 GCA_965656925.1 Patiriisocius sp.
GCAGCTGCATATTTTTCTAGTTTGGCTTTTCCTACACCACTAATTTTTGAAAACCCTTCCATGGTGGTGGGTTTTTTTTGCTCCATATCTTGAAGACTGGCATCACTAAAAACAACATAGGCAGGCACGCCCATATCTTTTGCATAAACAGCGCGAAGAACTCTTAATTTTTCAAACAATTCTTTCCCTTTTGAAGGGAGACTCTCTTTGATAAGGGTTGCTTTGGTATCTTGTTGAAGTAATGTTGCTAGTTTAATTTGCTTGCCTTGAAACAAAATTTGTTTGGCAAGTTCTGTTAACAGCAGCCTTCCTCCTTCATGAAACCATATTTCTAATACTCCTTGATTGAGCAGCTGTATACAGTATTGCTGCAAATCTCTCCAAGAAATATCTTTAGCTGCGCCAAATGTTTTGATGTGCTGGTACCCCTTTTCAAAAACTTGTTGGTTGTTAGACCCGCGTAATACATCTATCACTAAACCAAGGGCTTCTTTTTCTTGAAGCCGTACTACCGCAGAGCATATTTTTTGGGCAATGAGTGTACCATCAAAATAGGTTGGAGGGTTTTTACAAATATCACAATTGCCACAATCTTCTGTAATAAACTCGCCAAAGTAATTAAGGAGTGCTTTACGCCTACAACTCAGTGCTTCTGCAAATTGCTGCATGCGTTCTAACTTGGCTATCTGTATTTCTTGAGTTTGTGTGCCTTGTGCAAACTTGCGTAGTTGCATTACATCTGCATAGCTATAAAACAATAGCGCATGTGCTTTTAAACCATCACGGCCCCCACGGCCAATTTCTTGATAATAGCCCTCTATGTTTTTAGGCATATTGTAATGTATTACCCAGCGCACATTACTTTTATCTATGCCCATTCCAAAGGCAACTGTGGCCACGATAATGGGAGTTGTGTCGTTTACAAAATTTTCTTGTATGCAGCTTCGCTGTTCTGGGGCAAGCCCCGCGTGATAGGCCTGGGCATCATAGCCTTTTGCTTTTAATTTTGCGGCAAGGGTTTCGGTGTTTTTTCTACTCAAACAATAAATGATGCCACTTTGAAGCCCCCGAGATCCTAAAAACTTAAAAATTTGTTGTAGCCGCTGCTGGCCAGGTCTTACATCAAGGTATAAATTAGGCCGATCGAAGCTAGAGATAAATTTAGTGGCATCGGGCACTGCCAACTGCTTAACAATATCTTGCTGGGTTGCTTTATCTGCAGTGGCGGTTAAGGCTATTATAGGAGCTTCAGGAAACTCTAATTTCAACCGCTTTAACTGGGTGTAGGCTGGTCTAAAATCATGACCCCAAGAAGAAATACAATGCGCCTCATCTACAGCAATCAAACTAATAATGCTCTTTTGTAGATAGTTTGTTAGCCCCCAAATACTCTCTGGAGCTACATAGAGTAATTTTAAAGTCCCGGCCATTAGACTTTCTAAAATATCTTGCTGGGTTTGTTGGTCTTGAGAGCTGTTGTAAAAAGCGGCAGATACTCCATTGCCTTTTAAAGCATCTACTTGATCTTTCATAAGGGCAATAAGTGGAGATATAACAATTGCAACTCCTTGTTGAGCGAGGGCGGGTAATTGATAGCATAAACTTTTACCCCCTCCTGTTGGCATAATAGCCAGGGTGTTTTTGCCAGACAAAACATGCTGGATAATCTCTAGTTGGTTGGGTCTAAAACTGTCATATCCAAAGTGCGTTTTAAGCAGTTGGTGGATGTCGGGAGTTTGAGAGGGGGTCTGTTTTTGCTTCATGAATAAATAAAGGCCGTTTTATTTGTAAAGTTAGGATAATCTCCTCTTACATAAATAATCTGGGCGATGGTTTTCTACATTTTAATAGTGCTACCATTTTTTGCAAAAAAAAATCCAAAGCAATATTGCCTTGGATTTTCTAAGTATACTAATTTTTCAGTTACTTACCTCCCAACATCAAAAGTTCATTAACAACAACTTCTGTTACATACCTCTTCTCTCCTGTCTCTGTCTCCCACATACGGTTGGTTAGCTTTCCATCTATAGCAATTTCTTGCCCTTTTTTTACATAGCTTTCTACAACAGTAACAAGCCCGCCTTTTACTACTATGTTATGCCAGTAGGCGCGTTCTACTTTTTGTCCTTCTTTATCTTTGTAGCTATCATCTGTAGCGAGACTAAACTTGGCCATCTTATTGCCATCATTAAAGGTTACAATTTCAGGCTCTTGACCTAATCTTCCAATCAACTGTACTTTGTTTCTAAGTGCGTTCATAATTATTAATTTTAAATATTAAACAGTTAAGTTTTCCAGAAATCGCTCTGGTAACGTGTATCGATATATTCGACACTGCAAACATAAAAGCAATTGCAAGTTGGAGTCGGTATCTAACTACTTGCTTTCGTTTGCAATTATTTGTAATTGCTTGTTGTCTTTTAAAACACTAACAATAAGGTATTTAAGAATAATTTCTGTCTAATAAAAAAATAAGGTATTTATGTAATTAATCCTGAGAAAATAAAAAATGAGCTGTCAGGCAACTGTTTTTTAAAATGCATAGGTAGCGGCAAGTATAAGATTTCGCCCTGGGGCAGAAAGACCACTACTGTAAGGTCTGTAGCGTTGGTCTGTTATGTTCTCTAGGGTAGCGGTTAATTGAAAGGCTTTAGAAAACTTGTATTGTCCCGAAAAATTAAGCGTATACCACCCGGGGGCATAGGGGTTTCCATTTTGATCTGCAGCGTACAAAAACGCATTATTTTGTTGACTTGGTGCTAAATCTTCAAAATCAAACTGTCCATTATATACGGCAAATGCGTCTAAGGTTAGTTTTTCTTTTTTATAGACAATATGTGTATTCCCATAGACTGGGGCTGCATGACGCAGCGCTTGTTTAGTTCCTTGTTGATCTTGGGCAAAGCCTTTGGTTATATTGTATTGAGAGCTAAGTTTCATAGCTTTTGAAAAAGCAAACTCTAGACCTGCTTCAAAACCATATACTTGTGCCTTAGAGGCGTTTTGAATGGCTTGTATAGTACTTAATTCTCCTTGGTATACAATTTGCGATTCTCCATCAAGAGAGAAATCTCTTCTAATTAAAGCATCTTCTAGAATGGTATAAAATCCTGCAAAATCTAGTTTTAGTTTGTTTTCAAAATTTAGACTAACCCCCAAATCACCATTATAGGCATACTCTGGTTTTAAATCTGGGTTGGGCACCACAACACTCCCGGGCTCACTGTCAAAGACTTTTCCAATATCATCAATATTTGGAGCTCTAAAGGCGGTTCCAAAATTTAAACGCCACCCTAAGGTTTGATTTGGGTTCCAGGTTACTCCAGCGGTACCCGTTAAAGCGCCAGTATTAATTGTAGCCTCGGTAAAAGGAAGAGCAAACAAACTAGTATCAAACTGTGCATCAACAATAATATGACTATACCTAAGACCTCCTAGAAATGAAATATTCTCAGCCAAAGTAAATTGAGTACTCATATATCCTGCCAAGGATTGCCAAGAAGAGCCGTCTGGATATCTAGAGACATCTTGTTGTGATGTGCCTGTAAGAATGTCTGTTTTTAGTCCCCTAGAACCAACTTTGTTAAAAATATACTCTACACCATAGTTCAGCTTTGCTTTTTTTATCTTTTTTTCAAAATCCCAAGCAGTGGTGTAAGCCGCTACTTTTTCTTGTGTTTTGTACAAAAAAGGAGCTCCAAAACCTCTATCACTTCTACTCTCTGTAAAGTGCTGGAAAGAAAGAGTAAAAGCACTCTTGTCAAAAAAAGTGTTTGTCTCTGGGGTGTTTTGTATTTGCAAATTTCCAGAAAACCATTGTTGTGGTCCGTAGTCCCAAACTGCAGAAGCCAGCGTATCATTTGATGTTCTTATAAGCCTGTCATACCTTGGGTAATCGGTGGTGGTTGTATAAAATAATCCGAGATCAAAATTCCAATTATTGTTTGGCATGTAACGCACCTTTTGCATTGTATTTATTTGACTGTATGCCGTTGGGCGTTGTATTTTTGGATTCTGGTTTTGCACAACGGTATCAACACCATTAAGAGTTTCTACGTATTGGGTGCGCAGATAATCATCTGGGCCATGGCTACCCATACGCAAGTTATCAAAATCACTGTAGGTAACGCTTGTTAAAAAAGCCCACTTTTTGACGCCTATATTAAAATCAAAATGTCCTGTTTTCTCTTTATTGGCAGTAGCGTAACGCAGGGTTGTATTTCCAGAAAAAGTAGTGCCTTGCTTAAAAGAAAATACAGGTTTTTTTGTGTAGAAATTCATTACTCCTCCAACAGCATCACTCCCATACACCACAGATCCAGGGCCTAAAATCACCTCTGTCCGTGCTACAGCAAAAGGATCTATGGAGATGATGTTTTGCACATTTCCGCCCCTAAAAATAGCGGTATTAAAACGCACACCATCAACGGCAATTAAAAGTCTGTTTGTAGAAAATCCTCTAATAATTGGGCTCCCACCACCCAGCTGGCTTTTTTGAACATATACCTGGCCACTACTTTGCAATAAATCTGCCGCTGTTTGAGGGTTTCTAAAAAGTACATCGTCGCTTGTTACAGAAACAATTTGTTGTGGAATATCTCTTCTTTTTTGACCAAATTTTGACACAGACAACACTACCTCATCAAGACTGCTGGCATCTGTAATTAAAAATACTTGGCCATTGGCTGTTAGTATTTGAGATTTGGTTTGCCAAAGAGTTGCATGTGCTATGTGCTGAAATGTAATACGCTCATCTTGGTTAAAGGAAGATATATCAGCAAAACCATCAAAATTGGTGATAGCGCTTTTGCTTTTGTCTTTATTAAACAAAGCCACGCCAGGTATAGCCCCTGCCGTTTGTTTAGAAAGCACTTGTATTTTTTGAGCAATTGCTACTTGAAAGCAAAAGAAAATAGCAAGAAGTACTAGTACGTGTTTCATTAATTAAACAGTTGTTGAAGCACCGCTAAGGACTTCGGTTTTTTATAGCCGTGCAAATGTAATTGATAATATTCCAACATCAAATCAAGTACGTCTCTTCTTTGGGTTTTTGACAGCTTTACAGAGCAAATAGTATCAAAATGTATGCCGAAGAACTGTTTTAATGCCTCCACCCGGGGGCCTGTTTCACAGTAGATAGAAAAATCTTCTGTCTCAAAGGTCCCCTCTGAGAGATTAAAATAGGGCAAATGAGCTGCAGAGGTGTCTGGGTAAAAACCTAAATAAGCTGTGAGTTTTAATAAAAACAAGGTGTGGAAATTGGCAATATCTTCATGATGGTCTAACCACTGAAAAGAAGCCTCTAAAAATAAATATAGCCCCTGGTTTACCTCCTGCTCTACGATAGCGTTTTTTAACATTTCAGACAAAAACATAACCAAAGATGACTTTACAATATCTGTGTGCAGTGTAGTATATGGATACAGCACTTTCACCTCTTTTATAGATTCTAAGGTGCCTTTGTTTTTGTGATTTGCTACAATCTCTAATTGGGTAAGGGGCTGAAAATAGGAAGGCTTTAACCTGCCTTTTCTAGATTTAAGTATGCCACGCAATAGGTAGGTTTTAAGCCCGCTGCTTTGAGTGAAACAAGTTACGATAAGGTCTGCCTCTGCATACTTTATGGAAGAAAAAACAATTGCTTTTGTAGTTTCAAGCATCAGCGAATAATCATTATTTTTTTAATTTTTGTTTCTAGGGCATCTTCTGTAGTAATTAAAACAAAATACACCCCTGAGGCTACTTTATACTTGCCAAAGGCTGTTGTATCCCAAGTGATACTTCCCCCTTGGCTTGTTTGCTGAAATACTAAATTCCCTTCCAAATCTGTAATTTTCACATTGGCCCTTGCCGTCAAGCCGTCTATGGTAACACTTCCTTGGTATTGAGGTCTTACCGGGTTTGGGAATACAAACACATCTTCTAGGGTATCTCTTGGGGCGGTTGAAGTCCCTTTGTAAGAAACCAACCCATTAATGGTAGCGAAAAAAACTTCTCCTGTAAAAGGATCAATGGCAATGTCTTGAACATTATCTGAAGGTAGTGGAGAGTTCTCTGAGGTAAATCGCAGCAATGTTTGCTGACCATTGTCGCTTAAATAAAAAACACCGGAGCTTGCTGTTGCGATCCATTTATTATTAGATCCATCTACCTCTATATCTGTAATGGTTTGTTCAAATAATAATTCTTGACCCACTCCTTCATCATCGGCAAAAATAATTGCACTTGCAGAGACATCTGCTGTGTTGCTAAAAAAGGTGCCTGGACTAAACAATACTCTTAAGCCTCTTAGGGTTCCTATCCATAGTCTGTTTTGGGTGTCAAAGGCAAGGGCTCTAATATCTGTGGAAGGCAAACCTCCGCCTGTATCATCTGCACCAATGGCTCTAAATTGATTGGTGGCGGGGTTAAAAGCGGCCAATCCAGTTTGTACAGGG
>CBFHMO010000098.1:0-6364 GCA_965656925.1 Patiriisocius sp.
TAACCAATCACCAGCACTAGTAATAAAATTACTCCCTACATAACCACTAGCTACAGGGCCAGGAGCTGTGGCACTGGTTCTAATTTGGTGCCCGTCTGAGTTTCTTCCCCATTGGTAGAGGTCTCCGTAAGAAGCTTCATCTGTACTACTAGTTGCTACTTGGGTAGCACCTAAATTACGATCCATCCATATTTTACCTGTTCCACTTGTAACCAACAGAATGTCATTTGCATCACCACCCATTATGTTTGTCCAACCGGATGTAAGCTTAATCTGATGTTCGCCTTCACCAAGTGCACAGTCTGTACAAAATATTATTAATCCCTGAGATGGCGAAGTAATTGCATCACGCTGGGCTGCTGTCATTCTTGGTGCAAGTAAACCCCTCGTAGTAGAAGTAATATCTAATGCCGCAGAAGCATCTGGAGTTTCTATGTTAATACCCACTTGGGCAACAGTTGTTGCAGTTAATAATACCGCCGCTAAAAATGTTAAAAATTGTTTCATTGGTTTGTTGGTTTGTTGGTTTGTTGGTTAATTAAATGTTCTTTTATTTTTTATTCCTATTTCTTCTGTTACTCCTAAAACCACTGGGAGGAAAATTACCACCCTGGGGAGGTGGAGATACTGCCTGGGCTTTTTTAGGGTTTAGCATAATGAATGTACCCAATGCGGCAAAAGCTGCATACTTGCCCATTTTCTTGATGGCATCTTTTCTAGAAATATCTTTAGAATGTTGTTCTTTGTTTTGTAACATAACTTTATTTTTTTTGAGGTAGATAGTACTACTCTACAAGTATTTTTTTATTAAATATTTGATTTGCTGACCTTACCTGCACAACATATAAACCGCTTGCTAGGCCTTGGGTAGATACTCTCTGAGTTGCAGTTGCAGGGTTTAATGCTTTTTCTCGTACGCTCATACCAAGTATGTTATAAAGAGTAACATCTAGCTTACCTAACTCTGGAGTGATACCCGCTATGGTTACAAATTTGTTATTGTTGGCCTTAAATACATTGAGGCCGTCTATACCGAGGGTATCTCCACTAGAGAGTACGCTGTTGTCTTTAAAAACAATAAAGAACCTTTCTGCACCACTTAAATCACTTTGCGCTGTTAGCTCAAAATCCCCATCTTTTAAAGAGGTAACCGTGCCGTTTAAGGTATCTTCTAGATACACGTAGATATCTTCTGGAAGCTCCATATCTTCCATACTAACGCTAAAGGACTGTCCTGCATTTTGGCGTATCTCTAGAGGTACTCTAGCGTTTTCAAGAGAGTTTATATCCATAGCGTTTATAGCAAATGCAAATTCTTGGCTCCCCACAGGTAATCTTGTGCTTAACTTGGTGGCTTGGTTAAATGCTCCTGAATCATACCCAGGGTCAAGACCTAATGTAAGACCATTTTTAAAATAAAAATTAGTTTTTGCTTGTTCTACATCTGCGTTGTAAAGTTTTAATGCAAGTCTATAAACAAGAGCCTGAGGCCCTGCAACAAAATCTCCAGATCCAGTGGTGGTTCGCATAGCTGCCGTGAAATTAAGCGCTGTATTACTATCGCTGGCTGCTGCTATAAAGAACCCTTGTCCTGGAGCGATAGAAAAAGCGGCAGAAGTATTATTGTACGTTGTATAACTAGAGCCATTCCAACCATAAACACCCAAGAAATTTTCGTCAATAACACCGCTATTAACATCCATAAAGTTATTGGTTGTCTGTGCAGCGGCGTTTCCGTGGATATAAGATGGGAAAGGATTAGAAACAAAATTCCATCGTCTACCAACACCGTCATTTGCATCGTTGTTATTTATAACATCTATACTTTGGGAGGTTGTAGCGATGGTGCCTTTGTATTCTACGGTAGCTCCATCTGAATTGGCAGTTGCCATAGTATATCCTTTACCAGCAGTAAAAGCACCTGCATTGGCCCCAGTGGTTATAGTGTAATACTCATATAGGTTTGTAAGATTATTAAAAGGTCCAAGGGCATAGGTATTACCAACTTGGTAAATAATAGCTGCATTCTTTGTTATAAAATCTGCAATAGACATAGCAACTGGAGGGCCTGTTCCGTCCCAACTGCTGCCGGAAGTACTAAAAGCGTTTACATACCTATTGTAGGTAACATCTCCAGTAGCCGTTCCTTCTACAATTATAGAAGAAAAATCATCTGCAGTAGAGTTTAGGGTAACAGTACCTGTGTTGTTAAGGTTTCCAGCAGCAGTTAAATAATTTGTTGCGCTTACAGTAAGAGAAGCATCAGAGGTAACAGTTAGGTTTCCTTGGGCAAAGGTTGTTGCAGTAAATAATACCGAGGCTAAAATTGTGAAAAATTGTTTCATTGATTAATTGGTTAATTATTTAAATGTTTAAATCTTTAAATGTCAGGCGAAAATAAAAAAAATGTCAGGCGAAAATAAAAAAATTAGTTATAAAACATGTTCTTCATTTAGTATCAAAAAAAAAATGGCATAGGATAAAAAATTATTCGACTGTTTTTTGAAGAATTTGGTTAAAAAAATCATACCCACAAAACTAAATTTTAGTTCTCTGTCGTAATGCAAAATTATTGGTGCCATATAAATTTTAAAAAATATACGCGTGACAAAAAATTTAAATAAGGGATAATTTATTTAAAAATTAACTTTTGTCTCGACAATTTATAAAGGGTATTATTACACAAAATATTTAATAAAGTTCATATTTCAGTACCTATTAAGGCACTCAAAGAGCAACAATCAGAGATTGATATTTATAGAAAAGAAGTTTTCAGAACTAAGACAAATGGTTAATCAACTTATTACCAAACAATAATAATATCACAATTTACTATGAAAAAATTATTTACACTTTTAGCAGTAACTATTGCGTTTACTATTAATGCGCAAGTACAACATTCAGGGACAACTAATAGCGGGACTTATTCTTCAGCAATTGGATATTATTCAAAGGCACTTGGTTCTAGTGCATTTGCATCGGGGAGAGACGCAGAAGCTAATGGAATATATTCTCAAGCATTGGGATACAACGCGAAGGCAAATGGGAATTCGTCTGTTGCACTGGGTTCTCGTGGTGTAGCAAACGGAAGTCAATCTATAGCCATGGGTTTTTTTTCAATAGCTAATGGGACTATGTCAACATCAATGGGAAATCAATCACAAGCAAATGGAGATGTGTCAACATCAATGGGATTTGGTACAATTGCAAGTGATTCTTATTCTTTAGTAATTGGACAGTATAATTTAAGTGGTTCAACGGTTACGGGTAGTGCAACTAATTTTGATCTTGGGAATACCGCTTTTGTAATTGGAAATGGGGTCAGTTATTTTAATAAATCTGATGCCTTTAAAGTGAAATTTAATGGAGATACTACAGTAAGTAATGACCTAACAGTAGGTGGTGATATCGTAGTATCATCTGACGCGAGACTTAAAGCAAATATTGTCTCTTTGGGCTCTACGCTTGCCAAACTACTGCTTATTGATGGGAAGAGTTACACAATGAAAAAGAACGGCAAACAAAAAATTGGTGTATTGGCTCAAGATATTCAAAAAGTATTTCCAGAACTCGTTACAACCGATGATAAAGACATGTTGGCGGTAAACTATCAAGGGCTTGTTCCTGTGCTTATTAATGCACTTAAAGAACAAGACGATAAGATTTCAAGATTAGAAAATTTGGTTGAAAAATTAATTTCTGACAAATAACAGACCATGAAAAAACTTACACTATTACTATGTTTTGTCTCCTTTTTGACAAAAGCTCAAAACATCACTGTTGCCTCTGGCAAAAGTTTTACAATCGAAAAAACAGGTTCTGTGACCATGAGTGGAAATTTTTCAAACGCTGGAACCTTTTCCTTAAACTCAGATTCTGATGAGTTTTCATCGATTATAATTGGCGGTTCTGTTACTGGAAACATTACCTACAATAGATATGTTAATTCTGTGGGTACCAATGAGTGGGATTTAATTGGTTCTCCTGTAAGCGGCCAATCTATTAATTCATTTGTTTCTGCAAACGAATCAACTTTAGCCACTAATGGTGACTATTACGCGATAGGGTATTATAATAATTCAAACAATACTTGGACAAACTTTACCAGTGCAGACTTAGAGGGTGAACAGGGTAGCATTACCTTTCCTGTGGGTTTGGGCTTTCAAATGGCTACTATTGCTAATGGAACTGGGATACTTTCTTTTACAGGAAGTCCTGCTGCTTCAAATCAAACATGGGAAATTATTAATAATGATGCTGAAAGTTCAGGGGCAGGCACACGATGGAATTTGATAGCAAATCCTTTCCCATCATACATCCACGCAAATGCCGATGCAGATAGTTCAAACAACTTTTTAACGGTGAATAGCGATAAGCTAGACGATTCTTATGAAGCTATATATGGCTATGATGCAGACGGAATTGGCTCAGGATATACCGTTTATAATAATACAACTACTGCGCGGAGTATTGCGCCAGGACAAGCATTTATGGTAGCATCGGATGATGCAGACGGTGAGGATATTTCCTTTACAACAGCTATGAGAACCACTGAAGGCGGCGATGATTTTATTGCTGGTAATCCTATTACCTATTTTGAGCTTGTTGTTAAACTATATGAAGGAGCAACAGAAATAGAAGACACAAAATTTTATTTTAAAGATGGACTCACTCTTGGACTAGACCCTGGCTATGATGCTGGTCATTATAATCAAAGCGCCGCTTTATTAACAAGATTAGTAGATGGAGACCAGGGAGTAGGGCTAGCAGTAAATGCAATGGCAATAGGAAGTATAAATGATGTAGTGGTACCTCTTGAAATAAATAGAGCCTCTGGAGATCCTTTTAGAATTGCCATTGATATTTTTGACATATTTGGGGGCATTAATGTTTATCTGGAAGACAACCAAAATGGTACCATGACTCTTTTAAATGAACAAGACTTTGAATTAACTCCAGAGAATACCTTAGGTGGAGTAGGTAGATTTTTTATCCACTTCACGCAAAGTATTTTATCAACCCAGGATGAGATAAACACCAGTCATTTAAACGCCTACAAGTTAAATATAAACAGCTTTATTACAATAGAAGGGTTGGCTAATCAGGGCGGGCAAACCAGTGTAACGGTATATGATATTCTTGGAAAAGAAGTAGTATCTGCAACCCTTGATAATCATACAAACACCCAGAAAATCTCTACAGAAACAGTAGCTGCTGGTATTTATATCATTAAACTAGACGCTGGGAATACCATTGTAACAAAAAAACTTATCATTAAATAATAGTATGAAAAAAGATAGTAAAGAGCTAACAGAAAAGGCGCCACATAGTATTACTAGAAAGGAAGCATTACAAAAAATGGGCAAGTATGCGGCCTTTACGGTCATGGGTACTTTTGTGATCCTAAACCCTAAAAAAGCACAGGCGCAGTCTGCAGATCCAAGCCCAGATCCAGCCCCAGGGCTTGTTGAACCTGGAGAGTCAGACGGAGAGAACCCACCAACACCTCCAGGTTGGGGAGGATAAATAGAAAAAGTGCTATATATGATCCCTCTCGAAGAAAAATTTCTAGTAAATATCCTGTACCGACCAGCGAGTGAAATTTTAAATGGTGTTGATATAAGCAACATCAATTTTGAAAAATTAATCACACTGGCTAGTGGTCATTTAATGCTACCAGCACTTTTTTTTAACATTCAAAAAAAAAAGGCATCCTACCTATTTCCTGAAGATTTTATAGCCTATATAAAAAACATCTTTGCAATAAATAAGGCTAGAAATGAGATTTTACTAGCCGAGGCGAAAGAGCTGTCTCAGCTTCTGGTTGAAAATAATATCAATCATATATTTTTAAAAGGAACGGCGCTTTTACTCAGTAATGTCTTTGAAGATATTGGAGAACGAATGATTGGTGACATTGATTTTATTATTCAGCACAAGGATGAGGGAAAAATTAAAGAGGTATTAGAAGAAATCAACTATCATACACCTCATACTGTGCGTATATCTAAATTTCTTAAGCCTAAACACCTTCCAAGAGTTTCTAAAAAAAATAAAAAAATTGCTATTGAACCTCATTTAAGATTATTAAAATATAAATATAGATGGATTTTTAATTCAAAAGTGTTAATAAATAATTTTAGAAAAGGGATAAAAACGATTAAAACACCAAGTACATCTTTTTTATTTGACCATTGTATATATAATTTTCAAATCAACGATGCTGGATATCTAAATTCAAATCATAGCCATCGAAGTATCTATGATATTTATAAAATAAATTGTAAAAATAATCTAACAATCAATAACATAAAAAAAGATATATTTAAAAAACATTTTTTTCTAACCATAGCTAAATTTAACA
>CBFHMO010000099.1:0-6282 GCA_965656925.1 Patiriisocius sp.
ACATGTTTTCGTTTTTAGATTATACGATGAAACTAAATTATAAACCCAATACCAATAATAGTTTTTATGCGAGTGTTATATCTATTGATAATGACTTAGATTATCTTGTTAGTGATTCTCAAAACAACAGAGCTTTCAATGATAAATTAGTAACAAGTAATATGGGTTATGGCCTAGGTTGGAAGGTAATCTGGAACGAAAACACAACACAAAATACCACTGCTTTTTTCTCTGATTATAAGCTCAACTATAATTTTATTACAAAAGAGGGTGATACACAGATTTCAGATTTTGAAAAGCGAAACACCATTTTTGATTCAGGTATAGCAACAGAAGTTATTATTGACAAATCAAAAGCGAGTCAAGTTACCTTTGGGTTCCAATATGCGCTCAAAGATGTTGCTTATGCGTTTTTAAACACCACAAATATCTCCTTGATTTTAGACTCAGAAGATAGTACCATACAAACTCATAGTGTATATGGACAGTACGACTATAAAAACACAAAACTCTTTACTCTCTCTTTTGGGCTAAGAAGCACCTATTTTAAAGAATTAGATGCTGTGAGGCTAGAGCCAAGAATAGCGGTGTACAAACCCCTTCTAAAAAACCTAAAATTTCAAGCTACTGCAGAAATTAAGAACCAAATTATCAGTGAGATTGATGAAACTATATTAAGTGATCTCACACTAGAGAATAGAGTTTGGAGATTAGCAGATGGTAACAGGTTTCCAATAATTAATAGTCAGCAAATTTCTGCAGGATTTATCTATACTAAAAAAGGAGTTAGCATTGATGTAGATGCCTACCATAAAAAAGTTAAAAACATCACAGCCTTATCTCTTGGATTTTTAAATCCTGAGAATAATACTTTTAATATTGGTCATCAAAATGTTATTGGTATTGACGCCTTTTTCCAAAAACAATTTAATGGCTTTACCTCCTGGGTAAGTTATTCTATCAATAACGCTACTAGTAGTTTTGAAAACCTCAATAACGGTAATGATTTCACCTCAAAATCTAACGTTACACACAGTATTTCAACGGCTTTGAGTTATAAATTGGATGGTTTTCAATTTGCATTAGGCTGGAAATGGCAAACTGGGAAACCCTATACTATTTCAGAAGAGAGTAGCAATGGATTAGAATTTAATGATGGTATAAATACGGGTGAACTACCTATTTACCACCGTCTTGATTTTTCTTCTACCTATGATTTTACAATAGCTAAAGGAAATAAATTAAGAGGTAAAGTTGGACTATCTATTAGAAATATATACAATAGAAAAAACGTAATTAGTAAAGAATATAGAGGTAATAACAGTTTAAACGATCCTATTGAATTGATAGAGAAGTTTTCTATCGGTATTACACCAAACTTTATGTTTAGATTGTATTGGTAAAATCGATCTTTTCCAATAAAGATTTATCACTTATAATAAAAAATTATTTCCAAAAACAGTATTTGGAGCCCAAGGGTGTTTTCTCACACTATTTTGGGGAGGATTTGATTAAAATAGTTTACTAAAAACAGATACATCATGTTTGGATTAAAAGAACTGAGCTACATTTTTATGATTTTATGTTTACGTATTTGCTTTTCAATTGTAATGTAATACACTCCTCTAGGCAAACCACTAATATCAATTGCAGTATTTTTATTTTGTATAGCATCTACAATTACAACTCTTCCTAAATTATCACTGATTCGGTATTGTGAGCCAATGATGTCAGCAGAGGTGTAAACGTTTAAAATGTTAGATGCAGGGTTTGGAAAAATTTGGATGTTGTTTGTGCTAATAATTTCAGATGTGTTAGACAAGTCATGCTCTGAGGAGGTGTACCCTAGACTCTGCAAGCCTTGTTGTATCTCTGGAGCATTCATAAATAAATTCCAAAATAATTGTGTTTTATAATTCTCTAGCATAGGACCTATCGTTCCTTGATCTATAGCGAGATACCTTTCTGTTTTCCATGAGTAATGAGGGGAAATGGCATCAAAAGGCCCCAAAAGGCCAATATATTCATCTTGTGTTTCCTCATACAGATACCGTAAAAAATCTATTGATTTTTGCGGGGTATATACCATAGAAGAAAGCGCAGCCGTTGGCGAAATAATTCCTAAATCATTATTTGGTTGATGTGCGCCGTATCCTGTGCTTCCGTCTGTGTTTCTTGAATAACTTGCAGTTAATCCCCAACAATTCGCGCTATAACCACCAAACTGATTTGGATTTTGCACCGCATGCTGGTGGATAATCTCTGTATGGTTTTTAACAACATCCCAGTAATTTGCATACGTATCTTGTAGTCCTCGAGGGTCAAGAGCCAAAAAGGAGTAATGAGCCCAAAATAAGGGCCCTACAGTGCCCTGTGCTCCGTTGTGATTAAATACCACGGGTAAATCATACTGGCTTGCAGATGATACAATATCTCCATCCCTTGCCCATCCTTGATGGTATACTTGATTATCAATAGGATACTCTGGAGAAGATACAGCTAGTAAATAGGTAATTAGGGCCTCGTTGTAGCCTCTTATCTGTAAGTTCATTTCCCAATTGTGATTTGGTGACCAGTGCCAATACAAAACGTTCTCACCTTTGGTGTACCAGTTCCATTCAACGCCTCTCCAAAGATCGTCGGCTTTTTGCGCTAAGATTTGCTCTTGGGTATTTCCGTTTTTAAAATATTCTCTAACACAAATTAGTGATTGGCTTAAAAGTGCTGTTTCTACTAAATCTCCACCATCATCAAACTCACTAAAGGGTATTACACCTGCGGTATTTCCATCCAGCCAATGCGGCCAGGCTCCATGAAATCTATCTGCAGAGGCAAGAAAGTCTAAAGCGGTGTGTAGGTGAGTAACTCCATCTGTTTGAGATATATACCCATTCTCAACTGCTAAAATTATATTTAAAAACCCAAAACCTGAGCCCCCAGTGGCTATGGTGTTTTGATCATAGGTCAAATCTTCTTGGTGTATTCTCTCTCTTGACAGTTTTGATACTGGATGGGTATAATCCCAGAAGTATTTTAGGGCATCCATTTGTAGGTTGTCAATTAATTGTGCATCTGTTTCTTGGGCAAAAGTTAAGTTTGAGCCCAAAATAAAAAAAAGTAGTACAAGCCTTTTAATCATGTGATGTACTTAAGTATACAAATCAAAAATAGGAGAAGTTTACAAGCAATTAAAACTTTAAACAATAATAATTTTTGGACATTAGATAAGCTAGCTCATATTTTTTCATTTAATATATTTTGATTGCTTAACTTTAAATTTTAAAACAAATACCATGAATAAAAGATCATTAATTTTTACTTTTTTACTTTTTGGCTTTTTTTGCCATGCCCAATGGAATGAGGATACAGCTGTAAACACACTAGTGGCTACTTCTGGCTCTGGAGATATGAAATCTATAGGAACCACTAATGGACAGACTTATGTGGTGTTTTGGAAAGTGGTAGGTGCCCCAACAAATTATGAGCTTAGAGTGCAACTGCTAGACGCCCAAGGGAATCAACAATTTGGTGAAGATGGAGCGCTCATTAGTGATGCGTTACCCATGAGTACATTTACCTACCAGTGGAATATAAACATTGATGCCAGTGATGCTCTTTATGTTGGTGTTACAGGATCTGCAAATGATACAGGGTTTGCCTTTAAAGTTGGTCTAGACGGGGTGGTAGACTGGAGCGTTTCTAATCCAAATGCACTTGCGGTTAAGATATTGCCTTTGGCATCAGGAAATACAGTAGTGGCGTGGTTAAACACATCCAGCTCTGTGGTTAGCATGCAAAAATATGATACAAATGGCGCTGCTATTTGGTCTTCTAATACCTCATTATCTGTAGCCTCATCTCCTGCAGATATGTATGAAATCTCCTCTGAGAATATCGTTTTAGTATACCATTTACTAGGCTCAGGAATAAGTTCCACGCTTTATGCACAACGATTTGATACAGATGGGAATGCCCTTTGGAGTTCTCCAACACAGCTATCAAATAAGACTACTGCTTTTATCAGAAATTATGACGGGGCCAGCGATGGTGATGTTGTTTATTACGGCTATTATGCTAGCTCAGGCACTAGGTTTGATTCTTACTTGCAACGTATTAATCCAGACGGAACATTGCCTTGGGGTATTAATGGGTCAGATTTTGATACAAGCCAAGCTAGAAATGAGATGGAGACTGCTATTTCTTTTACTACTGGATCTAATTTTATTTGGTCTGCTAGTACCTATAGAGATGCTTCTCAGGGCAACTCTGGTGAGTACATTCAAAAATTTGACATACAAACAGGGGAGAGACAATTTACAGATAGCGGCAAGCAAGTGTTTGAGGTGGGTAGTGATTATGTTCATGCCGGAGACCTACAATTATTTGAGGACCAACCCTTATTTCTTATAAAAAGCGGCATGGATAACGGCGCTTCTCCAACTACGTTAAACACCTGTTTTTTGGATGCAAACGGTGATTTTGTTTGGCCAGAGCAAATAAAACCAGTGGCAACATTTAGTGCAAATAAGGCAAGGGTCCATTTCAATAAACCAGTAAATGGCCAGGCAGTTTCTGTATTTATTGAAGATAAAGGAGAAGGACAAAAAATATATGCTCAAAATTTTACAGATCCTTTGCTATTGGCTGCTGGTCATGATATTGAGGTGTCTTTACAATTTGTAAACCCTATACAATCCTCTTTGGTCCTCTCTAGCGATACTGAAATTCTCACCATACATATTAGCAATACTCTTGGGCAGGAGGTATTAAAACAAAATATTCATGCAAAGGTATTTACCGCTAGTGCCACCTCTTGGAAGCCAGGAGTTTATTTTGTTAGTGTAACATTTTATGATGGAACTTCTAAGGGAATTAAAATCTTAAAGCAGTAAAATTAAAGTTAATCACTCTTTGTGTTTGTTTAACATCTTAATTTTCATATTTATTACCTAATTTTAGTTTTTAGATTAATCACTTTTTTAACACACCCTATGGAGTTTATCATTTTAGCATTTATATTATTTGGTTTTATAGGCCTGGCTATCTATTTAAAAAAACCAGATACAAGCTCAGAGTATCAATTTGAAGAAAAAGAAGCTAGAATCTTGGTCTTAGAGAAAGAACTAAGTGAGAGAAACACTACCATTACAAACCTTAATAAACAAGTAGAAATTGCAGCGGCAAGGACAGAAACTTTTGAGCAAATAAAGCTTGAAAAGGCAGCAGTTGATGAGCGTCTTGCGCAAGTTGATAGAGATCGTAACACTCTTAAGAATGAAAACATAGCCTATCAAAAAGCAGAAGAAGGGCGTCAAAAAGAAGTCAGTAAAAGTATTGCAAGTGCCCTCACCCTTCAAGAATCCTTAGAGGCCGAAAAATCACGCCTTAACGATGAGCGGGTACAAGAAAAAGGGGACTTATTAAAAAAGATGAAGCTCAAATGGTCTGACCATGAAAAAGATGTTCAAACCCACCTGCAACTTATATGCAGAAATAACGTGATTACTTACGTTAGCCAAGAAGATTTCCCGCACCCAAGAAACAAGCCTGATAGCTCTATAGAGATTATGGATCAACTCATTGTCTTTGATGCCAAAAGCCCAGCCAATGACGATTTATCTAATTTCCCCAAATACATAAAAAATCAAACAGAGAACCTTAAAAAATATGCAAAGCATGACAATGTAAAGAATGATTTGTTTTTAGTGATACCCTCCAACACGCTAGATGTGATTGATCAATTTCATTACAATATTGGAGATTATAATGTATATATTATCTCTAAGGATGCCCTAGAGCCTATAGTGCTAAGTCTAAAAAAGATTGAAGATTATGAGTTTGCAGACAAATTAAGCCCAGAGGAGCGTGATAACGTTTGTAGAATTATTGGAAAGTTTGCCCACACTACAAAAAGGCGTATACAGGTAGATGAGTTTTTTGCACGTGAGTTTTTAGACACCCTTAGCAAAGCGGGGTCTCAGTTGCCTAGAGATATTCTAGAAAACGTAATTAAGTTTGAGAATGCCGAGAAGTTAAACCCTCCCATGGAAAAACGAAACAAAAAGATTCTTACCAAAGATTTAAAAGAGCAAGTAGATAAGCTTGAAAAAGAAATGGAAATGCGGGAAATTCCAAAAATATCTCCTCAAACAGATTTTGATTTGTAGGGTCTGGGTCTAATCCATTATATAAGAAGGGTAGGGTATTGTTCAATAAGTTATTTTCTAAAATAATAAGTTATTTCCAAGAATAATTTTGGAACCAATAGGAGTGAAGTCACAC
>CBFHMO010000100.1:0-6155 GCA_965656925.1 Patiriisocius sp.
TTTAACGCGTTTGGCTACAAGAAATAGTGTTCCTGTAACCCAGTTTATATCTCAAGAGCGTTTAGATGCAGTTAGAGAAGCAACCAAAGTAGGTGGTGCAACACTAACTGGATTATTAGGTACTTCTGCTTGGTATGCCCCAGGTGCAGCAGTGTCTGGTTTAGTACAAGCTATTGCTTGTGATCAGAAAAAAATATTTCCATGTTCTGTACTCTTAGAAGGTGAGTACGGGCTTAACGATCTATGTATTGGAGTTCCTGTAGTTTTGGGTAGAACAGGAATCGAAAAAATTGTAACCATAGATTTAAGTGACTCAGAAAAAGCACACATGCAAGAAAGTGCTGCAGGTGTTACTAAAACTAATGGTTTGTTAAGTTTCTAAGACCATTATTTTAATCTTATTATATTGATAAAGACTGTAGCAATACAGTCTTTATTTTTTTATATTTGTTGTCATGCAACCAAAATGGTATTTACGCTCCTTTATAATTCTAGTAGCCCTTATAGGGCTAACCCTGGAGCAAATTACTCAGCCCAATCAACAAATAGTTGTTGAGTTTGCCGGTGATACTATAAGTATTGCCAGTGCTCAAAGAACCATAGCAACTGTAACAAACGAGCTTAAGGCCATAGGTGCCAAGGGCATAAAGGTACATCAAGGCGCAAATGGTGATGTAACGATATCTTACTTCAGTACCATTGATACACAATCTATAAAGGGTATGCTTTCTTCAAAAAAAGAGCTGCTTGATGGAGTTGCTTCTAGTAGTAGTACCCCCAAAAATCAAACCCCTCCTTTTAGCACTAGGTCTGCCTATAAATTTGATGTATACGAAATTCAAAAACAGTCTGATATTGAGCCAGATTTAAATGGGCTAGTATTCTCTTTTGAGGGTAAAACTCATAGATACTTTATTGCAAAAGTGTATGGCGCCATAGACGGCAATCAAATCGCGCAACAAAATAAAATCACTGAAATTTCTTTTATTGCACAGGGTACAGTTTCATTAGGTCTTACTGAATTTTCTTATAAGATTCCACAAGTAAGAGCAGGGCCAATAGGTTAACAAACTGTAGTAGGTCTTTTCTTTAAAATAGTAGAAGTATATCCCTCTATTTTTATATCTAGCTACATATCTTAACTACACTATTTTTTGTGTTCTTTGACTTCAAAGAACAAATTCAACTATTTTATTTTTAATACATAGTGTCATTTCGGGCAATACTTTTTATATTCGCCCGACAAAAATTTGACAATAAACAACAACAACATGCAAAATAAAGGACTCATTACACTATTTGCGATTTTGTTTGGTTTGGTAAGTTTATACCAATTATCATACACATATCTTGCAAATACAGTAGAAGACAGTGCAACTCAGTATGCAAATACAAAGTTCACTAAAGATCAACCCAACAAAAGAGCAGCTGCAGAAGCTGCCTATCTTGATAGCGTTTCTAGTTACCCAATAATGATGGGTATTGATTACAAAACCGCTAAAGAAAAAGAACTTAATAAAGGATTAGATTTAAAAGGAGGTATTAATGTGATCCTTCAAATCTCTGTACAGGATATCTTAAAAGGATTATCAAATAACACTAAAGACCCAGCCTTTAATCAAGCACTTGCCAATGCCGGTGAATTACAAAAAGATTCTCAAGATACTTTTCTAGAGTCTTTTTACACCGCTTTTGAAGCATTGCCTGGTGATAATGTACTAGCCTCTCCAGATATTTTCTTCAACAAAGGATTAGAAGATGATATTAATGCTAGTATGAACAATGATGAGGTAAAGAAAGTAATCAATAGAAAAATTGATGAATCTATTACATCTGCATTTGAGGTACTACGTAAGCGTATTGATAAATTTGGTGTAACACAACCAAACATTCAGCGTTTAGGAAACTCTGCACGTATATTAGTAGAGTTACCTGGCGCCAAGGATAAAGAGCGTGTTTCTAAGCTATTACAAAGCACAGCTCAGCTTGAGTTTTGGGATGTATATAAGAGCGAGGAAATGGCAGGATTTTTACAACTTGCCAACAATAAAGTAGCGCAGCTTGCAAAAGCCAACGAGGCTCCTTCTACCCAGGTTGAAAAACAAGAGGCATCAGACACTCAAAGTACTGTTGATGATTTACTTGCCGGAGAAGAAGTAGAAGAAACAGAAGAGGAGCTTGAAAAGGCAAACCCATTATTTTCAAAACTAGTTTCTCCAGGATTTAATGGTCGTCCAGTTTTAGGAATTTTTAAATTAAAAGATACTGCTGTTGTAAATTCTTACTTGCGCATGTCTCAAGTACGAGCTCTGTTGCCACAGCAACAACGGTTTACTAAGTTTGTTTGGGAGAAGCCTGTAGAAACTGAGCTAACAGACGGAACCAAAGTAATGACCTCAGGACTATATGCTATTAAAGGTAATAGAGACATGAGAGCACCTCTTGCTGGTGGTGTTGTTACAGATGCTGCTCAAACCTATGACCAGTTTAGTAATGCCGCAGTTTCTATGCAGATGAATGGTAAGGGAGCTAAAATTTGGGAAGAAATGACCAAAAATGCAAATAAAAACTCCTCTCAAATAGCCATTGTCTTAGATGATATTGTGTACTCTGCTCCGGGTGTAACCTCTCCAGGAGGAATTGCTGGAGGTAGAAGTGAAATCACTGGAGATTTTACTATCACTGAAGGACAAGATTTAGCAAACGTTTTAAGAGCGGGTAAATTACCTGCATCTGCAGATATCATTCAGGCAGAAGTTGTAGGACCAACTCTTGGAAAGGAAGCCATTACAAGTGGTATGATTTCTTTTGGTATTGCACTACTTCTAGTATTGTTTTGGATGGTTGGTTATTACGGTAAGGCCGGAGCTTTTGCTGATGTTGCCCTTATTGTAAACATTCTATTTATTTTTGGAGTATTAGCAGGTCTTGGAGCTGTATTAACACTCCCTGGTATTGCCGGTATTGTACTTACCATTGGTATCTCTGTAGATGCTAATGTTCTTATTTTTGAGAGAATTAGAGAAGAGATGGCTAAAGGGAAGTCACAAAAAGATAGTATTAAAGATGGTTTTCAAAACGCATTGTCATCTATTTTAGATGCCAATATTACAACAGGACTTACAGGTTTAATTCTATTAATATTTGGAACTGGACCAATTCAAGGGTTTGCAACTACCTTACTAATAGGTATTCTTACCTCTTTATTTACCGCCATTTTTATAACAAGATTGTTTATTGATAGTTATACCAAAAACGGGAAGCCATTGGCATTCTCTACGCCAGTTACAAAAAACCTGTTTAAAGGTGTAAACATAAACTTTTTGGGTAAACGTAAGATAGCCTATGTGATTTCTGCCATTTTAATTACCGTAAGTATTGGATCTTTAATTACAAATAGCCTTGATCAAGGTGTTGATTTTGTTGGAGGTAGAACCTATACGGTGCGTTTTGCTCAAGATGTTGATGCTACA
The DNA here is from genome assembly GCA_965656925.1 of Patiriisocius sp. Taxonomy (GTDB): domain Bacteria; phylum Bacteroidota; class Bacteroidia; order Flavobacteriales; family Flavobacteriaceae; genus Patiriisocius. The sequence continues at coordinate 3,474 of CBFHMO010000100.1, forward strand.
GCTGTAGAGGCAGATTTAATTACACAATTTAACAGTGCAGAAGCTAAGACTTATGGCGCCAATAACCAATTAAAAATTACTACAAAATACAAAGTAGGGCAGACTGGATCAGAGATTGATAACGAGGTACAGCAAAAGCTTTATCAAGGGGTACAATCTTACTTGCCTGAGGGAATGACCTATGATGAGTTTAGAGAAGATAATACAGCAAAGATTGCTGGTATTATGGAGTACTATAAGGTGAGTCCTACCATTGCAGATGATATCAAGAAAAATTCTTTCTGGGCTGTATTTGGATCTTTATTTGTAGTGTTCTTGTACATCTTAGTTCGTTTTAGAAGATGGCAATTTAGTTTGGGTGCTGTAGTAGCAGTATTCCATGACGTATTGTTGGTATTAGGGGTTTTCTCTCTAACGCAAAACATTATGCCATTTAGCATGGAGATTGATCAGTCATTTATCGCTGCGATATTAACGGTTATTGGATACTCATTAAATGATACCGTGGTTGTTTTTGACCGTATTAGAGAGTACTTTAATGACAATCCAAAATGGGCATTTAGTAAAGTAATAAACAGCGCATTAAATAGTACATTAAGCCGTACGTTAAATACCTCTTTAACTACATTAATTGTACTGTTGTGTATCTTCTTTATTGGAGCAGAATCTATCCGAGGACTTATATTTGCCCTTATGGTAGGTGTTGTAGTAGGAACCTACTCTTCACTATTTATTGCAACTCCAGTGATGTATGATACTGTAAAGAAAAAAGCAAGTGACTTACTTGAAGTTAAAACGCAAGAAGTAGAAGCATAAGCTACTATTTCTAAGTATATATAAAATGCCTTCTGGTTTTCCAGAAGGCATTTTTGTTTTTAAATAATTTAAAGTGTATGAACTATTATTTTAATTATTAGTCTAGGTCGGATTAATTAAGATGAAGGATTACTGTTATATGTCTTTTTATAAGACTCTACCATAAAGTATACTCCACACAATACAAAAGGAATACTAAGCCATTGGCCTGTATTTAAAAACCAATCACCTCTGGTATCTACTTGGGCTTCTTTTACAAACTCTACAAAGAAACGTACGGTCCATAATAGCACTAAAAACAGTCCAAATAAAAACCCTAATTGTTTGCTTTTGTCTGTTTTCCAGTAAAAGTATAAAAGTGTTAAAAACACAAAAATATAACCAAAAGATTCATACAACTGCGCTGGGTGTCTAGGAAAATCTTCTCCCAATTGTTTAAACACAACGCCAAAATCACTATGGGTTGCTTTTCCGATAATTTCAGAATTAATAAAATTTCCAATTCTCACAAAAATAGCACCACTTGCCACTGGTATCACCACGCGGTCAAGTATCCAAAGCATTGGTTTTTTAATTACTTTTTTGCTGTAAAAATACATGGCAACAATAACGGCTATGGCCGCTCCGTGAGATGCCAATCCCCTAAAACCGGTGTACTCTATTTCTGGTACAAACCTGAAGGGTAAAATAATAGACAATGGGTCTTGAAAAATAAGCTCGCTTTGGTAAAAAAGCACATGCCCAACACGTGCTCCAATTAAGATTGCTAAGACCATGTATATAAAAAGACTATCTAGGTTTTTTTCGCTTTCTTGCTCTTTATTATAGATTTTTTTAATAATATACCACCCTAAAGAGAAGGCTACCACAAACATTAAACTATAAAATTGGATTTTAAAAAAACCAAGATCAATTCCATCTGTTGGATTCCAAAGTAGTTTTAGTGCTTGCATAAAATATTGATTTGTTATTTAGTAAATATACTATTTTATTGATTTTAAAAAATTCTAAACGGTTCTATTTCTTTGGAGGGACTGGGTCGTGTCCATGACTGCCCCATGGGGCGCAACGAGCGATTCTTTTTAAAGAGAGCCAACTTCCTTTTAAAACGCCATGTATCTCTAGTGCCTGTAATGCATAATTAGAACAACTAGGGGTGTATCTGCATGTTGGAGCAAATAGGGGAGATATCATTCGTTGGTAGCAGCGAATAATAAAAACAAAAGGAGCTATTAGAGTATTTTTCACCAAAATAAGTACGCGGTTTTGTCTGAAACACAACTATTTCTAGAAGGTTTTTTAGCTTAAAGAAAACGAGGTTCCTTCTTTACCATCTTTTAATTGTATGCCTACCTGTTGCAAGTCATCTCTTATTTTATCGCTAGTTGCAAAATCTTTATTGTTTCGTGCTTGCTTGCGCAGCTCAATTAACAATTCTATAGCCCCAGATAGTTTGTCATCATTTGATGACTCCTCAGTGCTTGCATCTGTAAGGCCAAGTACATCAAATATAAACCCATGCATTGTATTGTGTAACACCTGTAAATCTTCTTTGGTAATTGATGCCTTTGTTTGTTTTAGTGTATTTATATATTTAACTCCTTCAAAAAGTTGTGCAATTAAAATAGGGCTATTAAAATCGTCATTCATGGCATCATAACAAGACTGTCTCCAGCTGTTTATGTCTATAGTAGAGAGCTCACTGTTTGGTATTTCACCCATGGTTCTATAGGCGTCCATTAGTTTGTTAAATCCTTTTTCACTGGCAAGTAAAGCGTCATTGCTAAAGTCCAGTATACTTCTGTACTGGGCCTGATACATAAAAAATTTAGCAACTCCAGGAGAAAATGCCTTGCTTAAAACGGT
>CBFHMO010000101.1:0-5910 GCA_965656925.1 Patiriisocius sp.
TTTAATTTCTTTTTAGTAAAGAAATAATATATAATGGCACCATTAAACAGTAAAAACAAAACCACTATAGGGAGTCTGGAAGATAGATGAAAAATGAAAAAACTCAAATAGGTAATCAAGCCAACCAATACCGTTTTTTGTTTTGCGGTTTTGGCCTTTAATAACAAGTGAAGAAAAACAATAATAGCGGTTAAAACAAAATAAGCGTAATAGGTGCTATGAATACCAACAGTGTCTTGAGAGAGGCTTAAATAAGAGTATTTATTATTAAATATATTGAATAAAACATCATTGTTTTCATACAGTTTTATCAGGACTTTGGTATGAGAAAACAGACACAAAAAAACCATAAAACCAGCAAAATAGTATAAAACAGTATGGTATTGTTTTTTTACAATTGGCAGGGTTGAGAAAATAAACGGCAGCAGTATAAAAGGCAGTAATTTATTTACAGACTTAAAGGCTCTTGATGTATTTTCTGAATACAAAACACTGAACAGCGCTATTAGAAAATACACAATAAATGGCGTGAATTTTTTAAAGATTTTTAGATTAAAACTACGATGTGTAACCTGAAAATAAATACTGTAAAGGGTTAACAATATAATAGATATACTATTAATGTTATTTTTAAGGGGTAGACTAATAACAAAAAACAATAGTAGCCCTAAGGGTAAAAATTGTTTGTTTATTTTAGAGAAAACAGTCATAGATTAATGTAGTTTTGCAAAGCTATAGTTTTATTTTTATAAACTTACGATAAACAATTCATTTGAAAGTTCTTCACGTATTATATCAATCTTTGCCTCAAGTTTCTGGTTCTAGTATTAGAAGCAGAGATATCATGCTATCTCAAAAAGAACTTGGTATTCAGGTACTGGCAATTACGGCTCCTTTTCAAAATTGTATTAGCAAAAATGGTATTGATACCATTGACGACATTACATATATTAGAACGTCTCGAAATACAAAAAATTCTATAACAGATTTTCGAAAAGGTGTTTTACAAAGAATATATCGGGTCTTCTCTATATTGATCTTTTCTCAAAAACTTTTCAGTACAATTAAAAAAGAAAAACCAGATGTGCTTCATGCCCACGCTATGTTTTTCTGCGCCATACCATCACTTGTATTGGGGAAGTTGTTTAATATCCCGGTGGTATATGAGTTTAGGTCTCTCTGGATGTTTCAAAAAAGTGATTCAAAAAACAAGACCTTTATCAATAAAAAAATTGAAAACTTACTACTTAACATAGAAATTCTATGTCTTAAAAAGGCAGCCCATGCTGTAATTTTAAATGAAAATTTAAAAGAATTTATTTTTTCAAAAACAAATAAGTCTTTTAAAAACACCATCATTAATAATGCAGTAAACACCTCTTTAATTGAGAAGTTAAAAGCTAACAAGGTATCAAAAAAAGAAGATGAAATGGTGTTTGGATACATTGGCACCCTTACAGCCTATGAAGGATTAGAGTTTTTGATACAAACCTTCCAAGAGTTGTATGATGATGGCTTTAAGCACAAACTTGTTATCTATGGAAAGGGGATTAATCAACAAAGTGTCCAAGATCAAATAAACTCAAGAAGTGACATCAATACTATAGCCTTCAAAGGAGCTATCGCCCCTTCAGAGGTATACAAGGCCTTTTCAAAAATTGATGTAATTATAAACCCACGCTTAAACACGCCGCTAACAAACTCTGTGACTCCTTTAAAACCCCTGGAGGCAATGGCCTATGAAAAGCTATTTATAGGAAGTGATGTGGGAGGAATTAAAGAAATAGTCCCACCAGGTGCTGGATTCTTATTCTCTAGTGAGAATAGAAATGATTTAAAACAAGCGGTGAAAAAAGTGGTGAGTCTATCTCCCCAAGATAAAAATCGCTTTAAAAAAGAGGCGCTAGATTTTGTGGTCTCTCAAAAAAGTTGGTTGCAAAACGCTGCAAAATACAAGGAAATTTATACCTCTCTTTCTCGTTAATGAAATCGAACTTACAAATAAAAACATTTGGGATCTCTATTGATAACCTAACCCCTTTAGAGGTATTAAACAGGGTTCAAAAGTCAATCCAAAAAAAACAACAAATACATCTAGAGGGCGTAAACGCAAGTAAAATCGTTGACATGCAACACGATAAGGTTTTGTGTGATAGTGTTGTAAACAGCAATCTTATAACCCCAGATGGGCAATCTATTGTTTGGGCCTCAAAAATATTAGGAAAACCCCTAAAAGGGCGTGTAGCTGGTATTGATCTTATGCATAATTTGGTGGCCCTAGCTCATGAAAAAAAACATACCATATACCTTCTTGGAGCCAAACAGCAGGTGGTAGAAGAGGTTGCCGCTAGATTCAAAAAAAAGTACAATTCTTCAATTATAGCAGGCTATAGAAATGGGTATTTCACACCCCAGCAAGAAGCGCAAATTGCTAAAGACATTTCAGATAGTAACGTACAGATGCTCTTTGTAGGCATTGCATCTCCGTTAAAAGAGCACTTTATCCATAAACACAAAGAGGCATTAAAAAACATCAATCTAATTATGGGAGTGGGCGGTAGTTTTGATGTGATGGCAGGATTCACTAAAAGAGCCCCTTTGTGGATGCAGGATATAGGGCTAGAATGGTTTTTCCGTTTTTTACAAGAGCCTAAACGAATGTGGAAACGCTATCTTGTTGGCAATACCACCTTTATATACTTAGTTTTAAAAGAAAAATTTAAAAAATAAAGAGGGCAAATTATCAACAATACTATGCAACGAGGTTTTGGTTTAAAACCTATATTTGTTTTTTCTTTAAAGCCTATTTTGACAAAAAACAGAATCCACATACTAAACACTTTTATTGACAACCTATCAATGCAAGAAACCTTGCAGGTGATACAAAAAAGCATAGCCTCAAAAACACAGCTCCACCATGTGGTTGTAAATGCAGGAAAACTTGTGGCCATGCAAAAAGACCAACAGCTTCGTGAGAGTGTCAATAGCAGCAATCTTATTAATGCAGACGGGCAGGCTGTAGTTTGGGCATCAAAGGTGTTAAAAAAACCACTTAAGGAGCGCGTAGCTGGTATTGATCTTATGCATAATTTGGTGGCTATGGCGCATCAAAAAAAACAGAAAATATACTTACTTGGGGCAAAACAACAGGTAGTTGAAAAAGTAGCAAATACCTATGCAAATCAATATAGCCAAGAGCTTGTTGCAGGGTATAGAAACGGTTATTTTTCTCCACAGCAAGAGGCCCAAATTGCAACAGATATTGCCCAAAGTGGCGCACAATTATTGTTTGTTGCTATTAGCTCTCCCATGAAAGAAAATTTTTTATACAAACACCGAGGTATTTTAAAAGGAGTGCATTTTATAATGGGAGTTGGTGGTAGTTTTGATGTAGTTGCTGGCCTCACAAAACGAGCTCCTTTGTGGATGCAAAATGCGGGGTTAGAATGGTTTTACAGATTTGCACAAGAGCCCAAAAGAATGTGGAAAAGATACCTTGTGGGCAACACCACCTTTATTTATTTGGTTTTAAAAGAAAAATTTAAAAAGGCATAAGGCTATTTGCCATTTGTTGCCTACCTTGATACTTTTAATAGCCTTAGAAATATTATGAGAATTTTACTTGCTTCCATATACCCTTTTGCATTTATGCTATTATTTTTCATCATTCCTTTTGATGACTATATCCGCGCTTTGCCCAATATCTTACTAATTATCCTTACCATTTCATTTCCTGCAATCATTAAAAGAGAGCATTTTCAAAAAATAAAAAAAGTGCCCTTGTTTTTGCTCTTGCTTTTCTTTGGATATGTTTTATTAAACAGCCTTGTTTCTGGGAGGTTTGACACAGATCTTAGCATCCTAAAAAAAATAGCAATCGCCATTGGGCTTGTTATTTTATACCTTCCAATCCAGTATGATAGAAAGGTTCAAAAAGCTGTCATTTTCTCCTCTATTGCCGCAATTGTATTTTCTGTAATTAGTATTGTCTACAGTGCAAATACCAATGCAAACTTTGAGTTTGGTGATAGCCGCATGATGATTGAAGCCCTTCTTGTTGATAGACTATACCTTGGGCTTATAAGTGTGCTTAGTGTGTTGTTTTGCTACCGCTCTATGCGTAAAACATACCATCCTCACAATGCTTATTATTTGGGGGCTATAGCTATAAATGTGCTTTTTATTGTATTGGTGGTGTCAAAAATTGCAGGTATTGTACTGTTTGGTTTGCTGTTAATTCGTCAAGCATATGGAAGTAAAAAAAGCATGCGCATTGCTATTGCTACAGTATTTTTAGGAGCCTTAGTGGCGGGCTTGTTTTTTCTAAAGTCTCAGCAACAGACAAACCAAGGTCCTGTTTCTTTTTCAACTTTTTTAAATAAAAACTTTGGAGCCTCAAACACCTCACAAACTAGACTCATAACCTGGAGATGCAGTATGGATGTGTTACAAAACAGTTCCATAGGGCTCACCGGAATTGGTTTTAAAGCCACCAAAGACAAACTAGTGGAGTGTTACCAAACTTCAATAAAGAGCCCCGAAAAAAAGGAAGTGTTTACCTCTCAAAGGTATAACAGTCATAATCAGTTTTTAGATATTCTACTTAGTACTGGGTTTGTGGGGCTGTTTTTAATGTGTCTGTTTTTAATTTGGAGTTTTATGAAAAATAGAGAGCGCTTTTTTCAAACCGCTATTTTATGCACCTTTATAGCCTATGGGCTTGTAGAAAATATATTTCATCGTCAAATTGGAGCCTACTATGTGGGGCTTATGCTAATTATTGTGTTGGCAAACAGCTCCTACAAACAAATCGATGCGCCAAAAGAGGTCTAAAAACCTAGTAAAGTGTATTTTTGCTTTACTCTAAGATTGGTGAAATCTCAAAAATTAACAGTACATTCTGCATGTTGTAGAATAGCATACATATGAAAAAAACAGTTTTAATTACAGGTGCAGCAGGTTTCTTAGGGTCACACCTTTGTGATAAATTCATCAAAGAGGGCTACAAGGTCATTGCCATGGATAATCTTATCACTGGAGACAAACGTAATATAGAGCATCTGTTCAAATTAGAAGATTTTGATTTCTACCACCATGATGTTACAAAATTTGTACATGTTGCTGGAGAGATAGATTATATTTTGCATTTTGCCTCTCCTGCAAGCCCCATAGATTATTTAAAAATCCCAATACAAACCCTTAAAGTAGGATCACTAGGTACTCATAATTTATTAGGACTAGCCAAAGAAAAAAATGCGCGCTTTATGATTGCATCCACCTCTGAGGTGTACGGAGATCCTCTGGTACACCCTCAAAAGGAAACCTACTACGGAAATGTAAACACCATTGGCCCACGTGGGGTGTATGATGAGGCAAAACGTTTTCAAGAATCAATCACCATGGCCTACAATCGTTTTCATGGTATGGAAACCCGTATTGCAAGAATATTTAACACCTACGGCCCTAGAATGCGCCTTAACGATGGGCGTGTTATTCCGGCTTTTATAGGTCAAGCACTTCGGGGAGAAGATTTAACAGTGTTTGGTGATGGCATGCAAACCAGAAGTTTTTGCTATGTAGATGATCAAGTAGATGGGCTCTACAAGCTGCTTTTAAGTGATTATAGTAATCCTGTAAACATCGGGAATCCACAAGAAATAACCATACTAGATTTTGCCAAGGAGATTATTAAATTAACGGGCACCCAGCAAAAAATAGTGTATAAAGAATTACCCAAAGATGATCCTTTGCAGCGCGAACCAGATATCACACTGGCCAAAGAACTTTTGGGGTGGGAACCAAAAATGTCTAGAGAGCAGGGTATGAAAATCACCTTTGAGTATTTTAAAGGCTTGACAAAACAAGAACTCTTTAAAAGTGAGCACAAAGATTTTTCACAACACATAAGGT
>CBFHMO010000102.1:0-5818 GCA_965656925.1 Patiriisocius sp.
TGGTTTTCAAGTGTTATCAAACTTTGCCAATGATTATGGAGATGGTGTTAAAGGTACAGATAACCAAGATAGAGTAGGACCAAAGCGCGCTTTGCAAAGCGGGCTATTAACAGCAAAAGAGTTAAAGAAGGGTATGATACTAACGGCCGTTATCACCCTGTTTTTAGCCTCTTTATTAATTTTTACTGCCTTTGGAAGTGAGCATATGCTGCTCTCTTTTATTTTTTTTAATCTAGGAATTGCCGCCATTATAGCCGCTGTCAAATACACTGTTGGCGCGAATGCATATGGATACAGGGCTATGGGTGACTTGTTTGTTTTTTTGTTCTTCGGAATTGTAGGGGTTGTTGGCTGCTATTTTTTATTTTCAAAATCTTTAGGTAATTATGTTTTTTTGCTTGCCATAGCTATTGGGTGTATGAGTACTGCGGTCTTGAATTTAAATAATATGAGAGACAGAATTCAAGATGCTAAAGTTCAAAAAAATACATTGGCAGTGGTTTTAGGTGCTAAAAAAGTAAAGAAGTATCACAGTGTTTTAATTCTCACAGCGCTTGTTTCTGCCCTTATGTATTTAGTTGCTAGCCAAGCAAAACCACTTTATTATTTTGCGCTTATTGCCTTTATTCCTCTACTTATAAATATGGTAACGGTTTTTAAAAATGATGATCCTGCAGCGCTGGATCCTGAGCTAAAGAAAATAGCGCTTAGTACTTTTGTGTTTGCACTATCGCTTTTTGTCACCAGTTTTTTTTAAAACACAATCTGCTTTTGCATTTTCTATTTTAAACTCTTTAAAATATTGTATTTTTAAATTCTTGGTTTTACAATCATGCATTTCGTTTTATAATACTAAATACAGATCTTGAAAGCACATTATAAAAAACATATTCTTGAGTTTAAAACACCCAGTGGTACCTCTCGCGGTATATTAAAAACAAAGGAGGCTTGGTTTATTATCATTGAAAATAATACTGATTTTGGAGTTGGGGAGTGTGGTATGTTACGGGGCTTAAGTATTGATGACCGTCCAGATTTTGAGCAAACATTACAGTGGGTTTGTGATAACATAGACCTAGGATTACACCACTTGTATGATCAATTAACAGCCTTTCCATCTATCCAAATAGGGATAGAAACTGCTTTTAAATCTTTGGCGGCTCGGGATCCATTTCAAATTTACCCTTCTGAATTTTCAAAGGGAAAAGCCTCTATTGCTATCAATGGTTTGATATGGATGGGTGATAAGGCCTTTATGACTAAGCAAATTGCCAGCAAGCTCAATGAAGGTTTTGGGTGTATTAAAATGAAAATTGGCGCCATTAACTTTGATACAGAGCTATCACTTTTAAAGAGTATTAGGCAAGAATTTTCTGCCTCAGAAATAGAAATAAGAGTTGATGCCAATGGTGCTTTTACTCCAAAAAATGCACTCGAGAAATTAAAACAATTATCTGACCTTGATCTGCATTCAATAGAGCAGCCTATTGCTACAAAACAATGGGACCAAATGGCCTGTTTGTGTGAGCAAAGCCCACTAGATATAGCTTTAGATGAGGAGTTAATAGGTGTGTTTTCTATAGAAGATAAACAGGAGCTATTAAATCATATTAAACCTCAATATGTAATTTTAAAACCAAGTTTTATAGGTGGTTTTAAAGGGAGTAATTCCTGGATAGCGTTAGCTCAGGCAAAGGGTGTGAAGTGGTGGGTTACATCTGCACTTGAGAGTAATGTAGGATTAAACGCAATTTCGCAGTATACCTTTACAAAAAATAGTACATTGCCTCAAGGTTTAGGTACGGGGAGTTTGTACACAAATAATATTGCTTCTCCACTGCAGATAACAAAAGGGTCATTGTTTTATAACCCAAGTAAAAAATGGAATTTTAATTTATGAATTATATACAGCAAGCAAATAAAGGTAAAAACGAGCCGTGGATGTTTATTCTCACCTTTTTGTTAACGGCAGGTTTATTTATTTATAGTCTGGTGTTTTTTTTATTTTTTAGCGATGGTGTAGATATAGCTCAAGAACAACAAAAGCTTTTAGAATTATTACCTAGCAAAAATTTTTGGTTGGCATTTAATTTATTACCATTTGTTTTTTTATTGGGTTTGTTATTTTTACTTGTTAAAAAACTCCATCAACGGAGCATACGCTCTCTCACCACATCAAGAAAAAAAGTAGATTGGTCTCGCGTATTTTTTTCATTTTCTCTTATTGTACTTATTACTTTGGTCTCTTTTGGGATCTCCTACTATAATGATCCATCAGAAGTGATACTGCAGCTTGATCCTGTAAAATTTGGGATATTAATCTTTATTAGTCTTTTATTGTTTCCATTTCAAATTGGTCTGGAAGAGTATCTCTTCAGAGGGTATATAATGCAGCACCTAGGAGTACTGCTTAAAAATAGGTGGATGCCATTATTGATTACCTCGATTTTGTTTGGTGTTTTTCACAGCGCCAACCCAGAAGTAGCAGAGATGGGCTACTCGATCATGGTGTTTTATATTGGTACTGGATTATTGCTAGGTATCATGACTTTAATGGATGAAGGTATAGAACTTGCCCTAGGTTTTCATTTTGGAAACAACCTATTGGCAGCGACTTTAGTGACCTCAGATTGGTCTGCACTGCAAACAGATGCTGCTTTTAAGTATACGGCAACACAGGCCGGTACAAGTACTATAATTGACGTTATATTACCTGTTTTGGTTTTATATCCTATAATATTAATAATATTATCAAAAAAATACAACTGGACTAACTGGAGTAAAAAGCTCTTTGGAAAAGTTATTGCAACTAGTACTTAGAATATTTAAATTTTAGTGTAACCAATCTATAGATATAATTGTTTTTAAGACTTAACTTTTGGAACCATTACAAGAATTACATCCTTCATTTAAATTTAACGGCCTTGAGTTTGCGACCGCTGAAGAAATTGTTGTGTTTGCCAAACAGTTAAAAGAGAAGGGCGCTTCTCATGAAGTTGCAATTGCAAAATTTATTGTTAAGTGGTTTAATGACAAGCCGTATATAAAAGTTAAGACCTCAGGCTCTACAGGTACTCCAAAGAAAATTAAATTACTGAAAACAAATATGGTTCATAGCGCTTTTGCTACTGGAGTATATTTTAATATGGGTGCAAATAACACAGCGCTGCTTTGCTTGTCTGCAAAATATATTGCTGGAAAAATGATGTTGGTACGCGCCTTGACCATGGGTTGGGACTTACACGTAGTGGCTCCAGATAAGGATGCTATTACCCAGTATGACAATACCTATGACTTTGCTGCCATGGTACCCTACCAGGTATACCACACCTTAAACGCTCTTGATAAAATTAAAAAACTCATCATTGGTGGCGGTGTTATAGATCCAGATTTGGAAGCTAAATTGCAAACAAAATCAACACAGGTGTATGCTAGTTATGGCATGACAGAAACTATTTCTCATGTAGCTCTAAGGCCCGTAAATGGTGTAGATAAAACCAATGTATATACTGCATTACCAAATGTTAGTTTTGATCTAGATGACAGAGGTTGTTTGGTCATTGATGCTCCTAGTTTAGGAAACTTACATCTTGTTACAAATGATGTTGTTACCCTTCTTGACGCAAAAAGTTTTGAATGGCTAGGGAGGTTTGATAATGTAATTAATAGCGGAGGTGTAAAATTATATCCAGAAAAAATCGAACAACTATTGCGTGATTTTATAAAAGTTCCCTTTATTATTTCCTCCCTGCAAGATCAGGCTTTGGGTGAACAGCTCATTTTAATTCTAGAGCTTGATGATCCCAAACAAGTTGCAGACTACCGCAATATTATCTCTGAGTTAGAATCTTACCATAGGCCTAAAAAAATATTTACACTTTCTAAATTTCCAGTTACAGAAACTGGTAAAATAAAACGTAACGATATTAAAGACCTAATAAAAGGCTACAATTAAAGAACCACCAGTATCTAGTGTGACGTGGTTTTATAGTATTTTTTTATTTTTTAAGTATCTTTAAAAACAAATGCCAGGCTCATGAAACATTTTTATTCTCTTTTGCTTTTCTCTTTTATTTTATCTGTGGCAAAAGTCTCTGTAGCCTATTCACAAATACTACCCGAGCGAGAAAGAGCCACTTTACGTGACGAAATTTTAAAAGATAGGTTTGACAACCTGCTACCTCAACTTATGGATGATACAGGCATCGATATGTGGCTAGTAATTGCTAGAGAATACAACGAAGATCCAGTGATGCGCACAATGCTTCCAGCAACTTGGCTGAATGCTCGTAGAAGAACCATTTTAGTTTTTTATAGAAATAAAGAGCAAAATACTCTGGAGCGTCTTGCCGTTGCAAGGTATGATGTTGGAGCTAACATCACCTCTTCTTGGGATAAAGAAAAACAGCCCAATCAATGGGAGCGTTTGGTTGAAATTATTAAAGAGCGCCCTGTAAATAAAATAGGAATAAATACCTCAAAACATTTTGGTATTGCAGATGGTTTGGTCCAAACAGATCATCAAGAGCTTATGGAAGCGCTGCCAAGTAATCTAGAAGAAAAAATAGTTTCTGCAGAGAAACTTGCCATTGCATGGATAGAGACCAGAACAGAAAAAGAAATGCTTCTTTACAATCAATTAGTAGATGTTACCAGCGCTATTATTGACCAGGCATTTAGCGCCGCTGTGATTACTCCAGGAAAAACCACTACAGATGATATTGTTTGGTGGATGCGGCAAAAGGTTACTTCTTTGGGTTTAGAAACATGGTTTCACCCAACCATTGATATACAAAGAAATAACGAAGCTCTGCAAAGCCATATCTATTCCTTCACCAAAGGCGAAAAACAAAAGACAGTTCTTCCCGGAGATTTGTTGCATTGTGATTTTGGAATCACCTATATCTCATTAAATACAGATTGTCAAAGACATGCTTATGTTTTGAAAAAAGGAGAAACTCAGGTGCCAGAATATTTAGCCGCTGCTTTTGCAAAAGGCAATCAGGTCCAAGATATCTTTACGGGTAATTTTAAGACGGGTAGCACCGGAAATCAAATACTAGCCATGTCTTTGAAAAAGGCAAGAGATAAGGGCCTAAGGCCTTCTATTTACACACACCCTTTAGGTACTTATGGACATAGTTCTGGAACTACTTTAGGCATGTGGGATAGCCAACAAGGAGTGCCTGTAAATGGTGATTACCCGCTACATGAAAATACCGTATACGCCATTGAGCTTAATACCACCGTTACTATCCCGCAGTGGAATAAAGACATCAGAATTATGCTTGAAGAAGCTGGCTACTGGGGCCCAAATGGGTTTAGGTATGTTAATGGCAGACAACAGGCCATTAAAGCCATTACTTGGTAGAGAAATTACACTTGTATCACACCCAAATTAAATTGTTTTTCAATAGGGGCATGGTTTGCCGCTTCAATACCTAGAGATATCCAAGTTCTGGTCTCTAGCGGGTCTATAACCCCGTCTGTCCAAATACGAGAAGCAGCATAATAAGGAGATATTTGATTGTCATACCTGGCTTTTATGTTGTCATAAAGCTCTTTTTCTTGCTTTTCAGATATTTTCTTCCCTTGTTTTTTGAGTGAAGCAGTTTCTATTTGGAGTAATACTTTAGCAGCGCTGTTTCCGCTCATCACTGCAAGATTAGCACTTGGCCATGCGGCAATCAATCTTGGGTCATAGGCTTTACCGCACATCGCGTAATTTCCTGCACCGTAGCTATTTCCAATAATAATCGTGAATTTTGGCACCACACTATTACTAACAGCATTTACCATTTTGGCACCATCTTTTATA
>CBFHMO010000103.1:0-5705 GCA_965656925.1 Patiriisocius sp.
TCCCTCTTTGATGCCATTCATGCACAAGGAAACACCGTCATACTTGTAACCCATGAAGAAGAGGTAGCCCAACATGCACACCGGGTAATAAGGCTCCGTGATGGTTTGGTAGAAAGTGATATTAAAATTAAATAATTAGAAAAGAGCTCTCTAGTCCAATACAGCCAAACCAATAAATACGCAATAACAGGCAAGTAAAACAAGGCCTTTAATGCGTCCAATTTCAAACTTATTTGGCAAAAAAGCCAAGGGTATTAATACTCCTGCAAAGCCTAACATCCACCATAGATCATTGGTAAAAAGTTCTTGACTTTTTACAGCAATGGGCTTTATAATAGCTGTAATACCCAGGACAGAAGCTATATTAAAAATATTAGATCCAATTAGATTACCCAGTGACAAGGCTTTCTCCTTTTTTAGGGCCGCAATAACAGAGGCAGCAAGCTCTGGAACACTGGTCCCTACAGCGATCATGGTTATGGATATGACACGTTCGCTAACACCTAAAGTGCTGGCTAAAGCTACAGCACCATCTACAAGCCACATACTACCAAAATAAAGAGTTACTGCGCCAATGAGCAAATAAACAATAATTTTAAAATTAGAAACTACCGCCAAGTTATCATCAAACTGTTGGGAGGCATCATCTACAGGACGGCTATTTGCTCTGCTGATTAAAAGCACCAAGTAAACAAGTAGTATAGCTACCAAAGCAACTCCTTCTAGGGTAGAAATTTCATTGCCACTTTTTAAAATAAAGTACAAGCCAAAAGAGAGCAACATCATCACAGGCCAGTTAAACTTATAAAAATATTTATCTATGGAAAGAGGAGTTATAATTGCTGTAACCCCTAATACTAGGCCAATATTAGCAATATTAGACCCTATAACATTTCCTAAAGAAATGTCACTAAAGCCATCTATGGCGGCTTGAACACTCACTAGTAATTCTGGGGCAGAAGTAGCAAAAGAAACTACAGTTAACCCTATGATCATCTTTGAGAGTTTTAGTTTTAAAGACAATCCAACGGCTGCTCTAACCAAAAAATCTCCACCAATAACCAATAACCCAAGGCCAAGAAAAATAAACAATATGCTCATATAAGTTGTATCTACTGCGAAGATAAATAAATGGTGTTTATTTATCTTAAAAAACACCAAACAACTACAATTGTTGGCTGGCTTATCTCACACTAACCAAACTATTGATTTTTAGATCTATATATTCAAGATACAAAGTAATTGAAATGGATATGTAGACTTTTTTTTATTTTGTATGTTTACACCGTGAAAAAATTACTGTTTAAAACCCTAGCCAAAATAAATAAAGCAATGCTACCAAGCTTTACAAAGCAAAGACTTGATTTAGCAAAAGCTTCAAAAATGCAAATGGCCCTTTTTGGATATAGGTTATGGGTTACAAAAAATGCCTTAGACTAATAATTAAGTATCGATGTAACAGGGTATTGATTTATTTTTTGAGCTCCTTGCAAAAAATCTAACTCAATCAAAAAATTACATTGTACAATCACCCCTCCTAGATTTTCTACCATATCACACACCGCTCTGGCAGTACCTCCGGTAGCTAGTATATCATCATGAATTAATACACGATCTCCAACAGCAATGGCATCTTTATGCATCTGCAGGGTGTCTGTACCATATTCTAGAGCATAGGTTTGAGAAATAGTAGCAGCGGGTAACTTTCCTGGTTTACGCACTGGTACAAACCCTGCGTTTAATGATTGTGCTAGGGTATTTCCGAAGAAAAAACCACGGGCCTCAACACCCACCACTTTATCAATCTTTTGATCTCCAACAAGATTTAATAGCTGCTCAAGACAGGCCTTAGAAGCCTTGGGGTTTGACAACAAAGGTGTTATATCCTTAAATACAATTCCCGGCTTTGGGAAGTCTTTAATATCACGAATGTAATTTTCTAGTTGTATTTTCATAGTACCGAGTAAAACCAATAAAGGCTTACCAAAGTAAGCCGAAATAAAAAAATATATGGAAAAACTGTTACTTAAAGCTCTCGCTCACCATAGCGATAATAGCTAAAACCAAACAAACTGCTGCTGTTCCAATTACAAGTCCACCTACTCCCATATTAAAATATTTAATGTATTAATGAATAACAAAAATAATTGATTCTTAGCAACTCTCATCGCCTTGAGCTTGTTTTATTTTAAAAGAAAACTTGTTAAATGAATAATAACAGAATTGACAAACATCTGAGAAAAGAATTTAATTTGTATATTTTTACATTACTACATTCTTAAGTATTTAAAAAATGGAACTATTAGAAGTTTTTGGTTATCTAAGCGCCTTGTTAATAGGGTTTACCCTTGGGCTCATTGGAGGAGGTGGATCCATACTTGCAGTACCGGTCTTAGCGTATTTGTTTTCAATAAATGAAAAAGCAGCTACGGCTTATTCTTTATTTATTGTTGGGGCTAGTGCTTTACTTGGAGGGATTAAACAGTATCTAAAAGGCTATGTAGACTGGAAAACAGCCTTTGTTTTTGGTATACCAGCAATGGTAGGGGTCACCCTTGTAAGACACTATGTAGTACCTAGCCTGCCGGATATTTTATTTGTTATTCAAGATTTTGAGTTTACGAGAAGAATGGGAATGTTTGGACTTTTTGCGCTGTTAATGATCCCTGCAGCTTTTTCGATGCTTAAAAAGCATAAAGAAAAAAACAACAGTAAAGATGATAAAATTGCCTATAACTACCCCTTGGTTTTGGTAGAAGGTTTATTGGTGGGAGCTGTTACAGGTTTAATTGGAGCAGGTGGTGGTTTTTTAATCATCCCGGCGCTTGTTATTTTAGCCAATGTAGAGATGAAGATTGCCGTTGGCACCTCGCTTATGATCATTGCTTTTAAATCTTTGCTAGGGTTTTTCTTAGGGGATGCTATGGCAATGGAAATAGATTGGGAGTTTCTAGCCTTATTTACATCAATTACTTTTATTGGTGTTTTTATAGGCAGCTATACGAGCAATTTTATTAATGGTAAAAAATTAAAAAAAGGGTTTGGATATTTTATCTTGGCAATGTCGGTTTTTATTTTTTATATGGAGTTTATCCAAAAATAACTAGCAAATATGTAATTTATAAAGTATAACTTTTGGTTAATCTTTGTCGATTTTCCATCTGTAACCAAAATTAAAATTACCTAAAGATAAACGATTGTCAGAACCCATAGGATTTGCTTCAAAAGAAGCAATCCAAGATCTATTTTTGTTGGTAGAAAAACTAGTTTGAGCGTATAAATTAAATGGGTAAGGTCTTACTCCTACAACAATATTTGTATTATTAAAACGTTTTCCTACTCCAATTTTTCCAGTAACAAGGGTTGGAAATGCAAAACCAAATTCGTATTCAAAAATAAGATTTTCTTGATTGATAAATGTGGTTCCCCATAGTGCAGAAACACCTGGGAAAGGAAAATAATCATCTGAATCAAAAGACACAAACGCAACACCAAAATTGAATTCAAAAAAAGAAGTTTTTGTGATCCCATCACTAGGGTCTGTGTTTGAGAATGAAGTAGATTCTTGGGCTTTAGAAATAGATGTAAAAATCAAAAAACTGAACAGAGAGAATAAAATTATTTTTTTCATAATGAAGTATTGATTTAAATATTAATTACAAATAAAAACTAAAAACATCAAAATCAAGTTGGATAAGAGGAAAAATATTTAAAAGACAATAACCTTAGTTTAAACCAAAGGCAAATCCTGCTGCTTTGAGTTGAGATAGTATAGGTATAAGCTTAATGATGTGTTGATAAATGAAAAAAGGAATTACATTACTGTAACTCCTTTTTTTTAATGAAAGTAATAAGCTTAAATATATAATAATTTATGCTAGTTATTTGGTATTCCGTTACCTCCTCCAAAAGGAGCCCAGCTTGAATGCATTATTTTCCAGCCATTTTCTGTTGAAATCCAAACAGAAGAGGCTCTTGTACTATAATCGACTTTATCTTCATCTGCAACTGTGTAATCTCCTTTGGCGTAAAAGGTTAGTACAGCGGTTCTTGAATCTGGTGAAAGAGCTACATTGATGTCATATAAGTCAAACTCTCCCCATTTAGCTGCTGGTGCAGAATTAAAACTTTCAGTAGTCATTGTATAAAACTTGCTTAAGTTTGAGTCTCCAGTTGAAAAAGCGATGTTCTTATCAACATACTTGTTGAATTCTTCTGAGTTTTGTGTGAGAATAGCTTCTTGAAGATTTACAGCATTTTCTTTTAAAGCACTTACAATATCTTCGTCAGAGATTGTAACTGTTGGTTCAACTGTTTGTTGACAAGCTATGACTAATATTACAGCCATTAGTAGAAATAATTTTTTCATGTTTTTATGAATTAGTTAGGTATAAATTTATACATATTAATTTTAAAAAACAAGTATACTGCAGGCATATCCTGCTGCTTTGAGTGCTACTATTTCTAAATCTCTTACCTGGGCTAAACTCACTAAAAAAGACCAATAATGTGTACATAAAATAAAAAAGGGAACTAGATTTCTCCAGTTCCCTTGTAAATAGTAGTGACCTCGACAAGAGTAGCGCCGCTGATCCTTTGAGCTCCGCTTTGAAAATAGCACAAACAAAAAAACGCTCAAGCAAGCTTGGCGTTTTTTTTTAATTGTACTATTTATTCGTGACCTCGACAAGATTCAAACTTGTAACCTCTTGAGCCGTAATCAAGTGCGCTATTCAGTTGCGCCACGAGGCCGTTGCGAAACAATAAAATGATTTGTTTCGGGGTGCAAATATAGAAAAATACAACAAACCAAAGCTAGTAATTTTAATAAAAGTTAGCCTATAGCTAGTAATTTTAAACCCAAAGGCAAAACATGCTAACCCTAAGGGCTGTTTTACTGAATTTCTGCGCTTAAACCAGCCTCCAGCAACATTGTACATCGGGGTTTTAGCTCATCATAAGGCCCTGTTTTAACGGTACACTTTCCTTTATAATGTACCAAAAGCGAACATTGCTCTGCTTGCTGTGGAGTGTGGTCACAGGCATATATAAGCATCTCAATAACATAATCAAAGGTGTTTACCTCATCGTTAAATAATACAATTTTGTTTTCGAAGATTTCTTGCTCCAAGACATCAAACTCTTCTTGTATTTTCTCTTTGGTATTCATCACAATTAAAAAAGTAAATTCAAATAATATAAATAATTCTTAAAGGGTAAACTTTGCCCCTACCCAATTGTTACGCTCCTTATTTCCAACAAATGCAAACCCTAGTTTGCTGCAAGCCTGTTTTATAATAGGCAAATCTTGGGTGTAAAACCCACTCAAAAATAAAGTGCCACCAGCAAGCAAACTCTCTTTATAAACTCCCATATCATTAAGGAGTATATTTCTATTGATATTGGCTATTACCGTGTGGTATTTATCTTTGGGGATTTTTGTGGCATCTCCCAGAGAAACAGTAATAAAACTACACTTATTTCTTGAGATATTCTCTTGGCTATTTTCTACACACCAAGGATCAACATCTATAGCATCAAGCTTCGTTGCACCTCTTTTTTCAGCAAGTATAGCCAGCACCGCTGTACCACAGCCCATATCCAAAACGGTTTTTCCTTGAAAATCATTTTCAAGAATATGCTGCATCATCATAAAGGTAGTTTCATGATGTCCTGTACCAAAAGACATTTTAGGCTCTATAACT
>CBFHMO010000104.1:0-5596 GCA_965656925.1 Patiriisocius sp.
AACAGGGAAGTTAGTGATAATCCTATCATGAATATTAATCTCAACAATTTTCTCTGGGTTTATTTCATTGGCAAGCATAGAGATAATGCCATTGTTGGCGCATATAAAATAATGACCATCTAGAAGTACTGCAATGTGTTTGTTTTCTGGGTTGAGCTCGCTGTCTATTCCTATTATATGGATGGTCCCTGCAGGAAAACTACTGTAGGCGTTTTGTATAATATAGGCAGCTTCCATGATATGAAAAGGAGACACGCCATGTGAGATATCAACAATTTTAACATCTTCTAGCTCACTGTAGATAGCTCCTTTTACCGCACCAGCAAAGTGATCCTTTTCACCAAAGTCTGTAGTAAGGGTAATTATGGCCATAGTCTATTGTTGATATATTGTTGACAGTACTATTACAAAACTAAACTACTTTATGAATTCAAAAAACTATATTTACTATAAGAATTAAGACTTATAAACAACTTTTATTCATTTCTATTAAACGCCACCGCTTTTGAACCAGCTTAGTATCGAACTCACAGAGATTAACCCAAGAGATTTTTTTGGGAATCAAAACGCCAATATTGATCTATTAAAAAAATACTTCCCAAAATTAAAGCTCGTTGCTAGGGGCAGCAAATTAAAAGCCTTTGGTGATGACCAGGTCTTGCAAGAGTTTGATAAACGCATCGCTATGCTACTTGAGCATTTCGGCAAATACAACATAATTGACGAAAATATAATAGAGCGCGTACTCTCTAGCACCAGTAAGGCAGATTATGAAACCTCCTCCAAAAGCGGTGATGTGCTTGTTCATGGAGTAAACGGTAAGCTTGTAAAGGCAAGAACGGCCAACCAACGTAAAATTGTAGATTTTTCAAAAACCAAAGATTTAGTATTTGCTGTAGGGCCAGCCGGTACGGGTAAAACCTACACAGCTGTTGCCTTGGCGGTAAAGGCATTAAAAGAAAAACAGGTAAAACGTATTATCATGACCCGTCCTGCTGTAGAGGCTGGAGAAAACCTAGGTTTTTTACCTGGTGATTTAAAAGAAAAGCTAGACCCTTACATGCAACCTTTGTATGACGGTCTTAGAGATATGATTCCTGCAGAAAAATTAGAAACCCTCATAGAAAACGGAACCATACAAATAGCACCCTTGGCCTTTATGCGTGGTAGAACTCTAGACAACGCTTTTGTTATCCTAGATGAAGCCCAAAACACCACCCATGCACAAATGAAAATGTTTCTAACCCGTATGGGGAAAAGTGCTAAGTTTATCATCACTGGAGATCCAGGACAAATAGATTTACCTCGCCGTGTCACCTCTGGTTTAAAAGAAGCGCTACTGGTTTTAAAGGATGTAGATGGCGTGGGTATGGTATATCTTGATGACAAAGATGTAATACGTCATAAACTAGTGAAAAAGATAATTTCTGCCTATAAAGGAATTGAGAATTTAGATGTATAATTTTTTTATCTGAAATGCTATAATAACAAACCTATTAATTTATTTTTGCGCTACAATTTTGCAAGCAAACCTACCATTATGAGTACTACAATTATTAAAACAGATTTTAATTTTCCAGGTCAAAAAAGTGTCTACCACGGAAAAGTTAGGTCTGTATATACTCTTGCCAACAACCAATTATTAATGGTAGCTACAGATAGGTTAAGCGCCTTTGATGTTGTTATGCCAAAAGGAATTCCTTTTAAAGGGCAAATTTTAAACCAGATTGCTACTAAAATGATGCAAGACACCCAAGATTTGGTACCAAACTGGCTTACAGCCACTCCAGATCCTAATGTAGCGATAGGGGAGGCTTGCGATCCTTTTAAAGTAGAAATGGTAATTAGAGGCTATATGGCTGGCCATGCTGCAAGAGAGTACAAGGCAGGTAAACGTATGTTGTGTGGAGTTGAGATGCCCCAGGGCATGAAAGAGAACGATGCTTTTGCTAGCCCTATTATTACACCCGCCACAAAAGCAGAGATGGGAGACCATGACCAGGATATCTCCAGAGAAGATATTTTAGCTCGCGGTATTGTTAGCAAAGAAGATTATTTAATTTTAGAAGATTATACCCGTAAGTTATTTAAGCGAGGAAGTGAGATCGCATCTCAAAGAGGCCTTATCTTGGTAGATACCAAGTACGAGTTTGGTAAAACAAAAGAGGGTAAAATTGTACTCATTGATGAGATACACACCCCAGACTCTTCTCGTTACTTTTATGCAGACGGCTACCAGCAAAGACAAGATGCTGGACAGGCTCAAAAACAACTCTCTAAGGAGTTTGTACGCCAATGGCTTATAGAGAACAACTTTCAAGGTCTTGAGGGGCAAACAGTCCCCTTTATGAGTGACGCGTATATTAAAACTGTTAGTGAGCGGTATATAGAGTTGTATGAAAATATTACTGGTGAGGCTTTTGTAAAAGCGGAGGTTTCTTCTATAGAAACTAGAATAAAAGATAATGTTGCGGCATACTTTAACAAGTAGCCAGGGTAGTTTTAGTACATAAAAAAAGCGGCTGGTTTTATTTACCAGCCGCTTTTTTTATATAAATAATTTTGTTAGTCTAAAAGAGACCCTACTTTAATATCAAGGGCATTTCCTCTTAAGTTTTTTGCTATAATTATCCCGTTTTTATCCAGCAAGAAAGTTGCAGGTATAGAGCGTACTCCATACTGCTTTGCAATTGGGTCTTGCCAAAATTGTAGGTTAGAGACATGAAACCAGTCCATCTTATCTTTTTCAATAGCTTTTATCCAACGGTCTTTTTGGCCTGCTTTGTCTAGAGAGACGCTAATGATATTTAATCCTTTATCATGGTACTTATTGTACACGCGCACTACGTTAGGGTTTTCTTTTCTGCAAGGCCCGCACCAAGATGCCCAGAAATCTATAATTGTATATTCTCCCATGGCATCTTTTAAAGATAGATTGTCACCCTGTGGAGTTTTCGCAGTAAAGGCAGGAGCCTTCCCTCCAACATCACTATTTTTAAGGTTTTGTGCAGCGTCAGTTATTTCTTTTGCAATACTTGTACTACCAATTTTAGGGCTAAAGTTTGCCACTAGATCAGAGGCCTCTCTGGCATTTAGTTGCTTTTGACTTAGCATTTCAGAAACCAGTAATAGCGCAAAAATCGAATTTGGATTTTCTTTGGCGAAATTTTTCTTGAAAGCAACCTCGTTGTTGGTAACCATAACATTTTGTTGTTGTAGTTTTTTGATAAGCGCGGCATCATTAGCTCTTTTAGCAGCCCTGTAACTGTCTGAAATTTCTGTTCTTAGTTTTGTAACTTTTCTTGAATTTATTGCAAACTCTCTGTAGGAGTCATTTTGGAGGTTACCAGTAACATATGAGGCTTGTATGCTATCCTTATAAATCGTTGCCTTTAAATCTTCACTCTCCGGGAAATAAGGGATACTACTATTATTTACAACCATAAAGTACATAGAGGGCTCTGTTAGGTTTTCAAAGTTCCCAGAAAACACACCATTGTTTACCACCAAAGTGTCTAACACGTTTGTGCGGTTATCTTTTAGAGAGTATATAATGACTTTGGAGCCGTCTGCCAACCCATCTGCGCTACCACTAAGAGTATAGGTGTTAGTGTCTGTAGTACAGGCAACTTGACTTAAAAGTAAAAGGGCTACTATTGCGTATTTCATGTTTGTTTTATTTGTTTGTAAAAATAGTTGATTTTTTTTCTTAAAAGTAAAAACTTCAAATTTTTGTTAGTTCTGTTACTCTCAAGAGCTTAGTGTTTATAATTCATTGCTAGATTCTTTCTGGCCACTCATCATTAAATATGCTTTTAGAAAACCATCTATTTGACCATTTAATACAGCCTCAGGGTTGGTGCTCTCATAGCCCGATCTAACATCTTTTACAAGCTTGTAGGGTTGCAAGACGTAGTTTCTAATCTGGCTTCCCCATTCAATGGCCATTTTGCCATCTTCAATCTCTGCTCTTTGGGCTTGTTGCTTGCGCAGTTCTATTTCATACAATTGAGACTTTAGCATTTGCATGGCTTTTTCTCTGTTTTCAAGCTGTGATCTTGTTTCGCTGTTGTGTATTACAATACCACTTGGCTTGTGTGTTAAAATAGCTTTGGTTTCAACTTTATTAACGTTTTGTCCTCCTGCGCCACTACTACGGGCAAAATCCCAAGATATTTCTGAGGGGTTAATC
Organism: Patiriisocius sp.; assembly: GCA_965656925.1. Lineage (GTDB taxonomy): Bacteria > Bacteroidota > Bacteroidia > Flavobacteriales > Flavobacteriaceae > Patiriisocius. Next base: position 4,193 of record CBFHMO010000104.1, read on the forward strand.
GCTATCTCTATAGTATCATCTACAAGGGGGTATACATATACACTAGCAAAACTAGTATGGCGTTTTGCATTGCTATCAAAAGGAGAGATGCGCACCAAGCGGTGCACTCCATTTTCACTCTTTAACCACCCAAAGGCAAATTCGCCATCAATTTCTATGGTAACTGTTTTTACTCCAGTGACATCACCCGCCTGGAAATTAAGCTCTTTTACCTTAAAGCCATTTTTCTCTGCCCACATTAAATACATGCGCATTAGCATATTGGCCCAGTCACAACTCTCTGTTCCACCGGCGCCCGCTGTAATTTGCAGCACAGCGCTCATGTTGTCTCCATCCTGGCCTAGCATATTTCTAAACTCAAGAGACTCTGTAAGCTCATGGGCCTGTAAAAAACGTTCTTCTACCGCCTGCTGTGTTCCTTCTCCTTCTTTAAAAAACTCAAACAATACCTGGCTATCTTCTAGTAAAGAGAGTGCCATTTTGTAATCTATAACCCACTTTTTTTTGGTGCGTAATAGCTTTACAAAGGCTTCTGCCTCTTTGGGTTTGTTCCAGAAGTTTGGGTCAAAGGTTTTTTCTTCGTCATTGCTTATTTCTATTTCTTTGCCAGCAATGTCAAAGATATTGCCTTAACACCTCTATTCTAGAGCGAAGGTCTTGGAGTTGGTCTGTTGTAATCATATAGATATTGTTTGAAATTTTTTTTAAGCCCTTTGGTAAAAAAGAAATGTAAAAATACGGGTATTGATTTTTAGAAAAAAGAAAAGCATTACAAACAAAAGTAAAATGAGTTATTACTATATTTATATTTTTAAAAATCAAATACTCATTTCATCTTAGTTTTGCTAGTTGTGGCCTTGCCACATTTTTATCTCAAACTAGATGTGAGCACCACATATTATAAAACATACCATGATTATAGATTTAAGAAGTGATACTGTTACAAGGCCAACTCCAGGAATGCTAGATGCCATCATGCAGGCTCAAACGGGAGATGATGTGTATAAAGAAGATCCTACGGTAAATGCCCTTGAACATAAAATGGCCTCACTCTTTGGTATGGATGATGCGCTGTATTTCCCAACGGGAAGTATGGCCAACCAAGCAGCCATTAAATTACACACCCAGCCCTCACAACAGCTTATTTGTGATAAATGGGCCCATGTATATAATTATGAAGGGGGAGGGGTTTCTTTTAATAGCGGGGTGTCTTGCAAGCTGGTGGATGGCCATAGAGGCATGATTACTGCCAAACAGGTGCTAGAGAATATAAACCCTCCAGATTTTTATCACAGCCCATTAACCTCTTTGGTGTGTTTAGAAAACACAACCAATAAAGGGGGCGGCGCCTGTTATGATTTAGAAGAAATAAAAAAAATTAAAAAAGTGTGTCAAGAACATAAT
>CBFHMO010000105.1:0-5545 GCA_965656925.1 Patiriisocius sp.
CTATGCCACGTTATCATTCCTTAGGTAAAATACCACCCAAAAGACACACTCAATTTCGTAAACCAGATGGCTCTTTATATAGCGAACAATTATTTGGCACCATTGGTTTTGATGGCATGTACACCAACAGTTACCACGTCCATAGGCCTACTATGGTAAAGGCTATAAAAAAACAATACAGCGTGGCTCCAACAATTGCCAAACAAAATAACATCCAATCATACCGTTTTAGAGGATTTCAAGTAGCCCCACAAGACGATTATTTGCAGAGTCGTAAAGCGGTTCTTACCAATAGTGATTGTACGATTATTTTGGCGGCGCCAAAAAACTCTCTAAAAGAATACTTCTATAAAAATACAGACTCAGATGAGCTGCTATTTGTACACAAAGGCTCGGGTAAATTGAGAACACACCTAGGAAATCTAGATTTTAAATATGGAGATTATTTGTTAATACCAAGAGGTATTATCTATCAAATAGATTTTGACACCCAAGACAACAGATTGTTTATTGTAGAGTCTAGAAGGCCCATATATACCCCAAAGAGATACCGTAATTGGTTTGGACAGCACCTAGAGCATTCTCCTTTTTGTGAGCGAGATATTAGAGTCCCTTATGAGCTAGAAACCAATGACCAAAAAGGTGATTTTTTAATCAAAGTAAAAAAGAATGACGAAATAATTGAAATGGTGTATGCCTCCCATCCTTTTGATGTTGTTGGTTATGACGGGTATAACTACCCATACGCTTTTTCTATTCATGATTTTGAACCCATAACAGGGCGTATTCATCAACCGCCTCCGGTGCACCAAACCTTTGAGACAGATGCTTTTGTGGTTTGCTCTTTTTGCCCTCGCCTTTACGATTACCATCCACTGAGTATTCCAGCTCCTTACAATCATAGCAATATAGATAGTGATGAGGTATTGTATTATGTAGCTGGTGATTTTATGAGTAGAAATGATATAGACGCTGGACACATCTCTCTGCATCCAGCAGGTATTCCTCATGGGCCGCACCCAGGAGCAGCAGAGCGAAGTATTGGTAAAAAAGGAAGTGATGAACTAGCCGTTATGGTAGACACCTTTAAGCCGCTAATGGTTACCCAAGAGGCCATGGAAATTGCTGATGAAGATTATTTTAAAAGCTGGTTGTAATATTTCAGAATAAAAAATGGAACAAATTTTGCACCTTAGGATGTATGGCTTTTAATGATGCCCAATGAAAAAGATAATAATCTTAATTTTAGTATGTTTTACATCACACCTTAGTGCTCAAAAAAAAGCCTATGGAGATGGAGAGTGGTTTAAATTTAGAATACATTACGGCCCTATTACTGCAGGATATGCTACTTTAAAAGTAGAAGACGCTGTTTTAAACAACAAAGACGTTTTCCATGTCAAGGGAGAGGGGCACACCACTGGGATTACAAAATTACTTTTTAATGTAGATGATTATTACCAGTCATACATAGACAAAGAATTAGATATACCATATCGTTTTGTTAGAAAGATTAATGAAGGGGGATACACCAAAGATTTGGTTATAGACTTTAATTATGACACTCAAAAAGCAATAGTCACCAACAACAAATACAATAGGGTTAATCAAGAACCAATTCCAGAGAAGGTGCAAGACATGGTTTCTTCTTTCTATTACTTGCGCAATCATTTAGACACAAAAAACATTAAACAAGGCGATGTGTTTGATATGAATATGTTTTTTGACAGAGGCAATTATAAATTCAGGCTTAAATTTTTGGGTAGAGAAACCTTAAAAACTACCTTTGGAAATGTGCCCACCATGAGATTTAGGCCCTATGTAGAATCTGGACGTGTTTTTGAAGAGGAGGAAAGTTTAACGGTTTGGGTCACAGATGATGCTAATAAAATGCCAATTGTTATAAAAGCAGATTTAGTTATAGGTTCTTTAAAAGCAACACTAACAGAGTATAAGGGACTTGCACATCAGTTTAAAATTATTCCACAATAACACCAATCTATGGACCTTACATCAAAAACCAAAGAATTACTACAACAACTTGAAGATAAGTTTGGAGCTATTGGGCAAAACCTAGACACCCACCTAGAGGGTTTATTGCACGCTACTCCCATAACTTATTGGGATTACATACAAACAGATGCGCTACTTGAGCTTCAAACACAGCGCACTAACTTGCCAGATGAGATGGTATTTATCATGTACCATCAAGTCAATGAGCTGCTGTTTAAGATGATTCTTTGGGAAATACAGCAGGTTTCAAAAAACACAGATCTCACCGCAGCTTTTTTCACTGAAAAACTGATGCGCATAAGCCGTTATTTTGATATGCTTACCTCTTCCTTTAATATCATGCGCGAAGGAATGGATAGAGCCCAGTATATGAAATTTAGGACAACGCTTACTCCTGCTAGTGGTTTTCAGAGCGCACAGTATAGAAAAATTGAATTTGCATCTACAGATTTAATAAATTTAATTGATGCCAGATTTAGAGACACCATAGACAGAAACACCTCTTATGAACACGCCTTAGAACATCTCTACTGGCAGGCTGCCGGCAAAGATTTTAAGACAGGAGAGAAATCATACTTATTATCATCGTTTGAGAAGCGGTATCACTCAGAATTTATAGACTTTACTCAAGAGTATAATACCATAAATTTGTATGCAAAATTTAAAGGACTCCCTGAAAAGGTGAAACAGGATTCCGAGCTTTTAAAGGCGATGCGTCATTTCGATTATACCGTAAATATTACATGGGTAATGGCCCATTATAACGCTGCAAGATATTACATTGGGGGAAGCGACAATCAAGACGCTGTAGAAGCCACAGGAGGAAGTGATTGGACAAAATACATGCTACCAAAATATCAAAAGAGAGTGTTTTTTCCTGAAGTATGGAGCGCGCAAGAACTAGCAGATTGGGGAAAAAATGTATAAACGATACCATCTAAAAATACAATCATTGAAAAGAGTTACTTTCTATCTTGGGTTGGTGTTTATTTTTATTGCCTGTGGTGATAGCACCACTGAACAAACACAAGAAAAAACACAAGAAATTTTAAAGCCCTTAAAGGCATATGGCTTTGATTTAAACCAGTTTAATGCAGTTAGAGACACCATAAAAAATGGGGATACTTTTGGAGCTATTTTAAATAATCATGGGGTTAGTCATACAACCATATTTAACATTGCCACAAAGTATAGAGACACCTTTGATGTGCGCCGTCTAGTTGTTGGCAAACCGTATCTTTTATTAAAGTCTAAAGATACCCTCGACAGGTTGCAGTATTTTGTTTACGGGAAAAACAAAATACAATATGCCGTGGTAGACCTCAGCGATTCTTTAAGAGTCTATACCAAAAGCAAGCCCATAACATATATAGACAAACAGGCCTCTGGAGTGATAGAAAACTCTTTGTATCTCACCATGGAAGAAAATAATTTAAGCCCGGCCATGACAGATAGGTTGGCCAATATTTACGCTTGGACGGTAAACTTCTTTAAAATCCAAAAAGGGGATCGTTTTAAAGTGGTGTATACCGAGAAGTTTATTGATGACACCGTATCTGCAGGAATCCATAGAATTAAAGCCTCTTATTTTGAACACAAAGGAGTTCCATTATATGCCTTTGGGTATGAAAATGAAAAACTACCTTCTTTAGATTTCTACGATGAGAAAGCTCAAAACCTAAGGCGTGCATTTTTAAAAGCACCGGTAAAGTTTAGCCGTATCTCCTCTAAGTACAACCTTAAAAGAAGAATCAAATACTATGGCTATAAACTTCGTCCTCACAAAGGGACAGATTTTTCTGCCAGTATTGGATCTCCAATATTAGCTACTGCAGACGGAACTGTTACAAAAGCAGAACGTAAAGGCGGCAATGGTATTTATGTCAAAATTAGGCACAACAGCACATATGAAACTCAATACCTGCATATGAAGAAATACAATGTTCGGGTCGGAGATTTTGTAAGACAAGGTGATGTGATAGGGTGGGTAGGTATGACGGGTAATTCTGGTGGCCCTCATGTTTGTTATCGTTTTTGGAAAAACGGCAGGCAAGTAGATCCCTTCAAGCAAGACTTGCCGGCATCAAAGCCATTAGCTACTAAGTTTCACGAAGATTACTTCTCTTACATTGGGTCTGTTAAAGCCCAGTTAGATGCTATTGAGTATTAATTTAAAGTGTTGATAACCTTGTTATTAATTATTACTCAACAACTTACGAGTTGCCATAATTAAGTGTATTTTTAATTTAAATTCATCTTGTTGTTTTCTTGAGCCTAGAAGTAGGAGAATCATACAATTAGATGTATTTTTGCAAAAAATTTTATTCATTAAAAACAAACACATGAAAAAACTTTTACTTTTATTAGTATTGCTAGGCGGTTTCACTGCCTTTGGACAAGGCACCATTACAGGTAGTCTTATGGATATGGACCTAGGTGGCCCACTTCCTGGAGCAAACGTTATTGAGGCTGGCACAAACAACGGAGTTGTAACAGACTTTGACGGGAACTTCAGTATCACAGTAGCAAATAGCCAAGGCGCACTTGAGCTAAGTTATGTTGGATACCAAACAAAGACAGTTTCTTACACATTATCTGGAGAAACTCTTGCACTTGGTGCTATTACAGTAAACCAAGCTGCAGCATCTTTAGATGAGGTAATACTTATTGGTTCTGGAGTTATCCAGGTTGCAGAAGGAAGAAGAACTCCTGTTGCAGTATCTACTATTAGAGCTGAAGAGATTTCTACTAAAGCAGCTGGTAACGTAGAGTTTACAGAGGCTATGAAAAACACACCATCTGTGTATGTAGCAAATCAAGGTTCTGGTTTTGGAGATAGTCAAATATTCTTGCGTGGTTTCAACGACACAAACACAGCATTCTTGCTTAATGGGCAACCAATTAATGGTCAAGAAGACGGTAGAATGTACTGGTCTAACTGGTCTGGAATGAGTGATGTTGCAAACGCAGTACAAGTACAAAGAGGTTTAGGAGCATCTAAGCTTGCTATTTCTTCTGTAGGTGGTACGGTAAACATTGTATCTAAAACTACAGACAAAAAAGAAGGTGGTTTTGTACGTTTTCTAGGCGGTAACGATAGTTATGCAAAAGCAACGATGAACTATAACTCAGGAATGAGTGAAAAAGGTTGGGGATTCTCAGTATTATTAGACCACTGGCAAGGATATAGAAAATATGCTGAAGGTACACAAGGTGGAGGTCAAACATATATGATCTCTGTTGGTTACAAAGCAAGTGAAAAAAGTGTGTTCAACTTTTTACTTACAGGAGCACCACAGTTTCATGATCAAAACTTCTCTCAAAACAGAAGTGTTTATGAGCAATACGGAAACAAATACAATCCAAATTCTGGATTTTTGGATGGGCAACGTTACACAGAAAGACGTAACTATTACCATAAGCCAGTTGCCAACTTAAACTGGGATTACCAAATTAACGACAAAGTAGATCTTTCTGCAGTATTATATGCTTCTTGGGGCCGCGGTGGTGGTACAGGAGGTTTAGGAAGTGG
>CBFHMO010000106.1:0-5504 GCA_965656925.1 Patiriisocius sp.
AAGATCAGTAAACAGCGTTGCCAAAAGAGCACGTAGAAAAAAAGTATTAAAACAAGCCAAAGGGTACTTTGGAAGAAGAAAGAATGTTTGGACGGTAGCCAAAAATGCAGTAGACAAAGCAATGTCTTACTCATACAGAGACCGTAGAAACAAAAAGAGAACTTTTAGAGCATTGTGGATCACGCGTATCAACGCAGGTGCACGCCAACACGGAATGTCTTACTCTCAATTTATGGGAGGGATGAAAACAGCAGGAATTGAATTGAACCGTAAGGTTCTTGCAGATCTAGCAATGAATCATCCAGAAGCTTTTGAAGCAATTGTAAAGAAAGTAAAATAAGACAATCCAATAATCATATTATTTCGTAAAAAAATCCCGTTGCAAATGCAACGGGATTTTTTATGCAATAGATCCAAACAAAATTGAAATCAAAAAAGCTCCATTACCAAAAGGTAATGGAGCTTTTGTTTATAATCAAATATGTATTACATTTTATTAATTCTATCTATCAAGGCTCTTCCTTTAGCTTCAAGCTCTTGATTTACAGCCTTAAAATGCGCTTTGGCATTTTCAAGGTCTCTTTGGTTTACCTTTACAATCAACTCATCAAATCCTACAATTGCATCATCAATGATAGATTGAGACTCTTTGGTTTCTTTTGAAGGGTTTGTTAATTCCCAAATGTATACAGCCTCAATGATATCTCCCATTACGTAGTTGATATCTTTTTTTAAATCTCTCTTATTTGCCATAATGTGTTGCGTTACCTGCGGTTTTTAAATTACTAATTAATACGTTGCAAAGTTACAAACTCTTACACAATATAACCTTGCAAAAGTGTTGCAGTTTTTTAAATCAATTAAAAAGCTGGTTTGTTTGTGTAGCCTATGATGCTCCCAAACTTATGAAGCTATAGAATTTATCAAATATTATTTTAAACCAAACTGTATATTGATCTGGATGTGCCTTTATATCTTCCTTAACATCCTCTACTGCCATCCATTTCCATGCTGCTACTTCATCCTGATTTATTACAGGTGCATCACAATAGTTGCCAAGCATAATATGGTCTAACTCATGCTCTGTTAAGCCATTATCAAAAGGTGCTTTATATATAAAGGATGTTGCGTGTGTTAGGGATGTAACAAAACCCATCTCTTCTTGTAGTCTTCTTGTGCCGGCCTGGATATTAGACTCCCCATCTCTTTGGTGACTACAACAGGTATTGGTCCATAACCCAGGAGAGTGGTATTTGTGTAATGCTCGCTGTTGCAACATTAAGGCGCCTTGATCATTTAACACAAACACAGAAAAAGCTCTGTGTAAAATTCCTTTTTCATGAGCTTCCATTTTTGGCATAAGCCCTATTTGCTTATCATTTTCATCTACCAAAATCACTAATTCTTCTACCATATAATTTAAAATGCGTTTTCCCAAAACTACAAAAACATACTGTAAGAGTAAAGCCTAAAAATTGTTAGTTAAAACCAAAATGAAATAATTAAAAACCCCGCAATAAAACCTACCGACAAAAACACTGAAAACACTATGTGTTTTATAACAGTCAAAAAAAATAAAATCCAGCAAGCCAAGCCCATACAAAAGCATATCTTTGCGGCTTGAAAAACACCAAGGTATGCTACTACAAAAAACCATTAAAAATTTCACCCAAAACCCTAAAAACGATATCCTTTCTGGATTAACCGTTGCACTAGCTTTGGTGCCAGAAGCTGTGGCATTTGCATTTGTTGCTGGTATAGACCCACTTGTAGGTTTGTACGGGGCATTTATGATGGGTATTGTTACCGCACTTTTTGGAGGTAGGCCAGGTATGATTAGTGGAGCAACAGGAGCTATGGCTGTTGTAATGGTTTTTCTTATCCAAAAAGGAAATCAGGTTGGGGACGCCTTAGCTGTCCCTGTTGAAAACCTTGGCTTACAGTGGTTGTTTATCACTTTATTAATTGTTGGAGCAATTCAAATTTCGGCAGGTGTCTTTAAATTAGGGAAATTTGTGCGCCTTATACCCCACCCTGTAATGATGGGCTTTGTAAATGGTTTGGCTATTGTAATATTTTTATCTCAACTTGGACTTTTTAAAGAAAATATAGCCGGAGAAATGCAATGGATGTCTGGGGATAACCTCTGGATGATGCTAGGGCTAGTATGCCTCACGATGGCTATTATGTATGGGCTTCCTAAACTTACTAAAAAAATTCCTGCTGCACTTATTGCCATTGTAGTGGTTGCCGCAATTGTAATCTTTGGAAATATTGACGTATCTACCGTTGGCTCTTTCATTAAAGACGGAGGTGGCGAAGGTCTTCAAGGAGGGCTACCAAGTTTTCAGGATCAAATATTCACGCTGTTTTACACCCTTAAAGGACATTGGGGACTCATTGGCTCAACAGCACTTATTCTTGCAGCGGTTGGCCTTATTGAGAGCCTTATGACCCTTAACCTGATTGATGATATGACAGAGACACGCGGGAGCGGAAACAGAGAATGTGTAGCTCAAGGGGGTGCAAATATTTTAAATGGCCTGTTTGGAGGTATGGGAGGTTGTGCTATGATTGGACAATCTATAATCAACATAAACTCTGGAGGTCGTGGCCGTTTATCTGGTGCTACTGCAGCCATAGCGTTGTTATGTTTTGTGCTCTTTGGAGCGCCTCTAATAGAACAAATTCCAATTGCAGCACTGGTGGGGGTTATGTTTATGGTGGTTATTGGCACCTTTGCTTGGAGTAGTTTTAGAATTTTACATAAAATTCCTCGCACAGACGCGATTGTTCTTATCGCTGTATCTGCCATAACGGTTTGGCAAGATTTAGCCATTGCAGTTATTGCTGGAGTTATCATGAGCGCATTGTCTTTTGCGTGGAAGAGTGCAACGATGATTAGAGCAAGAAAACGTATTAAAGAAGATGGAACTAAAGTATACGAAATATGGGGGCCACTGTTTTTTGGATCTACAACTGGGTTTAACAGTAAATTTGATGTCTCTAGTGACCCTGAGCACGTAGAAATAGATTTTATAGAATCTAAAGTAGGAGATCACTCTGGAGTTGAAGCGCTACATACTATCTCTAACAAATACCTTGAGGCTGGTAAAAAAGTAACCTTAACGCATTTAAGCCCAGACTGTAAAGCGATGCTACTGAAATGGAATCCTGACTTTAAAGCCATTATTAAAGACGCCATTGATGACCCGCGCTATCATGTTGTCACAAACATGATGGATGCAGATGTATAAATAACAACCCTACTTGCTTTAACTACACACTTAGCTGATTGGTAGCCCGTTTTCAACTTTTACATCAGGATGTAACAGCGTTACCTCTTTACCTGAGACTGCCCCTAAAACCAAACACTCACTCATCATAGGGCCTATTTGTTTGCTAGGAAAATTTACGACCCCAACAATCTGTCTTCCTATTAAATCTTGTTTGGTATACAAACTAGTAATTTGCGCTGAAGTTTTTTTAACTCCAATAACGGCTCCAAAATCAATGTATAATTGGTACGAAGCATTACGAGCCTCTGGAAAATCTATTGCCTTGATAATGGTGCCAATTCTCATTTCTATTTTCTCAAAATCATTCCAGGAAATTTCCATACGTTAAATTTGTACCTAATATAGTATTTAAAGACCTATCTTGTGTCTTAGTATCTCACAAAAAAATAAAAAAATGTCATTAACACCTTCTACCATGTTGCCCTTAGGCACGAAGGCCCCAAACTTTAAATTAATTGATACCGTATCAAACACCTTAACTAGTTTAGAGGACATAACAGGTAAAAAAGGCATTGTAGTTATGTTTATCTGCAACCATTGCCCTTTTGTAAAACATGTTAATGAGGAGTTGGTGCGTTTATGTAATGATTACAGAGTAACAGGTTTTGGCTTTGTGGCCATTAGTAGTAATGACGTAGAAAACTACCCTCAAGATAGCCCAGAGCAAATGCGTAAAACAGCTAGAGAACAGGGGTATCCTTTTACTTATTTATATGACCCTAGCCAAGAAGTCGCTAAGGCATATATGGCGGCATGTACTCCAGATTTTTATTTGTTTGATGAGACTGAAAAACTTGTATATCGCGGGCAACTTGACAACTCTAGACCTGGCAACGGCATACCTGTAAACGGAAGAGATTTGCGTGAAGCCATGGATCATATTCTAAACAATAGACCTCAACATAAAGATCAAAAACCGAGTATTGGTTGTAATATTAAGTGGAAAGAATAATCAACTAATCGTGATACATCAAATTTATACCTAAAAAAAAACCTAGAATTACAATATGCTATTCTAGGTTTTAAACGTAAAATATGTTTTAATTACAGTGCATTTTTAATATGCATAAAGTGATGCATGCTATGCCACGCGTAGGTAAGGGCCATTTCTTTAATACTTACCTCAGCATTGGTTTGTGGGTGCACATAGACTCTATTCCACTGCTTTCCGTTGATACGTTGCAGAATGTATACCATCTTGTGATGCAACATTTCTATGTGGGTTAATGACCACGCTATAGGAGCTGTTTTGTAATCATCCATAGCGGCAAATAAATCTTGATCATATGATTTTACAATTGGGGCATCTTCTGTTAATGCCCAGCGCATTCTATTATAGCAGTGGCTATGTGAATCTGAAATATGATGTATTAATTGGCGTAAAGACCATCCACCCTCTCTATAAGGGGTGTCTAGCTTTGTTTCTGTGACATCTAATAAAGTCATCTTTAATTGTTGTGGAAATACACGCAACACCTCAATGGCCTCAGAAACTTGACCAGGTGTGATGTTGTCAGGAATTGAGAGTTTACCTATTGGATATTGTATAGAAGTTTGAGTCATAATTTTAAATTTGAGCTAAAATAAAAAAACGCCTCAAGAACTTTGAGGCGTTTTTTATATAGTTATAAAGAGGTTACTAACCTTTAATATCCATGAGTTCTACATCAAAAACTAGAGTAGCGTTTGGAGGAATTACTCCACCCGCACCTTGGGCTCCATATCCTAAATCACTTGGAATAACAAAACGCGCTTTATCTCCTTTGTTCAGGAGCATGATACCTTCATCCCAACCAGCAATCACGTGGCCCATACCTACAGGAAAATCGATAGGAGTTCCTCTATCATAAGAAGAATCAAAGGTTGTTCCCTCTGGCAACATCCCTTTGTAATGAACAGATACTGTTTGTCCAGAAGTTGGCTTAACACCATCTCCTTTTTGAATTATTTTATAATAAAGACCGCTTTCTGTTTTGTCAAAACCAGCTACTAGATCTTTCATAGAAGCTTCCTGCTCCTTTTTTGCAGCAGCTTCTCGCGCTGCCTTGGCTCCTGTAAAGTTTCTAAAAACCTCAACTGCATTAAAGGCCTGAGCATCTTCACCAACACGAATAATCTCCATGTTCATGGTATCTCCTTGCGCTACTGTATCTACAACATCTTGCCCTTCTACAACATAACCAAAAACAGAATGCTTATTGTCTA
>CBFHMO010000107.1:0-5497 GCA_965656925.1 Patiriisocius sp.
AAGCATTGCTTTACCTAGCTGTGCATGTAGTTTATCAAAAACAGGCTCTCCTAAACCAACAGGAACATTCTGTATAACACAGGTAACGGTACCTCCTATGGTGTCTCCTTGTTTTTTGATTTCTTTTATTTTAGTGATCATTTTTGAAGCCGTTTCTTCATCGGGGCACCGTACTTCATTTTGTTCTGTTTTCTTAAAATCTAGCGCTTGATAAGGCTTTTCTAGAAAAATATCTCCTACAGAAGACACATAAGCATTTACAGTTATGCCTGTTAATAGCTGTTTGGCTATTGCACCTGCCGCTACCCTACTTGCTGTTTCACGAGCAGAAGAGCGTCCACCACCTCTGTAATCGCGATGGCCGTATTTTTTATCGAAGGTGAAATCTGCATGGCTTGGTCTATAACTATCTTTAATGTGAGCGTAGTCTAAAGATTTTTGATTGGTATTTTCTATAATAAATCCAATAGGAGTGCCTGTTGTTATTCCTTCAAATATTCCTGAGAGAAAACGTACTGTGTCTGGTTCTTTACGCTGGGTAACAATACTAGACTGGCCAGGTCTGCGACGCATCATTTGATTTTCAATAGCATCAAGATCTATACAAACTCCAGCAGGGCAGCCATCAATAACACCACCAATAGCCTCTCCATGAGATTCTCCAAAGGTGGTTAGTTTAAAAAAGTTTCCGAAGGTATTGCCTGCCATATGTTTGGTTTATAACAAATGTAATTTTTAAGATTCAATACAAAAAATTATTTATGGATCATCATCCTATTTTGTTGGTGGAGTTGTAGGTCTAACTTCAATTTTACTTGGTAGTGTTCTAGGATTCATTTTCAGTAAATCTACCACTAACTCACCAATATCTTCTTGTTGAATTTTCCAAGCATCTTTATGGCTTGGCTCATTTCCGTTAAAATATGTAGAAACACTACCCGGCATTATGGTAGTAACTTTGATGCCATGATGTCTTAAATCAAGCATCGCAGCTTGAGTAAACCCAGTGACACCAAATTTACTTGCATTGTAGGCCGTGCCTCCTGCAAAGAAATTTGTGCCAGCCAAACTAGAAATAGTTATGTAATATCCTTTGGTTTTCTTCAATGAGCTAAGGGTGCTTTTTAACGTGTAAAACACGCCTGTTAAATTGGTGTCTATCACTTGATTCCAAGCTTCTATGGTTATGTCTTGGATGTTACCAAAAATCCCTAAACCAGCATTTGCAATAACAATATCAATACTTCCTAAGGTATTTTCAGTAGCCTTTACTGCATCTTGTTGTTGCTTATAATCACAAACATCTGCCTTAAGAGCCAAGACTTTTGTATTCTCATCTGCAAATTTAGATAACTTGTTTGCTGCTTTTTGTGCACCCTCTAAAGATCTGCTTGTAATGGCTACGTGTATTCCCCTTTGTAATAATACTTGGGCAATACCAAATCCTATACCTTTACTACCGCCGGTTATAAAAGCAACTTTATTTTTTAATGATGTCATATTATATCTTATTTCCGTAAATATCTAATTCAATAACAGGTTTTCCTAGTTTTTTAACCTGGGAGAGCTGCGACGCCTTATCGCCAACTACCAGATATACCATGTTTTTCTCATTGATGTATTTGTTAATGACTGTTTTAAAATCTTCGAGGGTCATACCAGCAAGTAGTTCTTGTTCTTTATCTACATAATCCAGGCTTTTAGAATAGGTGCTTATAGTACTAAGTAAGCCTAGTTTGGCTCCAAAAGATTCGAAAGCGCGAGTATTGGCTTTAATCACTTTATTTTTTGTAAGAGTTACATCCTTGTCTGTAAAGCCAGCGCCATAGTCTTGCACCATTTGCTGTATAATCTGTAATGATGCTAAAGTAGCATTTGCCCTTACACTAGATGATATGGTAAAAGCAGCTTTATCCATCCTTTTCGGTATTCTAGAATAGGCTCCATAGGTATATCCTTTACCAATACGCAGGGTTTGAAAAAGTCTACCACTAGAACCGCCGCCTAATATTTCATTGGCAAAATCCAATTTTTTTGAATCTGGATTGCTTGCAGATAAAGAAACATCTCCAACATATACCACAGACTGCTTTGCATTTGGAACATCTATAAAGTAAAGAGTACCGGCTACCTTGTTTTTTGGTGTGTCGTAGCTTTTCATTTCTACATCATTGGCTTGCCAATTGCTATTTATACTTTCAAGACTTTGTTTTACTTGGGTTTTGCCAACATTTCCTACCACATGAAAACTTGCAACTTTTGGAGATATATTGGTGTAAAACTCTTTTACATCTTCAAGAGTTATGGAGGAAACACTCTTTAATGTACCACTCGTTGCAGTGCCATAAGGATGGGTGTCTCCATAGAGTAATTTATTAAAATTAACAGCGGCTATAGCCCTTGGGTTAGCCTCTCTGCCTTTTAATGAGGTTTGTAATTCTTGCTTTAAACGCAAGAACTCTGTCTCATCCCAACGCGGAGAGATTAACATCTCTTGCACAAGGGCAATGGTTTTTCCAAAATTACGATCTAGAGAGCTACCTGTTATAGTAATTTGTTCAACTCCAGCGCTAATATTTATGCTTGACCCAAGAAGACCTATTGCCTCTTCCAGCTCTGCAGCTGTTTTACTTTGGGTACCTTCATTCATTAAATCTGCCATTAATGATGCTACACCAGCTTTTAAATCTGGGTCTAGAGTATGGCCTCCTTTTATGGAGAGTTGAAAATTAACAAGGGGTAATTCTGTGTTTTCAATACCAAACAATGCCATACCATTATCAAGGTTAGCGCTCCAGATAGTTGGCATTTTCAGTAAAGGTGTTTCTGTAAAATCTGGCTCAGATCTATCAAAAGTAGTTACTGTTTTTGCATAGACAGCCTCTGCTCCTTGGCTAACCTGCTCACTAGAGGCCATGGCGCCAACCTGCTCAATCCAAACACTTGCCTCAATAGAGCCACTCACAGCAAGCTCTGGAGCATCTTTTGGAACCACACTAGAGAGTATAAAATGTTTGTCTTTTATATAGGTGTTATACACCCTAGTAATATCATCTCTAGTTAAATTTTTGATAATTTGAGTATCTTTAATAGTTTGCTCAGGATCACCAGCAAACTCATTGTCACGCACTAACTGGAAGGCTTTATTTAAAACCGTAGCAACACCTTGGTACACCTGAGTTTCAAGTTCTGCCTTGATGCGCGTTAACTCATTATCTGTAAAGCCATTTGTTTCAAAGTTTAATAAACCTTGTTCTATAGATTTTTTAACATCATCTAAAGCTACTCCTTGGTTTGCTCTTACTCTAATAATAAACTCACCGGCTAGCTCATTACTGTTTTGGTATGACCCTACGTTTGGTGCCAGTTTAGATTGTTCTACAACGGTTTTATACAAGGCAGATTTCTTACTACCACTTAGTAGTTGCCCTAGTATTTGCAGGGCATAAGAATCTTTATTATAATTCTCTACCGTTGGAAATACCATGCGCAGTTCTGGTAGTTTTGCAAAATTATCTTTAAAATATAAAGATTTTGTTTCTTGCAAAGTTACTGGCATAGGATCCATGGCAGCTACCTCTGGCCCTCTAGGGATTTCGCCAAACCATTGCTGAACCAGTTTTTTAGTTTCTGTAATGTCTATGTCTCCTGCAATTACCAAAGATGCGTTAGCAGCGCCGTAATACTCTTTATGGAATTCTTTAACATCTTCTAAAGTAGCAGCCTGTAAATCTGGTAATGCGCCTATAACAGTCCAGCTGTAAGGGTGTCCTTTTGGGTATAAATTTTTACGGATAATTTCATCTGTATATCCATAAGCAGCATTGTCTACGCGTTGGCGTTTTTCATTTTTCACTACTTGTTTTTCTCGCTCTAGTGCTTCTTTGGTTACAGTATTTAACATATACCCAAAGCGATCACTGTCTATCCAAAGAATTTTCTCGAAAGCATCTTTAGGCACTACCTCATAATATATAGTACCATCACTCCAGGTTCCACCATTACGGCTTCCTCCCCACTGAGGAATCATTTTACGGTTTGCTCCTACAGGAACATTTTCACTGTCATTAAAAGACATGTGTTCAAAGAAATGAGCAAATCCAGTTTTTCCAGGCTTTTCTCTATTTGATCCTACATGCATCACAGTTGCAACGGCTACAATTGGATCGCTTTTATCTACATGTAAAATAACCTCAAGGCCATTGTCTAAAGTAAATTTCTCATAGTCAAGAGTAAAGTTCTTGGGTGTGTTGGCTGACTCTTGTTTTTTATTACAGGAAAATAGCCCAATAAAAAGAAATAAGTAGGTAAAAACTGTAGTTAGTTTCATGATGTGTGATTTCAGATATTAAAAAAGGAAAGGTACTATTTTGTTAGAAAACATAGGTTAAAAATTTTCTTAAAACGCCTACTTGGAAGATATTTGGCAACTATATTTGTAAAAAATTACTCTTTTGAAAAAAGGTATTAAAGTATTTAAAATTATAAGTTCCCTAGAAGCTATATCATTTATAGTGCTACTTGGTATTGCTATGCCCTTAAAATATATTTGGGATATGCCCCAACTAGTTCAAGTTGTGGGTATGGCGCATGGAGTTTTGTTTATGCTATATATTGTTTTTACAATTTATGCTTGGCGCGTGTTACACTGGAGTGTTAAAAAACTCTTTATAGCTATTATCTGTTCTGTGGTGCCCTTTGGCCCTTTTTATGTAGAGCGCAACTATTTGTAAAAAAAAAAGCTTTTTCAATACAAGTATTAAAAAAGCTTTTACAGTGAGATTTAGTAAAAATTACTTGGCAATATTTACAGCTCTAGTTTCTCTAATTACAGTTACTTTAACCTGTCCTGGATAGGTCATGTCTGTTTGGATTTTTTGTGAAATTTCAAAAGATAATTGCGCTGCTTTATCATCAGACACTTTCTCGCTCTCTACCATAACTCTTAACTCTCTACCTGCTTGTATCGCGTAGGCTTTATTTACACCGCCAAAGCCAAATGCAATATCTTCAAGGTCTTTTAATCTTTTGACGTATGAGTCTAATACTTGACGTCTTGCACCAGGTCTTGCACCCGAAATAGCATCACATACTTGCACAATTGGTGCAATTAAATATTTCATTTCAATTTCATCATGGTGAGCTCCAATGGCATTACAAACTTCTGCATTCTCATTATATTTTTCAGCCCATTGCATTCCTAATAATGCGTGAGGTAATTCACTTTCTGTTTCAGGAACTTTACCTATATCGTGCAATAAACCAGCACGTTTAGCAAGTTTCGCATTTAAACCTAACTCAGCAGCCATAATTCCACAAAGGTTTGCCACTTCACGTGAGTGTTGTAATAAGTTTTGTCCATAAGACGAACGGTATTTCATACGTCCAATAGTTTTAATTAATTCAGGATGTAATCCGTGAATTCCTAAATCTATTACGGTACGTTTACCAATTTCAATAATTTCTTGTTGAATTTGTTTTTCTGTCTTTTTTACAA
>CBFHMO010000108.1:0-5477 GCA_965656925.1 Patiriisocius sp.
CCACATACCTAATTCTATATTTATTGGTATTGATGGTGGTTTTGCTCCTTGGGTTGGAGCCCTTATTAAGGACGTGAAACAACCCATTTTACTTGTTACCCCTCCAAATAGGGAGCCTGAGGTTATTATGCGCTTATCTCGTGTTGGCTTTGACAATACACTCGGCTTTCTAAAGGGAGGAATAGCCTCGTGGCAAAAGGCAGCAAAACAAATTGATACCATGCAGACCGTTTCTGCACATACGCTAAAAGAGGCCTTAGAAAAAGAGATGCCTGTTTTTGATGTAAGAAAACAAGGTGAGTTCTCAGCCTCACATATTCCCTTGGCCAGGCACACTCCTCTTGACTTTATTAACGACTACTTGGCTTTATTCCCAAAATCATCGCCCTTTTACATTCACTGCGCGGGAGGATATCGCTCTGTTATTGCAGCGTCTATTTTAAAGAGTAGGGGCATACATGGAGGTATAAATGTAACAGGTGGTTTTACGTCTATTAAAGAAGCAGCAATTGCTTTGGTCTAATTATTTCAGTCATAGGTGTCTACAATCACCTACTATTCTAAGTATTTAAAGGGTATATTTGCCCTAATATTGATAAAACTAATCATGTCTTTTTTAATTTTCGCACTTGTCTATCCTTTTGTTTTGTTGTTGTCCAAGCTTCCTTTTAGGGTATTGTACATTATTAGTGATGTGGTGTTTTTTATCCTGTATTATATTGTCGGTTACCGGAGAGATGTGGTTCTGTTTAACCTAAAAACAGCTTTTCCTAACATGGATAAAGCAACCTTAAAAGAAACAGAAAAACGTTTTTACCATCACTTTTGTGATTTGTTTATTGAGGTAATTAAGACCCTTAGTATCTCAGAGCAAACCCTTAGGGATCGTTATTTATTTACAAATATTGAAGTACTTCAAAAATATGTGGACAAAGGCCAGCCTGTATTAATTACCATGGGTCATTATGCTAGCTATGAGTGGGTGTTTGCACTTGCTACCCTGCTAAAAGATCATCCAGGATACGCTATTTATAAAAAGATAAAGAATCCATATTTTGATAAAATGATTCGTGACATTCGTAGTAAGTGGAATTCAACTTTAGTACCCAATAAACAGGCAAGAGAAAAAATTAAAGATGTCTTAACTACCCAAAAAGGATTTGCTTATTTTGGTTTTGTTATGGATCAATCTCCATCAAACCCTAATAACAAACACTTTTCAAGTTTTTTAAATGTCCAAACTCCTTTTTTTACAGGGGTAGAGAAGTTGTCAAAACAGTATGATTTACCCGTGTTATTTTTGGGTACAACCAGAGTAAAAAGAGGATATTACAGCTCTACTTTTAGTGTTCTTGCAGATACCCCAAAGCAGTATCCAGATTTTGAAATCACAGACGCCTATGCTAAAATATTAACAGAACTCATCAGCAAGAATCCATCTTATTATTTTTGGACCCATAAACGCTTTAAGTTTATGAAATAGAAATAACCTCGAAAACATAGACTTAACTAACGTATTGTATACAGTACCCTAATACCCAAACCATGACCTGTAAAACACTTGACAAATTACAATGGCGTTATGCTTGTAAAAAATTTGATACCACTAAGAAACTTTCAGAAGCAAAACTGACGGTTCTCAAACAGGCTTTTAATCTTACGGCAACATCCTATGGATTACAACCATTAAAAATGCTTGTGATTTCTAATCAAACACTAAAAGAAGAATTAGTGCCTTTAACCATGAACCAAAGCCAAGTTGCAGATTGTTCAGAGGTTTTGGTATTGTGTACAGAAACTCAAATCTCTTCAAGTTATATTAAAGAATATTTTGATACTGTGGTGTCTTTACGAGAAACACCAAGAGATGTCTTGCAGCCATTTGAAGATTTTCTTACCAATGATTTTTCTCAAAAAGATCCCTCCCAGATTAATACCTGGATGGCCAAACAGGCCTATCTAGCCCTTGGTAACTTGCTTACCGTTTGCGCCTTAGAAGATATTGATGCTTGTCCAATAGAGGGGTTTGAGCCTAAAAAGTATGACTCTTTTCTTAACCTTCCAGAAAAAGGGCTGCAGTCTGTCTTAGTACTTGCTGTAGGCTATCGCGCTGATGACGATATCTTTTCTAAGATGACCAAGGTACGCCGGGGTATAGAGAAAGTAATTATTGAGTTGTAGGATTATATTTTTGCTTGATAGGTATACAAATCGTAATACCTTCCTTGTTTTTCTATCAAGAAATCATGGTTTCCTTGTTCTGCAATTTCACCTTTTTCTATCACTAGAATTTGATCTGCACGTTTAATAGTACTTAGTCTATGGGCTATAACTATGGTAGTTCTATTTTTTGTTAGTGTTTCTAATGATTTTTGAATTAAAGACTCACTCTCTGTATCTAAATTTGAAGTAGCCTCATCTAAAATAATAATTTTTGGATCTGCAAGTATCGCTCTTGCAATTGCAATACGTTGTCTTTGCCCTCCAGATAGTTTTACGCCACGCTCTCCAATTAATGTGTCAAGGCCATCCTCAAAACGGTCGGTAAATTCATCAACGTATCCCGCTTTTACCGCTGTGAGTAATTGTTGCTGGCTAGCATTTGGTCTAGAGAATAAAATATTTTCTTTGATGGTTCCTTCAAACAAAAACTCATCTTGCAATACAACCCCAAGATGCTTACGATAGCTACTTAGTTTTACATTTGCTAGATCTACACCATCCATGGTAACACTTCCAGATTGAGGCGTTAAAAATGTAGCGCACAATCCAGCAATGGTAGATTTACCAGAACCAGAGCTTCCTACCAAGGCAATTACATCACCCCCTTTAACACTTAAATTTATATTATGAAGTACATTTTTACCATCATCATAGGCAAAGCTAACATCTTTAAACTCAAGTTTTCCTTGGATATCATCTAAGACAATGCTGCGATTCTCCAGCTCATCTTCTCCAGTGAGATTCATCAGCTCCTGTGTTCGGTCTAGACCGGCAAGGGCTTCTGTGAGTTGGCTACCAATATTGCTCATTTGTACTATGGGAGCAATCATAAAACCAAGAAGTAGGGTAAATAATAAAAAATCTCCCACCGTCATGGTTTCTTGTATCATGTAATAGCCGCCAATACCCATAATACCCACAGAGGCCAAGCCTAATAGAAAAGTGGATGAGCTAGTCATAATTGCAGTTGCCGTTAGGCTCTTTTTAACGTTCTGAAACAGTTGATCCACTCCCTTCTCAAAGACCTTGTTTTCTTGGTCTTCTGCGTTAAATCCTTTTATAACCCTTACCCCAGCGAGTGTTTCTGTAAGCCTACCTTTTACTTGGGCGTTTATCTTTCCGCGAACCCTAAAAATGGGCCTAATGTATTTAAAAGCTTTTAGTGCCACTACCCCAAAAATTACAACGGGTAGAAAAACAAACAGGGTCATCCATGGATTTATTTTAATGAGTAACACCACAGATATAATTGCAGTAATAGTACCTCCAACGAGTTGTACGAGTCCTGTACCAATAAGGTTACGCACTCCTTCTACATCACTCATTATTCTGGAAACAAGCGCTCCAGATTTATTGTTATCAAAAAAACTAATAGGTAAAGAAAGTATCTTTTTTTGAACCTGTGCACGCAATTCACTAATTAGATACTGCGCCTGGACACTTAAAATTCGTGTCAACAAAAAAGAGGTTACTGCCTGAAATAAAAGGGCAACACCCACCATCCAAAGCATATCATATAATCCCTGAAGGTCTTTATTTGGTATAATGCTGTCTAAAAGTTCTTTAGATTTCAAAGGCAGCACAAATCCTGCAAGACGCCCAATAACAATTAATAAAAGCCCTATAAAAACTAAGTTTCTGCGAGGCCAAATAATGGTCTTAAAGGCAGAGGCCATTGTTACGTTATTTTTTTTGTTTGGATCTTTAACGGTGGGCTCAGCGTATTTTTTCATTAGGTATAAGGGTAGTTTGTTATTAGGTAAAATATATATTGTGTGTAGCCTTTAAAAAAAATAGCTAGCACAAAAGTATAAAACATACATAGCTATTAAGTAGGCACTCGTGAAGTTAATAAAAAATGAAAATAGGGGTTGTTTTAATACCCTACGTAATCAGTAATTTCAAGGCCATACCCTACCATACCTACACGTTTTTCTTGCTTGGTGTTTGACATTAGGCGTATTTTGTGGATGCCTAGATCATGCAAGATTTGAGCTCCAATACCAAAATCTCTTGCGTCCATCTTAATGTTTGGTGCTTTGGTGATTTTATTTTCTTTTTGCACTTTTTTTAGTGTTTTAAGTCTATTGATAAGATTAAAAGATTGGCTTTGTTGGTTGATAAATACCATTGCGCCTTTACCTTGATTTTCTATAACTTTAAACATATCGTCAAGTTTCTTGTCTACACTACTAGTTAAGGTGCCTAGAATATCGTTGTTAACTAGGGTAGAGTTCATACGCACCAAAACAGGCTCATAGTTTTTCCAGCTTCCTCTAGTTAGAGCAATGTGCACTTGATCATTAGTAGTTTGTTTGTATGCGCGTAAACGATAGGGACCAAAGTTGGTGTTGATGGTAAAATCTTCTTCCTTTTCTATCAAAGAATCGTGCTCCATTCTGTAGGCAACCAAATCTTCAATAGAGACTAACTTTAAATCAAACTTTTTGGCAACTTTAGAAAGTTCTGGAAGTCTTGCCATAGTGCCGTCTTCATTCATTATTTCTACAATTGCGCCTGCGGGTTTTAGCCCTGCCAATCTCGCAAAGTCTATGGCTGCTTCTGTGTGACCAGTTCTGCGCAGTACACCACCATCTTTTGCTTTGAGTGGGAAAATGTGTCCTGGTCTGCTTAAATCAAAGGGTTTTATGGAAGGGTCTACCAATGCCTTGACTGTTTTTGCTCTATCGCTGGCAGAAATTCCTGTTGTAACCCCATGTCCTTTAAGATCTATGGAAATAGTAAAGGCAGTTTCCATAGGGTCTGTGTTATTGCCAACCATCATTTCAAGTTGTAATTCTTTACAACGACTTTCTGTGATGGGTGTACAAATAAGACCACGCCCATGAGTTGCCATAAAATTTATGATCTCTGGAGTAATATTTTCTGCAGCGGCTACAAAATCACCTTCGTTTTCACGATCCTGGTCATCAACTACAATAATCACCTTACCTTGTTTGATATCTGCAATAGCTTCTTCAATAGTGTTTAATTGTATGTTGGCTGCTTGTTTTGTAGTAGTCATAGTACTTGAAATTTTGAGTGCAAAGATAAACAATGCTAGTTATACTTGATATCAAAATTTTAAATCCCTGATATATTTCTACGCATTTATTTCTTGAGTAAAGATACAAAGCCTTTGGTATAAAACATACATCACAACGATAGTAACTAACAATATAATCACTTGGTTTCTTAATAACTTTTTGGTTCCCTTTTTATGAAAATGTTTACTTTTGAAATCCTATTAAATT